>CAISGR010000104.1 GCA_903884945.1 uncultured bacterium
CGTATCGACGACGAGCCCGTCGAGCAGGTCGCCATAATGTGCCGCGATCGTCGCACTATCCACGCTGAGGCCGAGCTCGCTCATGATCTTCGACGTGGGTCCCTTGAACGACTGGCCATTGCGCACCGGCGAGACGGCGATGACCGGTGCCGGTGCAGCGCGAAGCGCTTCGCGCAGGCCCGGGACCGCAAGCACCGGATCGACGCTGAGCCAGGGATTGGACGGCGCGATCACGATCGCCGAGACCGAGGGATCGACAATCGCCTCCAGCACGCCGGCCGCCGGCCGCGCCGCGGCCGCACCGTCGAACCGGATCTCCCGCACGCGCGGCTCGCAACGGCGGGCCACGAAATATGTCTGGAACGGCAGGAGTCCTTCGTCGGTATCGATCATGGTAGCGACCGGATCGTCGGTCATCGGCAGCATTGCGGCAGTGACACCCCAGGCCCGGGCGAACGAGGCGGTGATCGCCGACAGGCTCTCGCCACGCGCCAGCGCCGCCGTTCGCAGGACGTGCAGCGCGAGATCGCCGTCGCCGAGCTGGAACCAGTCCTCCCCGCCGAGCGATCGAAGCGACGCCATGAAATTCCAGCTTTCGTCGGCGCGGCCCCAGCCCTTCACCACATCCGACTTGCCCGACAGGGTGTAAAGCAGCGTATCAATATCGGGCGATACGGCGAGACCGAGATGGCTGAAATCGTCGCCGGTATTGATGATGGCGGTGACGCGCTCGCCGCCGAGCAATGCGGTGAGGCCCAGCGCGAGCTTGGCGCCCCCGACGCCCCCGGTCAGCACCACGACCCTGCTCATCGAAACAGATCCTCGCCAAGCGGGCGGACCAGCGCGGCCGCGGGGTTCGGCGCGGTGTCCCAGGACAGGCCGCGGATCAGCGCGGCGGGTACGCCCTCCGCGCCCTCGCCGGTGACCAGGCCGGCGGCGCTGGCCGCCATGTCCCCGAGCGCAACCTGGGTAACCTCCAGGATACGACCGTCCCGATCCGGCGTGCCGCGCCGATCGATCAGCGCCGGGAAGCCGCTGCCACCGATCGCGACATTGGTCACGCCGTACCGCCAGGGGCGCCCGAAACTATCCGACACCAGTACGCCGAAGCCGGCCGGCCAGACCCGCTCCAGCGCTTCGCGCAAGCGCTGCGCCGACGCATCGGCGTCTTCGGGCAGGAGCAGCGCAAGCTCCGCACCGGATGATCCGATATTGGACTGGTCGATCCCGGCATTGGCCATCACATGGCCGGATCGGTGCCGGGTGATCAGCACGTGCGGCACGGCGCGGACCACATCGCTGGATTCGGCAAGGACCAGTTCGACCAGGCGCGGATCCTTGCGGGTGGTACCGGCCAGCCGCATCGCCTCCGCGCCCGGCACGACGCCGGCGAGATCGACGAAGCGACCCTCGGCCTTCGAGACGATCTTCTGCGTGACGACGAGAATGTCGAAGCGCTGGAGCTCCAGTCCCGCGCTGCGCAGCGCAGCGGCGAGCAGCGCGGCAAGATCGTCGCCGGGCAGGACTTCGCCGATCGCCGTAAGGGGATGGATGGTGAGCATCGGGAATTCCGGCACGAGGAAAGGATCGCCCCGCGCATCTTGTCCCACGGCCGCGCCGTCAAGCGCTGATTGCCACGGGAGCGGCGAGCCGGCGTCTCGCCCTTCTCGACCAGCCGGCCTCGCGATAATGGGCGATTGCCTTCGTAAATATCGACGCGCTGCGTCGAGTGCCGCCACTCCATGAACATCATGCGGAACAGCCATATTGCCGCCAGTTCGCACAGCACTGGCCCGGGCTGTGTCGTGCGCGATGCTGTTGCCGCACGATCTGATCATTCGATCTATTAAACCGCAGGAGAGTCCATATAGTGCGCACCGCCAAGGAGGCGCCGAATGGATGCTCCATCATGGCTCGAAGGACTGCGTTTTCTTGTCGAAAAACTTGAGGCTGCCAGGGTGCAGCCCGAGAATACGCCGTTCATACGAGTTATCATAGAAAGATGGGCAACAGCGATACCGGCCATGCTGGCTGCTGTTTCGGATGCCGAGCTGATGGTCGCGCTACGCGTCGCCGACGCGACGCGCGAGGAAACTGTAGTTGCGGCACTCGCTGCCGAACTGCACCGGCGCGGCCTCGATACTTGACCGATCTCCGGCGCGGTGGACTCCGGGCTCGCTTCGCCAGTCCGATGCGGAATCTGCCGGTGGCCGTCACGGCCCACGTTGACCTTGCGCCGGTCATTGTGGCACTGGGCATCCGCATCGTCGCACGCCGGTTTGCCAAGCAAGCTGGCAGCGATCGATAAAAGCTTAGCGTTTCCAGCGCTTTGCGGGTGTAGCTCAATGGCAGAGCAGAAGCTTCCCAAGCTTACGACGAGGGTTCGATTCCCTTCACCCGCTCCAGCACCCGCCGCTGGCTCCCCCACAGCTTCATGGCTTGCGAAATATTAACCCTGTTCCGGCAGGATCGGGCCATGTCCAGGTCGAAATGCACCGTCTGCGCGCGCGACATCAGCCGGCCCTCGCTGGTCCGCTGCCGCGAGAGCCGCTGCCCGCTGACCCCGCGCCGCGCGCGCGCCTCGACGACCGTGCTGCTCGGGCTGGGCGGCCTGGGCGGGCTGATCCTGCTTTCCATCGCCCTCGCCTCATGGATGTTCGCCAGCCCCGCCGCCACCCCGGGCGACGGACCGGGCAACATGTCGGAGAGCGACGCGCCGAAGACGCCCCGGGAGGCAGTGAGCCAGGCGGGAAGCGGGGTTGCTGCCTGGATGAGCACGCTGATCTCCGCGCCGAAACAGCACGGGGAGGAGGCCGCGCCGGTCGACCGGTCGCGCGACAGCGGCCTGCCGGACCCGCGGGCGGCGACGCTGGTGATGACCTTCCCGTGCACGGGCGCGGTATCGCCGAGCCGGTCGCGCATCTGCACCGACTGGAGCCTGGCCACCGCCGACTATAATCTCTCGCTACTGTATCGATCCACGCTGGCCCGCAGCAAGAACCCGGAAGCGCTCCGCCGCGACAACGCCACCTGGCTGGCGAAGCTCGATCGGTTGACCGGTGATACCGAGGCCCTGCTGAAATTCTACAGCGACTGGCGCGACGACATCGCCCGGCACTGATCCCGGCACTTCGCCGCGTCGCCCGGGCGACAAGGGCCGGCCAGCACAGGTTCATCCCATCCATGCTTGAGGTCCCCGACCTTGCATGGAATCCCGATCGACCGTCATGAAGACCCTGCAGCAGAAGCCCGGCGACCGGATCAAGGCCGCGATCGCCGCCGTCGCGCTGCAGGGGCTGCTGGTCTATGCGCTGGTCACGGGGCTCGCCGTGCACATGCCGGGGGTCGCGGACGGCAGGCTGGCGCTGTTCAGCGTACTGCCCAAGCCCCCGCCCCCCGAAAAGCCGGTGCCCCGTCCGGTGAAGAGCGCGAAGGCCGAGGGCGCGGCGGCGCCGCCCAACCTGCGATCCAGGGCGACCGAGGCAGTCGCGCCGCCAGCGATCGTGCCGCCGATCACGCCGCCGCCGATCGTGGTGGCGCCGACCGCGGGGACCGGGGCCGATCCGAGTGCCGGCGCGAGCGATCGACCGGGGCCCGGCAGCGGGGCCGGCGGACAGGGCAATGGCACGGGCAGCGGCGGCGCAGGCGATGGTGACGGCGATGGCGGCACCGACATTCCGCCGCGCCAGATCAAGGGCCGCATCAAGAACTCGGACTATCCGCGCGCGGCCCGGGACGCGTTGATCCAGGGGACCGTCGCGGTGCGCTATACCGTGACGACCGACGGCCGGGCCACCGACTGCAGGGTGACCGGATCGAGCGGCAACGCCGAGCTCGACGCGACCACCTGCCGGCTGATCGAGCAGCGCTTCCGCTTCAAGCCCTCCCGCGACGAGGACGGCACGCCGGTGGAGGCGATCATCGTGGAGAATCACAGTTGGATGGTGCGTGACACCACAGGAGAGCAAGGGACGGAGGACCGATGAACAAGCGCCTCGGCATCGGCGCGGCGGCCATCCTGGCGGCCGTGGCGGGAGCCTATCTCGCCTCCCCGCTGCTCGCGGTGCGCGGCTTCGTCGCCGCGGCGAAGAGCGGCGACGCCGCGCGGCTGGAGCGCGCAGTCGACTTTCCCGCGGTGCGCGACGCGCTCAAGCCACAGCTTGCCGACGCGATGGCGGCACGCGCCCGGACCGACCCGCGGATCAGCGAGACGGCCCTGGCGGGCCTCGGCGCGCTGCTCGCGCCGGCGATCGCCGACCGGGCGGTCGACCGGCTCGTGACGCCCGAGGGGATAGCGACGCTGGTCCGGCTCGGCGACGGCGACGGCGACGCTGCCCCAACGGCGCCGGCCAGCCCGGCCCGCCCGGCCATCGGCTATGACTATCGCTATGTCGGGCTCGACCATTTCCTGGTGCGCGTGCGGCGCGCAGACCGGCCCGGCCGCCCGACCGGCCTCACCTTCGAGCGGCGCGGGCTGTTCGGGTGGAAGCTCGTCGCGATCGACCTGCCCGGCAACAGTGCCAACCCCGCCGCGGAGCAGCAGGGCTAGATCCCGTCCGGGAAAACCGTCCGCCCGTCAGCCTCCAGCCGGGCAATGAGATCGGCGACGCACGCATCGAGCACGGCAGGGTCAGTCGCGCGGACGACGAAATTGGCGCCGGTGCGCCCCTCGCGGAAAAAGGGATAGCTGCCGATCGCGACGCCGGCATGGGCGCGCTCGACCTCGCCGAGCAGGACCGCGACCTCGCTTTCCGCCACCCAGCAGCCGATCGTGCGCGAGAGGACCGGCCGGCCGCCCTCCAGCGTGCCGGTCAGCGCATCGAGCATGCCCGCAGTGATATGCGGCACGCCGGCCATGACGAAGATATTGCCGATATGGATGCCGGGCGCGCCGGACATGCGGTTCTCGATCAGGTCGGCCCCCTCGGGCACGCGCGCCATGCGCTTGCGCGCCTCGGTAAGGCCGCCGCGCGCCTCGTAATAGCGCTCCAGCACCGCCACGGCCTTGGGATGGTGGACGACGCCGACGCCGAGCGCCGCGGCGATCGCATCGACGGTGATGTCGTCGTGCGTCGGGCCGATGCCGCCGGTGGTGAAGAGATAATCGTTACGCACGCGCAGCGCGTTGACCGCCTCGACGATCGCCGCGGTCACGTCCGGCACCACGCGCACCTCGGCGAGGCGGATGCCCTGCACGTTCAGCCAGGTCGCGAGCTGGGCGACATTCTTGTCCTGCGTGCGGCCCGAGAGAATCTCGTCGCCGATCACCACCAATGCTGCCGTCCAGATCCGCTCGCTCATGGGAACGCGCATAGACCTGTATTGCCGCCCTCGCAAAGCCCGTCCGTTGTCGCTATATCCTGTCGCATGACAGACTATGTAACCGTCACCCCGGACGCGCCCGCCGGCCGCACCGGCGCGATCAAGCTCCACGGGCGCGAAGCGTTCGACGGGATGCACAAGGCCGGCCGCCTCGCCGCGGAGACGCTCGACATGGTCGTCCCGCACATGGTGCCGGGCGTATCGACCGGCGAGATCGACGACATGATCCGCCAGTTCATCGTCGACCGCGGCGGCGTCCCGGCGACGCTGGGCTATCGCGGCTATACCCATTCGAGCTGCATCTCGATCAACCATGTCGTGTGCCACGGCATCCCGAGCGAGAAGACGCTGAAGGCGGGCGACATCGTGAATGTCGACGTTACCCCGATCCTCGACGGCTGGCACGGCGATTCCAGCCGGATGTACCTGATCGGCGACGTGCCGATCAAGGCGAAGCGGCTGGTCGACGTGACCTATGAATGCCTGATGCTCGGCATCGAGCAGGCCCGCCCGGGCAAGCATATGGGCGACGTCGCGCATGCCATCCAGGTCCATGCCGAGAAGCATCGCTACGGCGTGGTCCGCGATTTCTGCGGGCATGGCGTGGGCCAGCTGTTCCATGACGCGCCCGAGGTGGTGCATGTCGGCAAGCCCGGCACCGGGCCCGAGCTGCGCCCCGGCATGATCTTCACGATCGAGCCGATGATCAATATCGGCCGCCCCGACGTGAAGCTGCTCGACGATGGCTGGACGGCAGTGACGCGCGACCGCTCACTCTCGGCGCAGTTCGAGCATTCGATCGGGATCACCGAGGATGGCTGCGAGATCTTCACGACCAGCCCCAAGGGCCTGCACCAGCCGCCCTATGCCTGAACGCCGCGCCGGGCGCGCTGCCCGGCGATCGGTTGCGTGGCGCGCGGCACGGCGGATGCGCCTGGCCGTCGGCGGATGACGTGCGCGCGCTGCGCGAGGTTTTCGCGCCTGCGGCCCTGCCGGCGAGATCGGGATGACGGCGGGGTGGCGGGATGCGCATGACGACCCGAGTAGACGGGTGCAGCGACAGGTTGAATCGACACGCGCGCCTGCGCTGGCCGCCACGAAGTGACGACAAAGCCAGCGCGGGGGCCCGCGGTCGCCCGGGCATCGGCAAGAGCGCCGCGGACGGGGCTCTGCCCTTCGCACCTGCAATAAAATGTCAGGCACTTCGCTGACATTCTCGAACGCTGTACAGATTTCTGTACAATGTTTTGACAGGGGCGCGAAGCCTTGCCGCGATCCGACAGTCCCGGACGAGCGGCCGGCCACTGCGCGGCTCGCCCCCATCCGAGCTTGCTACCGCCTGCCCCGGACAGATAGCATGGGGGCGCAATCATCCCTGGGGAATGACATCATGCACGATCCCGAGACGCAGGCATTTGCCGCCGATGCCGCAAATATGACCGACGACGAGTTGATGGACACCTGGGAGACTGCTTCGGCCGAGGAACGGGAAGCCCCTTCGCCGCTCCTCAAGGCGGTCGTCCATGAAATGGGCAAGCGCGAGATCCCGCTTCAGCGCTCACCCGCATCGTAGCGCGTAACGCGTTCGGCGATATGCGCACCTGACCGGAAAGGCATGTGCGAACGACCTGCCGCCCTGGGCCGCGGTGCACCAGCAACCATAGCGCCGGCTGGCAGCGGGGTCTAAAAAGACTTCATGTTTTCAACCACGCACTCCACGATGTCGGGATTTCTCTCCTCGGACATCCGCAGCGAAACGCGCGCAAAGGCATCTTGCAGCGGCACAGACGCAAAGGCGAAGCCATTCGGATCGCAAAGCGAGAGGGACTTACTAGAGCACTCAATCTCCCCGGAAAAATATTCTTTCCGGGAGCTATCGGCAGCATGATCACATAGCACGATCCTGGCATCACCATCGACATAGATTAAGACACTGAATGCCAGACACGTCGACGTATACATTACTGGTTCGCTTCCAGCATCAACCGGAAAAGCTGGCATCACCTTGGAGTCATGTAAAAACATGATCCCATACTCCGAGGATAAGTTGACTTCTATTTTTGTCATCACCAGAACTTCCACCAAGGTTTCGCTGAGGGCGGAGCCCGGGGAGGCCGACTTAGGGGATTACGGTTACCCTTTACCATCTGAGAGAGGTTCACCACATCCGGACGCGACAAGCCGGACACCCCTCGCGCGAAAGTGACGCGACTTGAAGCTGAACGCGGCTAATTAGTCTAGCCGACCGCATCTACAGCTTCGATGAGCAGGGCCGTCTTACAGAAGATGGTACGGCGAGCCCTCGGGCGCTCGCTTCATAGAACCAAATGAACGCGATTACCCTAGGAGCGCAAGCGACTATTCAGGTTGCCCCTGCCATTCTGGCAATCGCATCGAAAAATTCGATGGCCGCAGCGTATCAAAGCGAGGTGTCTGATGTTAATCATCCCCATTGTTACAGCGCTACTTTCCAGCGTGACTGCTACCCCTGCCGAATTGGGAAACTGCGTACGAGACAAAGCCGTTGAACTGTCCTCTATTCGCAAGCCCGCCAAGTCACTTGCGCCGGTTGCCATCGAGAGGTGTAAGGACATTTTCGAAAAATTGGTTGTCGCGCGCGACGCCGCAGCTGCCAAAGATGGAGAACGCGCTTCAAGCCGACCAGCAAATAGCCGGGCCTACCGCCAGAGCCTGAATAAGCTGCTCACACAATTGGCGATAACAACTATCGACGAGCGCCGCCGCGCGCGCTGACATCGCGCCAAGCCATTGTGGCCGAGGAGGCGACGTGAACGAGTGACTTAGGGTGCAAAGCACGCCGAGCTACATTCCAATTCCCAGCCCGCGTCCGCGCCCGAGATCAATTCCATGATTGAACGCGAGTTCGGCACCAAGCCGGCGACCGCTGTCGAATGCGATCCCTAGAGCGTGTTCAAGATGGGTGGAATCGCGAGGGATTC
>CAISGR010000105.1 GCA_903884945.1 uncultured bacterium
GATCATGAAGGCTGACGCATCCAAGGCTCTTAAGCCAGCATCATACCTCGAAGACAACCATTGGCGATCGGGCAACCAAAGGACCACACATGACCCAATCAATTAGACAACGGTGCGGACTCCACTGACGTCAGAGGGCACGCCATAGGCGATTGTGCCGGCGGCCGTAGTGATGCTCGAGACCCGCCCGCCCACATAGGCGATCGTAATATCTTCGCTGGTGCTTCCGGGCTTGGTGACGCCGACGATGGCACCGCTACTCGTGCGATATTTGGTTGTGCGCCCGAGTGAGTCCGTAACATTATACGACGTAATACTTCCCACAGTGTCATAGCCGAAGGCTTCGGAAAGCCCGCTTCCGCCCGCAGTCGACGCGAGGTTCGTCATGCTTGCGCCGACTACGGTGCCCCAGGTCGTCCAATCGGGCGGATCGCTCGGATCATTTGGGTCGAAAGCGTCAATGGGGTTGTAAGACAGGTTTACGCTGTAGCCGTAGCTGTTGGTGACTGATGCGACGCGATAGGCATAGGAATGGCTGATGCAGACATAGCCAACGCCGCCGGCCTTCCAATTCGAACAATAATAGAGGCTGCTGTAGCTATAGGTCAGCTTCTCGCCCGATGGGCGTGTTACATCGAGTACGCGACCTGCATTCGCATAGAATGGAGGGGTCGTAATTTTTGTCTTGTCGAATCGGACAATAGTGCCATCGGACCTGACATAGGTGTAAATATTGGAGGCGAAGGTCAATGTCGCACCATTGGCTTCGGTCGGGATATAGCTGCTACCTGAGACGGTGAAACGATCGGAAACCGGACCGAGGCTGACGGTTATGGTACTTCCGGACAGGTTGACCGTAGCGACCACGTTGTCGACCCAACCGGGCCCGCGATTGAATTTATAATAGGATAACCCCTGGTCGCCTTGGCCCATCGATATTGCCGGCGCATCGACGTTCAAAGTGCCGAGGAACAGATCCACGCCATTACTGTCGATGGATTGCCGCACTGGCGCGGGCGGGGAAAGCTGCGCCACGGCGGGAGCGGCGAAGCCCACGCAGAGCACGGTGGAAACAAGAAGCGCGCGCAAGAAGTTACGGTTGGACATAGTCCACCCTCCCGAGAGTCCTGATGTGAAGAGAATTCGTCGATCGAAAGACGTGCTTCGCCTATGGCGCGCCGGTGACCTTCAGGTTCCGGCGGTTGTCCGCGGCGTCGAACGTGTAGTTCGCGACGACATTGTTGTTCACCGTGCCCGAATGCTGGACCAGGATCAGCCGGCCCTTGGCATCATAGGTGTAGTTGATCGTTTCCGATCCGCCGGCGGCGCCGCTTGCAGTGCCGAGCGCGGCGGTCACGAGACCGCCGGCGATCACCAGCAGTGATATGCCCATTCGTGCCATGGAATTCTCCCCGGTTGAGCCGGAACTCATCCGGCGAACAAACAAAGAACAAATCAAATCCAACATTGCAAGCGGCGCCCTTCCCACACGGCCGCTCGCGTCCGCGAAGCCATTGGGTTCGCGTCAGATTATCGCCCTGGAATTGCCCGATGCGACCGCTTGCGCGACTCGTCGCACTCCCTTGCGCAATAGAAGGGCGGTCGCGGTGTCGGCGCAAGATCGAAACAATCCGAAACGGACGAGAAGCGGCAGGAATGACTATATCGCCCTGCCGCGGCGCCCCGTTCCGGCACGTCACCGCATTCGCGCGCTGGCGCGACTCGAAGCCGGCGGCACTTCGCCCCGTCCCTAACCGCCCCTTAACCAAATCCCGCTAGCTCCGTTGCGAACCGCCTCGAGGCGGAGGATCGCCAGACACGGAGTTTCGCCCTTGACCCCCAGTGACTTGCCCGCCCCCGGCACGATTGCCGCCAAGGTGGACCTCTCCGCGAGACTGCGAGTCTTCGATTTCGACGGGTCGCTGGCGAGCGCGAGCCGGGAAGCCTGGAGCGTGATCGAGCCGGAAATCCGCTCCATCTCCGAAGGATATTGGCAGCAATGGCTGCGCTGCTTCGCCGACGAGCGCATCTGGGCGCCGCACGAGACCGAGAAGATGATCGATGTCGGCTGCGTGTTCCTGAAAAACCGCTTCCTCGACACGACCGGCCGCGCCTGGATCGAATCGATCGAGCGCTCGGTCGCCGCCGCCTATGTCGGCGACGTCTCGCCGCTCGCGCTGCTGTCGATGATCAACGCCAGCGACCGGGTCGCGCTCGGCGTGCTCACGCGCAAGGTCGATCGCGACGACACGCGGCTGCCGGTGCTGGTCGACACGCTGATGCGCCTCTCCGCGCTGGAAGGCGAGATCACCGTCGCCGTCTACAATGCCTATCGCGAACACCTCGCCCAGGCCGGGCGCGACCGGCTCGCCGCCGAATTCCGCGATGGCATCGCGCAGATGGTCGAGAGCGCGACGCAGGAATCGAGCGCGCTGCGCGGCCAGTCCGTGCGCACCTCCACCTCGGCGCGCGGGATGCTGGGCAAGACCTCCGAGGTCGCCGCCGCCGCCGAACAATCCGCCGTCGCGATGCGCGAGGCGGCGCAGACCGCCGCCGGCCTGATCCGGGCGATCGAGGACGCGCGCACCGAAGTGGAGGCAGCCGCCGAGATCGCGACGCGCGCCTCGACCCAGGCGGGTCTCGCGGTCGGCATGTCCGAAACGCTGTCCGACCATGCGCAATCGATCGAATCGATCCTCGGCCTGATCCGCGACATCGCCGGGCAGACCAACCTGCTCGCGCTCAACGCCACGATCGAGGCGGCGCGCGCCGGCGATGCCGGGCGCGGCTTCGCCGTGGTCGCACAGGAAGTGAAGAGCCTCGCCAACCAGACGGCACGCGCCACCGACGACATCGCCGCCAAGATCGCCGCGATCCAGTCAGCGACGCGATCGACCGTCGACACCAACGCCTCGATCAAGGCCACCGTCGCCGAAGTGCAGGAAAGCGCCAACCGCATCCGCTTCGCGATGGAAGCGCAGGCGCAGACCGTGACCGCGATCACCGCCGCGGTCGACGAAACCGCGCTTGCCGCCGATTCCATGTCGAACACGATTGCC
>CAISGR010000106.1 GCA_903884945.1 uncultured bacterium
CAATTTCGGTGGTGCGAGTTTCGAGCTCATCGCGCCGCGCAATATCGCCGGCACGGACGGCATGGACCTTCTGACGGGCGGCGTCGCCGGCGATACGATCAATGGCGGCTACGGTGCCGACACGATCCGGGGCGGCGATGGCAGTGACCTGCTGATCGGCGATGACGGGGTCGCCAACCCGTCACCCATCGATCTCGCATCCTATTTCGGGTCCGTTACGAGCGCCCTCATTTCCGGCCTCGGCGGCACCGCGGGTTTTGGCGAGGCGGCGCTTGTGCCGTCGAGCCCCTATCAGAACGTCTATGTCGGCATCCCATCGGACTTCAACGGTGGTTCCTTCAAGGTCGGCAATAACTTCGTCGGCGGCCTGAACATCGACAGCTATGGCACCGTAACCATCGGCGACATGCGCCTTGAGGTCTGGCCGAACTATGCCGTCGATACCAGCGGCGGCGCGTTGACGCCGACGCCCGGAGGCAACAGCCAGGGCAGCAACCGCGTCTGGTACGATTTCGACCCCGCGACCAACACGATCACCGTGACCTGGGACGATGTCGGCAATGCGTCATCCAGGTCGACGCCGAGTGCCTTCCAGCTTCAGATCAAGCTGGTCGGCGAGAATGAGTTCGATGTCCTCTACCGCTATGAAGACCTGAACTGGTCCTCTTCTTACAGCGTTCCGCGGGTCTCGTTCGGGAACGATCTCGCCGCCGCCCTACCGATCGCTGACGGCACGCTTTCCCAGATCGATACGCTTGACGGCAATACCGGCACTGCCGGCGTCTGGGGCGCGCTCATTCGCAACGGATCGATCATCGGCGTCTCGACGAGCGAAGACGACACGATCTATGGCGATGCCGGCAACGACGAGCTGCGCGGCGGTCTCGGCAATGACATGCTGGATGGCGGGGCCGGCGATGACCTGCTCCTTGGCGGTGATGGCGATGACAATCTCCGCGACGACCAGGGCGCCAACATCCTCGACGGCGGAGCCGGCAACGATACCTTCTCGGGCTTCACCCTCAACGGCGAGAAGGATCAGCTCACCGGTGGCAGCGGCCAGGACAGCTACGTGCTGGTCGACAATGGCGGAGGCGGCGGACCGGTCGGCGTCGCAAGCATCGAGGGCGTGGCAGCCTTCTCGGCAAGCTTCACCGCGCAGGATCTCGCCGATGTTGACGTGATCACGGATTTCGAAGCCGGTGCAGATGGCGATGTTCTCGACGTGCCATATTCGGGCGGCGAGGTCGGGATCAGCTACCCGGTCTATGTCCAGCGTGATGGGGCGGACACGATCGTCTTCATCGATCGCGAGGATGGCAACGGCATCGTACCCGCTGTGCGCCTTGTGGGCATCGACCCCGCAGACCTGACGCGAGCCAATTTCAACGGCGCGCCATTCCAGTCGCTCGATCCGCTCAATCTCACCGGAACCGAGGGCGTGGACGTTCTCTACGGCGGAGGCGGCGACGACGTCATCAATGGCGGCTATGGCGCGGACACGCTCTACGGCCAGAATGGTGACGACACGCTGATTGGCGACAACGGCACACCCAATCCCTCGCCAATCGATCTCGCGGCCTATTTCGGTCCGCTGTCGAACGCGCTGGTCTCGGGGCTTGGCGGCGACGCCGGCTTCGGCGAAGCAGCGTTCCCGGCCTCGGCGCCCTATCAAAGCGTCGACGTCGACATTCCGTCCGATTTCAACGGCGGCAGCCTGATGATCGGGGGAGAGGCCGTCAGCCAGATCCATATCGACAGCTATGGCCCCTTGAGCATCGGTTCGCTCGGGCTGCAGATCTGGCCCTATTATGCGGTCGATACGAGCGGCGGTCCTCTGACCCCGACGCCGGGCGGCAACAGCCAGGGCAGCAACCGCATCTGGTACGATTTCGACGCGACGACTAACACGATCACCGTCACCTGGGACGACGTCGGCAGCTATTACGGGCATTCGACGCCAAGCGCCTTCCAGGCGCAGATCAAGGTTCTCGGCGACGATGATTTCGACGTCATCTATCGCTACGAGGACCTGAACTGGCCGGGCGGAATCTATTCTCCGCCAGCCCTTTCGATCAACGGGCTGTCGGTCAGCCTACCCATCGATCCGTCGCTCGCGACACAACTCGACAACCTGAACGGCAACGCCGGCGCTCCGGGTGTCTGGGCAGCGCAAATACGCAACGGTTCGATCATCGGGGTTTCGCAGTCCGAAGCCGACATCCTCTGGGGTGGTGCAGGCGACGACATTCTTCAGGGCGGACTTGGCAATGACACGCTCGATGGCGGCGACGGCGACGATACGCTGGTCGGCGGTGTCGGGGACGACGTCCTGCGCGACAGCGTGGGTGCCAACAGCTTTGACGGTGGTGCCGGCAACGACACGCTGAGCGGCTTCTCCGGAAATGGCTATGTCGATCGCCTGAAGGGCGGCGATGGCCAAGACACCTTCATCGTCAATGACAATTATTACGCGCCCGATGGCTCTGGCGGGCGCGCTGTCGACGTCATCGAGGACTTCACCGCAGGCGCGGGCGGCGACAAGCTCCAGATCAACTACGCCTTCGGGGGCCTGGCTTATGCCAGGGACGGGGCCGACACGCTCATCTACGCAGACTATAACGACGGAAAGGGCAAGGTGCCCATCCTGCGCCTCCAGGGCGTCGATCCCGACACGCTGGTCGCCGCCAATTTCAGTGGCCAGACCCTCTATCGCCTCGATCCGATGATCGTCAGCGGCACGGCCGGCGACGACATCATCCAGGGCGGTTACGCGAACGATGAGCTGAGCGGCGGGCCGGGCGCAGATACCATTCATGGCTATAAGGGCGACGATCATCTGGTCGGCGATGACGGCAGCGCTGGAGAAGCGTCACCCGACCTTGCTGCTTATTTCGGCCCGATCGACCGGAGCCTCATCAACACGCTCGGCGGTGCGCGCGGCTTCGGCGACGTGGCGCTTGGGCGTGCCGACGATACCGGGACGTCGATCGCGCTGCCCTCGACTTTCCACGGCGGATCGGTTGTGGTTGGCGGCGCGGCCGTCACAAGCGTCGGCATCGACAATAACGGTTATGTCGAGATCGGCGGGCTGCACCTTGGCATTTACCGCCACGACGCAGATACGCGCGCGGGCGAGCTGAATCCGAGCCCAGGCGGAAACAGCGCCGGGTCGAATGAGGTCTGGTACGACTTTGACGACGCCACCAACACGATCACGATCACTTGGGACGATATCGGCCGCTTCAGCAGCGGCACGGCGCCGAACGCTTTCCAGCTCCAGGTCCATATCCTCGGCGACGATCAGTTCGACATCGTCTATCGCTACGAGCAGTTGGTCTGGAGCGGGGCCTATCCTGATCAGTTGCCGAGCATCGTTATCGGCGGTCAGCGTTTCGATATTCCGGCGCCGAACAACGACCCCACGCTGCTCGACAGCGAGGCGGGCAATATCGGCTCTTCGGGTGTCTGGGTCGCCCAGGTTCGCGGTGGCGCCATCACTGGCGGGCCGCTCGCCATCGACGACCGCCTCTACGGCGAAGAAGGCAATGACCTGCTGGACGGCGGATCGGGCAATGACATTCTCGATGGTGGTGTCGGCAACGACACGCTTCGGGGTGGGGCCGGCCACGATCAGCTGACCGGTGGCGCCGGTGCCGACATTCTCGATGGCGGAGCGGGCAACGACCGCTTCTTCGGCGTGGCCGACGATGCCAGCGTGGATCAGTTCACCGGCGGCTTGGGCCGCGACGAATATAGCGGCATCAACCTTGCCACGATCGGCACCATCGCGGTCGAGGATGTCATCACCGACTTCGAAGCCGGGGCGTCCGGCGACATCATCCACATCGCGGGTGTCGCGGCTGGCAGCAATCCGTTTACCGACAATGTGCTGTTCGTCCGCCGGTCCGGCAACGATACTGTCCTTGTCTATCGTGGCGCGGATGGCCATGAGCAGTCCATTGTCCGGCTTCAGGGCGTGGATCCGGCCAGCCTCGTTCCCGCTAATTTCGACGGCTATATCTTCCCGCAGGTATTCCCCGTCGTCATCGACGACGGGGATGGCGACTCGGTCCTGACAGGATCGGGCCAGAACGACCTCATCGACGGCAACGGCGGCAACGACACGATATTCGGCTATGCCGGTAATGATCGTCTCGCGGGCGGTACCGGCGCGGACATCCTGGACGGCGGCGAGGGTAATGACTGGCTGTCGGGTGAGCAGGGCGACGACCGGCTGACCGGGGGACTGGGCGACGACGTGATCGCCGGCGGCTCGGGCAGCGACCGCATCTTCGGCGGCGCCGAGGGCGTGGATCTTGTCGGCAACGATGTGATTTCGGGTGGCCAGGGCGATGACGAGATTCATGGCGGCCTTGGCAACGATACCTATTATTTCGACCGGGGCGATGGCCGCGATACGCTCGTCGACGCGGGCGGCACTGACCGGATCGTGTTCGGCGCGGGGATCGCTGCGACCGACGTGTCGGTGGTGCAGGTCGGTGGCGACATCGAGCTGCGCATCGCTGGCGACGGTGACCGGATTCGTCTGGTCGGCGCGCTTGGTGGCGACGACACCAGCATCGAGACCATCGAGTTTGCCGACGGGACGACCTGGGACTGGCAAGCCACGGTTGCGCGATCGATGGCAGCTACGGACGGCGACGACGCCCTGCGCGTCGCCGACAGCGTCGCGGGCCTGTCGGCCAACCTGATCGTCAATGGCAGTTTCGAGCAATTCGATCCGGCATCCGGCTCGGACCAGGGCGGCTGGTGGAACGTTGCGTCCATTCCGGGCTGGCGCGAAACCCAGGGGGCGCTCTTCGAGATCGTCTATTCGAACGATCAGGTCCAGCCGTCTGAAGGCAGCAACTGGCTCGACCTCGACGGACAAGGCTATAACAAACACATCGCCCAGACGATCGGCGGTCTGACGGCCGGTGAGCAGCTGTTGCTGCGCTTTGACTATGCCAACCGGACGACGCCGGAGTCCGGCTCGTTCGATGTGATCTGGAACGGTGCGGTCATCGCCTCGATCAACGACGGCACCCTGGCCATGCGCACGGCGGGGCTTCTGGTCACGGCGATTGCCGGGGACAATGTCCTCCAGTTCGTCTCGACCGGCATCACCGACACGACCGGTGCGTCGCTTGATAACGTCCGCCTGCAGGCGGTCCAGCCGGGCGGTGCTGGCGGTGCACTCTCCGGTGGTGCCGGCAATGATCGCCTGACCGGCAATTACGCCGACGACACGCTGACCGGCGGTACCGGTGACGATCTGCTGGCCGGTGGTCTTGGTAACGACATTTACGTTTTCGCCCCGGGCGACGGTCAGGACAGCATCGATGACCGGGACGGGCTCAACCGGATCCAGTTCGCGAGCGGCATCGCCGCTGACGACGTCCATCTGATCCGCAGTGGCGACCATGTCGCGCTCGAGATTATCGGCACCGGCGACCGGGTCGACCTCGGCCAGTTGCAGGCCGCTGGCGTGCCCTTCGAAGTATCGTTCGCCGATGGCACGCTGTGGAGCGCGGCGACGTTGACCAGTCTCGCGCTCGCGCCCACGAATGGCGACGACCTGATCTATGGCACTGCGGGCAACGATACGCTGCAAGGCGGGGCAGGCGACGATCATCTGATAGGCCGCGGCGGCAATGACATCCTCGACGGGGGCGCCGGTGTCGATCGTCTCGAGGGTGGCGCAGGCAATACGACCTATCGTTTCGCGGCGGGCAGCGGCCAGGACGTGATCGCCGACGCCGGTGGCGCCAGCGATGTGCTGGAGCTCGGCGATGGTCTCACGCCTGATACGGTTCAGGTTCGCCAGAGCACTGACGGAACCCGGTTCACCCTGATCGCCGGCGACGATCGCATTGCGATCGAGGATGCTTTCGGAGCCGGGCGGATCGAGCAGATCCGGTTCGCCGACGGCACTGTCTGGACGACGGCCGATCTGCTCGCGCGCGCCGCGAGCTTCGACAATGACGTGCTGCACGGCGACGATAGCGCCAATATCCTGGCCGGCGGTCTCGGCGACGACACGCTGGTCGGTGGCGGGGGTAACGACATCTATCGCTTCGCGCGGGGTGATGGCCGCGACACGATCCGGGACGGCTCGAATAGCAATGGCGACCGGCTCGAGATCGCCGGCTATGCTGCGGCCGACCTCAGCTTCCGGCGCCGGGGCGTCGGCAGCAACGATATCGTGATCCGTTTTGCCGGCAGCGATGACGAGATCGTCGTCATCGACGCGCTGTCCGGCGATCCGGGCGTAGAATCCATCGTGCTGACTGACAGCGGCACGACGCTCGGGGTCGCCGACATCACCGCGTGGCTGCTCGCCAATGCCGCGACCGATGGCGACGACAATATCGACGGAACGCCGGGCTCGGATACGCTCGGCGGCGGCAAGGGCGACGATCTGGTTGCCGGTGAAGGCGCCAACGACGTCTATCTGTACGCCCGCGGCGATGGTGACGATCGTATCGATGCCCTGACTGGCGGCCAGGACCTGGTCCGCCTGGTCGATCTTAACGTCAGCGATATCGCGACGGCCGTGCGAGCCGGTGCCGAAAGCAATGACCTCGTCGTGACCTTCAAGTCGAGCGGTGATCGCCTGTTGCTCCGCGATGCGCTCAGTGCCGCGAACAGCGGGGGCACGACGCTTGCCCTCCAGTTCGCCGACGGCACGCTCTGGGACCGCGATGCCATGCGCGCCCGCGCGCTCCAGGACATCGTGACGTCGGGCAACGATGCCATCTACGGGTTCGAGGGCGCCGACAGCCTGCACTCGGGCGCAGGTGACGATCTGATGTCGGGCGGTGCCGGCAACGACAGCTACAGTTTCGCGCGCGGCGATGGCCACGACACCGTCCTCGACGCGGCGACCGGTACCAATACCGACGTCGTGACCTTTACCGGTCTCAATTCGTCCGATGTTGTGGTGGAGCGCTTGTTCCGCGGCAGCGACACGATCGTGTTCCGCTTCGCCTCGTCGCCCGATGACAGCCTGACAGTGGTCGATGCGCTGGCGACCGACGGCCGTGGCGCGGAGCAGTTCGTGTTCGCCGATGGCGTGACCTGGACGCGCGATTCGATCCTGACGGTGCTCGACAACCGGGCGCCCGTCGCCAATCCCGATGGCTATTATTCGGTGACTACCGGGCAGCCGCTCGTCATCCGCAAGTCCGACCTGCTGCGCAACGACCTCGACGCGGACGGTGATCCCATCTCGATCGTCGCGGTCGACGGCGGCGAACACGGCACCGCCTCCCTCGACGCCAATGGCGATGTCGTCTTCACCGCGACGGGCGGTTACGCCGGCCCGGCAACGTTGCGCTACACGCTTTCGGACGGTCGCAACGGCTTCGCTTCGACCGATGTCGAGATTCGCGTGCGCCCGGTCGCCACCGCGATCGACGATACCGGCTTCACCGTCGCGGAAGACGACGCGCTGACGATCCGCGTCGAACGCCTGCTGTCCAACGATCTCGATGGCGATCGCATGATCGTGGGCCAAGTCTATGGCGCGGTCGGGGGCGTAGCGGCGCTTTCGTCCGACGGCAGCATCAGCTTCACGCCAACCGCCAATTTCAATGGCCGGGCGTCTTTTACCTATGTCGCCAACACGCCGGAGGGCGGCCGCGCCGAGGCGAAGGTTTATATCGACGTCACGCCCGTCAATGACGCGCCGGTCGCCGCAAACGATGCTGGCTTCGTGACCGCGGAAGGTTCGGTCCTCACGATCGATCCGGCCGCCTTGCTCGCGAACGACACCGACATCGACGGCGACCGGCTGAGTATCCAGTCGCTGATCTCAAGCGCCAACACGAGCGTTTCCTTCGACTCCGACGGGCAGATTCAGGTCCGTCCGCAGGACTATTTCTTCGGCGACGCCTGGTTCGATTATGTCGTTGCCGACCCGTCCGGAGCGACCTCGACGGCGCGCGTCCATATCACCGTCACGCCGGTCAATGATCCGCCCGAGGCGCATGACGACCGCTTCGAGACCAATGCAGCCGGCGACCCGATCCTCGAAGACAATCCGATCGTCATCTCGGCCGAGCAGCTGCTGGCCAACGATATCGAGCGCGATGGCGATCCGATGCGCCTGGTGGGGGTCGGCCAGAGCTTTGGCGGCAGCGCACGCCTGCTGGAGAACGGCACGGTCCTGTTCGAGCCGGCGGCCGACTTCAACGGCGACGCCTGGTTCGACTATCAGATCACCGATGACCAGGGCGGGTTCAGCTGGGCGCGGGCGACCATCGCCTACACGCCGGTCAATGACCGCCCGGTCGCCAATGACGATAGCTATACCAGCGACCAGCTCTACGTCTTGCGTGGGCAGGAGGATACGCCGCTCACGATCCCGATCTCCGAGCTGCTCAAGAACGACTATGACCCGGAAGGCTATGCAGTCCATTTCGAACAGGCAGGCGAGGCCGTCCATGGCAGCCTGACGATCGAGAACGGCAATATCGTCTTCACGCCGGACGCCGATTTCTGGGGCGACACGACCTTCGCCTATACGGTGACCGATCCCGACGGTGCAGTCGATGGCGCGATCGTCACACTCCACTTCGACAATGTTGCGGACGGTCCGCCCGTTGCGACCGACGACACCGTCTATGTCGACGAGGACGTGCCAACGGTCATTCCGATCTCAGCCCTGCTCGGCAACGATTATGACATCGATCGCAATCCGCTGACCTTCCTCGACTGGGCAACCCAACACGGCTTCAACGGCACGCTTGAGCTGAACGAGAATGGTGACCTGCTGTTCACGCCCAATCGAGACGCGACGGCATCGAGCGGTTTTGACTATCGCATCACCGATGGCGTCGATGGCGAGGCGAGTGCGCACGTCAACATCGTCATCCGGCCGTCCAACGACGATCCGACCGTGGTCGATGACAGCGGTTTCACCACGCCGTTCGACATTCCGATGGTCATCCGGATCGGCGACCTTCTCCGGAACGACTTCGACATCGAGCAGATCGACCATGACGGCGACGGTTTGCCCGACGTCGATCTCGATCAGCCCGACCGCCCACGTCCGACCTTTGTCGGGGTCGATGGTGTCTGGGATCCTGTCGCCCTTGCCCAGGGACAGCGCGTATCGATCGGCACAGCGCGCTTCGTCACCGTGAACGGTGAACAGTTCCTCGTGGTCGACTATGCGCCGGGCTTCACCGGGGACGTGACGATCGAATACCGTATCGCCGACACGGATGGCGCGCAGGATACCGGATTCGCCACCGCTCATGTCGACAGCAGCTATTCGGGCACGATCAACGGCAGCATCCTCACCGATTATGTGGAGGGTGGCGCACTTGCCGATATCATCCGTACCGGCGCCGGCATCGACCGTATCGTGGCGCTGGGCGGCAACGACCGCGTCGAAGCGGGCGCGGGCGATGACCTGATCGACGCCGGGGATGGCGACGATGTCATCGACGGCGGCGACGGGGCCGATAGCATCAATGGCGGAGCAGGTTTCGATACCGTCATCTTCACTGGCGCGACCGTCGGGATCCGCGCCGACCTCGAATCGCGCGTCGGTCAGGCCGGCCCCGCCCAGGGCGATGTCTACACCTCGATCGAAGCGCTGGTCGGTACGGAGTTTGGCGATATCCTCGCCGGCAATGCCGTCGCCAACCGTCTTGAAGGCGGCGACGGCAGCGACCAGCTGACCGGTCGCGCGGGCGACGACACGCTGATCGGCGGCGCCGGCAATGACACGCTCGACGGCGGCGCGGGAGCGGATATCCTTGATGGCGGCGACGGGATCGATACCGTCACCTATTTCTCGGTCGACGGGACGAGTCCGTCCGGCGTCAATGTCTCGCTCGCTGCCGGTACTGCCTCAGGCGGCGATGCAGCAGGCGATGTGCTGACCGGCATCGAGAACCTTATCGGCACCGACTTCGCCGACACCCTGACGGGAGATGCAGGCGCCAACGTCCTCAACGGTGGGCGTGGCGACGATATCATCGATGGCGGCGCGGGCGATGACACGCTGATCGGCGGTCGCGGGGCTGATACGCTGATCGGTGGAGATGGCATCGATATCGCCGATTACAGCCTGTCAGACACGGGCGTCACCATTGACCTCGCCGATGGCTCGGCCGGAAGCGGCGATGCCCAGGGCGACGTGCTCGCCGGCATCGAGATCGTCCAGGGCTCTTTCCATGACGATGTGATCCGCGGCGACGAGGCCGACAACCGCCTGCGCGGTGGGCTGGGCGCTGACGTCATCGACGGGCGCGGCGGCTTCGACATCGCCGATTATTCGACTGCCGACGAGGCGGTAACGGTCAATCTCGGTACGGGCCTCGGCTCGGCCGGCGAGGCGGCCGGCGACCAGCTCATATCGATCGAGCAAGTCACCGGATCGATCTTTGCCGACACGCTGATCGGCGGCGCTGGCGACGATTGGTTCGATGGCGGCCGAGGTAACGACGCGCTGCAGGGCGGGGCGGGATCGGACACCTACCTGTTCGGTTTCGACCGTGACGACGATACCATCACCGAGAATGGCGACGCGGCGGATACCGATCGTGTCGTCATGCTGTCGGGCACGCTGCCCAAGGACGTCTCGCTGATCCGGCAAGGCGACGATCTCGTCATCGAGCTCGAGAATGATGGCGGCTTCATCACCGACCGGACAACGGTCACGAACCATTTCCTCGGCACTGCAACCGGCATCGAGGAGATCGTGTTCGGCAATGGCGTGACTTGGGACCGCACGCGCATCGAGCAGCTGGTCCAGGCCGGCCGCCTCAATGCGGCGGACGACATCTACTTGTTCGGCCAGGAAGACGTGCCTGCGGTCATCGATCCGGCGACGCTGATCGCCAACGATTATTCGGAAGGCTATACGGGGACGCTCACCCTCGTCTCGGTTGGGAACGCCCAGCACGGCACGGTGTCGCTCGGCCAGGATGGCAAGATCACGTTCCTCGGTGCGCCCAACTTCAACGGCGATGCCTTCTTCGACTATACGGTTCGCGATGATTTCGGCCGGGAGTCGACGGCGCGCGTCGAGGTCGACTTGGCAGCCGTCAACGACGCGCCGACAGCAGTCGACGATGCGCTGATCACCGGCACCGAGGACACGATCCTCAGGATCCGGCTCGATACCCTGCTGGCGAACGACTTCGACGTCGATGGTGAGCTTGAGGGGCTGCACATCATCGGCGCTCAACCCCTCCAGGACGAGAACGGTAACGATCTCTATCCCTATTTCGACCGTCAGAACTATCAGGGCGCTGCCACCAACGTGACCTGGAAGGTTGACGGCGAGTATCTCGAATTGAAGCCCGCGCCGGACTATTTCGGCTTCGCGGGCTTCGAATATATCCTGGCCGATGCCTCGGGCGCGACCTCGACCGCCAAGGTCGAGCTTTACATCAACCCGGTGAACGACGCGCCGCGCCTCGCCGACCAGAAGCAGACCGTCCGCCTGGAGACGACCACCACCGTCAGCGTCGCCGACCTGATGGCGCACGTCTACGATATCGAGGGCGATGGTTTCTCCTTTGTCGGCTTGCATTACGCCGCCAACGGCAAGGCGACCGACAATGGCAATGCGATCTGGGATGCCGCGACCCAGACGGTCGCCTATACACCCGACGCGCTCGGCAACGCCACGATCAGCTTCGACGTGATCGATGCGCGGGGCGCTGCCGCCACGCTCAGCTATCAGATCCGCGTCCGGCCGCTCAACGATCCGCCGGTGGCCAACAACGACTATGGCCTGCGCACTCTTGAGGACACCGTGATCGTCATCGATCCGGCGACCTTGCTTGCCAATGACAGCGACGAGAATGGCGATACGCTGACGCTGACCGGCGTCGCTCGCTTCGCCGATAACGGCAAGGTCCGCATCCGCGAGGATGGGATGATCGAATTCTCCCCGCGTGCCGACTATAACGGCAATGCGGGCTTCAGCTACACGATCAGTGACGGGCATGGCGGCACCGCGACCGCCTATGTCTCGATCACCGTCATGCCGCGCAACGACGGGCCCGTGTTGCGTGACGACCTGGTCTCGGGGACCGAGGATCAGCCGCTGTTCGTGATCCCGGCCGAGGCGTTCGGCAACGATTACGATCTTCAGGGCGATGTCCTGTTCTTCCACGACGCGACCGTGCTCGGCGTCCTCGACAAGCGCTATCTGTCGAGCGGCTATACGGTCGAAGCCAAGGCGGCGGACAACGAGCCGCTGCCCGACTGGCTGACCTTCGACCCTGAGACGATGCGCTTCAGCGGCACGCCGCCGGTCGGTACGACGTCGATCGAGGTCGCGCTGTTCCTGCACGATCCGTCCAATGGCGCGACCTATGCGCACCATCTGACGCTGAGCGGCGGTCAGATCGCCTCCGGCGTCTCCGTCTCGAACGATGTGTTGTCGGGTTATATTGTTCGCCAGCCGATCGACGTGTCCTACGAGTTCGGCGACAAGCCCTTCGCGGAGGGCACCAGCGTCACCGCGACACTCGGCGATGGCTCGGCGCTTCCTGCGTGGTTGGCCTTCGACGAGGCCTCCCGGCGTTTCGTCGGTACGCCTCCCGCCGGAACGACTGCGCCGGTCGATGTCGCGCTGTCCTTCAGCTGGGTGAATCCCTCCAATCCGGCGGCGGGTGCCGTCACCTGGACCGATCATGCCGTGGTCGAACCCGCCCAATTGGCTGCGACTGGACACCAAGCCTATGACAGCGACGTCGCGCTCTTCGACATCGCGCACGGAGCCTTCTCGGCAAGCGTTCAGGGCGGGCGGCCATTGCCGGACTGGCTCCGGTTTGACGCGGCGACCCGCAGCTTCTCGTTGACCGGCTTCGAGCCCGATGCCGACGCGCAGCCCTTCCGCCTGCAGGTTACCTTCACGCCGGATGCCGAGAGCCTGCCGGCGGACGACGTTGACGTGGCCAAGAGGGGCTTCACGCTCGAATTCCTGATCGACCCCTCGAAGCCGCTTGATCCGGCGATCAACGCTCTGCTCGCCGGGGATTCCTATTTCGCCGCCCAGGGCCTCTTCGCGCTCGATCTCGGCGCGGCCGGTGGAATCAACGCAGCGCGCGAAAGCCAGGCGCCGCTCCCATCCTGGCTGCATTTCGATCCCGAGACGCTAAGCTTCACGGGCACGCCGCCGGCATCCTTTGTGGGCGTTGTGCCGGTGAGGCTCGACGTTACCGGCAATGGTTCGTCGCTTCCCACCATGTCGGTCATCACCGAAGTGGCGGTCGACTCGACCTATCACCTGACGAGCGGTGCCGGCGTGTCGGTTTCGACCGGGGCCGAACGGCTCGATGTCAGCGTGCCCGTCGACTTCAACGGTGCGGTCGCCATCCAGTACAACGCCAATGACGAGAAGGGCGGGATCTCGAGCGATCCCGCGACGATCGTCTACAATGTCGGTGCCGCTGCCGACCGGCCGGTTGCCGGTGCAGACGCCTTCGAACTGCGCGAATCGGAGACGGTCAGCTTCCGCGTCATCGATCTCCTTGCCAACGACCGCGACAGCGATGGCGACCGGATGCGGATCACCGCGCTCGGGTCGACACTCAACGGCAGCCTGTCGATCGCGCTGGCGACCGTCACGATTGATGCCCCTGCAGGGCTTGCCGCTGAGGGTGCCACCTGGTCGGCGACTCTCGCCAATGGCGATCCGCTTCCCGAATGGATGACGATCGACAGCGCGACTGGCCGGGTTACCGCGACCGTGCCGCTGGCCATTCGGCAGGCTCTCGACATCGTCTGGACCCGCACCCTGGGCGGGGCCAGCCAGGCCGCGTCGGCCAGCCAATATTTCGACGGCAACCAGGCCGTGGTCACCTATGACCCGAACACAGCCTTCTCGGGCGCCGACGGCTTCACCTATACGGTGACCGATGACGCGCAGGGCGACACGACCGGAGCGGTGACGCTGAACGTCAAGTCCCGCTTCGACGCGCCCAACGCCGCCACCGATCATTTCACCACGCTCGAAGCCACGCCACTCGTCATCAGGCCTGAAGACCTGCTGGCCAATGACAGCGACGTGGACGGCGATCCGATCCGCTTCCTGGGGGTGCTCAATCCCGTCAACGGTACGGTCACGTTCGACGGCACCAACATAATCTTCACGCCTAACGCGGATTGGGACGGCGTCGCTGGGTTCGACTATAGCGTCACCGACGATGCGGACGGCACCAGCGTCGGCCATGCCGAGATCGCGGTCCAGTCGACCAATCAGGCGCCGATCGCGGTTGCCGACGTCTTCTCCGCGACCGAGGATACGCCGTTCGAGTTCACCGCTGCCGATCTCCTCGCCAATGACAGCGATCCGGAAGGGCGGGCGCTCCATTTCGTGTCGCTGTCGCCCACCGCGAATGGCGGCAAGATCATCACGCTGCCGAACGGCCGCTACCAGTTCGTACCCAACGAGAACATCAACGGACCGGTGTCGTTCAACTATGCGGTCTCGGACGGCCGCAAGACGAGCACGGGCACCTTCACCTTCGACATCGCCCCGGTTAACGATGCTCCGATCGCCAATCCGGATGGCATTTTCCTGGGCGACCAGGACCAGCCGCTGGTCATCGACTTCGCGACATTGCTTGCCAACGATCGCGACGTCGAAGGCGACGCCTTCCAGATCGTCGATGTCTTCGACGGCGATAACGGCACGGTGACGCGCGTCGGCGATACCGCCGTGTTCCAGGGCTATGCCGGCTATTATGGCGACGCCGGCTTCTATTACCGAACGACCGACGAGCATGGCGCGACCAGCACCGGTTATGTCTCGCTCATCATCAAGCCCGAGTTCGACCTGCCCATCGCGGTCTCCGACCAGGGCTTCGAGATGCTCGAGGACGGCTATATCGACATCGATCCCGCCGTTCTCATGGCGAACGACTATATCCCTGAGGGCACGACGCCCATCTTCCTGGGCCTGACCGGCGGAGGGGTGACCGACCTCGGCAACGGCCTGTGGCGCTTCACGCCCGACAAGGACTTCTTCGGCACCGCGACGCTGAGCTACGCGATCACCAACGAGAGCGGCTTTGCGATCCCGACCACGGTCACGATCAACGTGCTCCCGGTCGAGGACAACCCGGTGGCGGTCGGCGACGCGCTCTCGACGGTCGAGGATACGCCCCTCACCATCTTCATTTCCTCGCTGCTCGCCAATGATTACGACGTCGATCGCCAGGCGATCACGCTCAGCCGCATCGTCGGCACGAACCTGGTCTCGGTGGTCGACAACGGGATCGGCCAGCTCGTCATCACGCCGGACACCGATGCCAACGGGGATGGCTGGTTCGACTATGAGATCACCGACTCGACCGGACGGACGTCGGTCGCGCGGGTTGCTGTCTCGATCTCGCCGGTCAATGATGCGCCCACGATCGCGGTGGTGCCGGTGCTCCAGGGCATCGAAGACCAGCCGTTCAGCGCGACGCTCAACCCCAATCTCATCGCCGATGTGGATGGCGATGCGCTGTCGATCGAGTTGCGCGTTGTCGGCGGCAGCGCGCTGCCCGACTGGCTGCATTTCGACCGCCAGACCCGTAATGTGTCGGGTCAGCCGCCGGCGAATTTCAACGGCAGCGTGACGCTCGAACTGGTGGCGGCCGATCAGGCGACCGAGACTGTCCGCCAGGTCGTCGTCTCGATCGCGCCCGTCAACGACGCGCCCGCGCTTGTCCAGCCACTCGCCGACTTCGCGGCGCAAGAGGACGCGCCGTTCAGCTTCGCCCTGCCCACCAGCGCCTTCGCCGATGTGGATGGCGATGCGCTGAGCTACAGCGTCACGCTGGATGACGGCAGCCCGTTGCCGACCTGGGTCCAGTTCGACGGCGCGATGTTCTCGGGTCAGGCGCCTGCGGATTATAATGGTACGCTGACCCTCAAGGTGACGGCGTCGGACGGTGCGCTCAGCGCCAGCGATCTCGTCAATCTCGTGATCGCCCCGGTCAACGATGCCCCGGTTGTCGCGGCGCCGATCGCGGACAGGACTGCGCAGGAGGACACCCTTTTCCAGTTCACCGTGCCCGCCGACACCTTCTCCGACGTGGATACGGGCGATGTGCTCACCCTCTCGGCGCGTCTCGCCAATGGTGATTCGCTGCCGGCCTGGCTCACCTTTGACGCCCAGAGCGGCTCCTTCTCGGGAACACCGGCCAATGGCGATGTCGGCGCGCTTGCGCTGGTCGTCATCGCCACGGATCAGGCAGGCGCGAGCGCGACCGCCGCGTTCACGCTCAATGTCGACAATGTGAACGATGCGCCGACAGTCGCGGGCTCGGTTTCCGATCAGATGACGCTGGAGGATGCGGCGTTCAGCCTGCAGCTCCCCGCCGGCCTGTTCAACGACATGGATGCAGGCGACGTGCTCGCCATTGCGGTGACGCTTGAAACGGGCGCTGCGCTCCCGGCCTGGCTCCATTATGATGCGGCGACCCGGACCTTGTCTGGTACGCCGGCCAATGGGGATGTCGGCGCCCTTGCGCTCAAGGTCATCGCGACCGACCTCGTAGGCGCCAGCGTATCGACCGGCTTCACCCTGACCGTCAAGAATGTGAACGACGCACCGACCGTCGATCTCGGCATGACCTCGGTGACTGTGCCGGAAGATACGGCGATCGACTTCGCCTTGCCCGCGACGGTGTTCAGCGATCCCGATGGTGATGCGCTGGTGTTGACCGCCAAGCTAGCCGATGGTTCGGACCTGCCGGCCTGGCTGGCGTTCGATGGCAACCGCTTCACCGGCACCACGCCCGCGAACTTCAACGGCAGCCTGGCGATCAACCTGACCGCCAGTGACGGTCTGGCCAGCGTGTCGACTGGCTTCGCGCTGGTCATCGCGCCGGTCAATGACGCGCCGGTCGTGGCCGCGCCGCTGGGTGACGCGACCGCCACGATCGGCTCGCCGATTGCGATCGCGGTGCCGCAGGGGACCTTCGCCGATGTCGATGGCGATCCGCTATCGCTTAGTGCCACCCTCGACGATGGCACGGCGCTTCCGGCCTGGTTGAGCTTTGCGAATGGTGTGCTCACCGGCACCGCGCCGGCCGGCAGTGCTGGAAGCTACGCTATCCGCATCACCGCCAATGACGGGCAGGCCACGGTGTCCGACAGCTTCCAGCTCACTGTCGGCGGCGGCGGCGGGTCTAACCCGCCCGTCGTGTCGACGCCGCTGGCCGATGTCTCGGTCTACCGCAATGCGGCGATCGACATCGCCATTCCCGCCGGCACCTTCACCGACGCCGATGGCGACGCACTCAGCCTGAGTGCGACCCTTGCCGACGGCTCGGCGTTGCCGTCCTGGCTGGCACTGGTCGATGGCCATCTGGTGGGGAATGTGCCGCCTGCTGCGCTGGGCATCCTCGATATCCGGATCCTGGCAAGCGATGGCACGGCGGTTGCCAGTGATATTTTCAAGCTCTCTATCGGCATCCAGACGGGGCCGATGCTGACGGCGGCTGATTGGGATCAGATCGGTGACGGCAACGACCGGGTGGTGGGCCGTGGTGCCGCCAACACCGGAATCGACAGCTTTGGCGGCGATGACTGGCTGACGGCCGATAACTGGAACGTGCATCTCTCCGGTGGCGACGGGAACGACGTCCTCGAACTGCTCAGCGACGACGATGTCGGCGCGGGCGGCGCGGGCGCCGATTATTTCATCTTCGACGGCTTCTCGGTGATGCGTACTGCCCCATGGGAAACCCAGTGGGGCACCGTCGAGGACTTCGAGGAGGGCACCGACAAGATCGGCATCGTCAACGGCACTGCCGGGGTTCACAACTTTGCCGACCTGCAGCCCTTCATGATGCAGAACGGCAGTGATGTGGTCATCAACCTTCCCGGGCTCCAGCAGATCACCATCCAGAATGTGACACTGGGATCGCTCAACGCCGACGACTTCTGGTTCGGCGCCTGGGCAACCGACGGCGGTTTCGGCCCGGCGCCGGCGGCCGGCAGCGTTCCCTGGCCGACGACGACAGTGACCCTGCCGCTGAACAGCGGCGCGATCGGTGATGCCAGCGAGCGGATCCTCGGCAATGGTCTGGCCAACACCTATGTGAATGCCCGCGATGGCAACGACTGGATTACCACGGACAATTGGGGTGTGTCGGTCTTTGGCGGCCGCGGCAACGACATCATCGAACTGGCCGGGCCGGAAAATTATGCCGAGGGTGGACCGGGCTACGACTATTTCGTCTTCGATGCCTTCAAGCTCGAATATGACGAGACCACGGTCGATTGGGCGCATCTCGGCGATTATCAGGACGGCGTCGACAAGATCGTCTTCCTGAACGGGACAGGGGGCCTCACCAGCTTCGCCGGCCTCGCGCCGTATATGAGCCAGGTGGGCGACGATGTCGTGATCGCGCTGGCCGGCCTGCCGGCGATCACGATCGAAACGACCAAGCTCACGGACCTCGATGCGAGCGACTTCCTGTTCGTGAACCAGCCCGCGGCGCTCGTTGCCGGCATGAACGGGCAGGCGATGCGAATGGGCTCGACGGTCGGTCTCGAGACGGTGTCGTCGGGCGGTTATTCGAACGTTTCGATCACCGGAACGAATATGAGCAATTCGCTCGATTTCACGGGCGTAACGCTCACCGGGATCGCCGCGATCAACGGCCTTGACGGCGACGACACCATTATCGGCTCGGCGGGTGCCGACACCATTCAGGGCGGCGTTGGCAACGACGCGCTGAACGGTGGCACAGGCAACGACATCCTGGTCGGTGGCGCTGGTGACGATCAGCTGGCTGGCGGCATCGGCGACGACCTCTTCAAGGTGACCGGAACCGGCGAAGGCTATGATGCGATCGATGGCGGCGCGGGCACCGACACGATCGCGGCCCAGGCCAACAACACCGCGATCGGCCTGACCTCACTCACCGGCGTCGAGACGATCAGCGCGGGCAGCTTCACGGGCGTCTATGTTCGCGGCTCGGCTGGCAATGATACGCTCGACTTCACCGGCACCAGCTTGACGGGGATCGCCCGGATCGACGGCGGCACCGGCAATGACGCCATCATCGGTTCGGCTGGCAATGACATCATCCTGGGCTCGGCTGGCGACGATACGCTCTCAGGCGCCGCTGGCGATGACGTGTTCCAGTTCACCGGATCGGCCGCCGGTAACGATATGATCGACGGCGGCACTGGGAATGACAGCATCACGGCGTTGGCCAACAACACCGTGATCCGTCTTGCGGGCTTCTCGAGCATCGAGACCATCTCGGGCGGGAGCTTCACCGGCGTCACGATCGCGGGCAGCGACAATGCCGACACGCTCGATTTCAGCGCTGTCGCGCTGAATGCCATCACCAAGATCAGCGGTAATGGCGGGGACGACGTGATTATCGGCAACGCCGCCGCGAACGTCATTTCCGGCGGTGACGGTAATGACACGCTGAATGGCGGGGCCGGCAACGACACCTTGACCGGGGACGCCGGCGATGATGTCCTGATCGGCGGTGCAGGCAATGACATGCTGAATGGCGGGGCCGGCACGGATTGGGTCGACTATTCGGCTTACACGAGCAACCTCAGCGTCAGCCTGGCGGTGACCACCGCGCAGACCGTCACCGGAAGCGAGAGCGACACGATCTCGAATGTCGAGAATGTGCGCGGCGGCAGCGGCGGTGATACCCTGACCGGATCCAGCGTGGCCAATGTCCTTGATGGTGGTGCCGGAAACGACACCCTGAACGGCGGGGCTGGCAATGACACGTTGATCGGTGGCCTGGGCAACGATGGCCTCAATGGCGGCGACGGCAACGACAATCTCGACGGTGGCGATGGCGACGACGTGCTCAACGGCGAAGCTGGAAACGACACCATCTACGGTGGAACCGGAAACGATCAGCTCAACGGAGCTGCCGGCCTGGATACGCTCTACGGTGGAGACGGCGACGATATCCTCACCGGCGGCGATAGCGCGGATACGCTGTCGGGCGGCGCAGGCGTCGATCAAATCTATGGAGGCATCGGCGACGACATTATCGACGGTGGTGACGGCAACGACACGATCACCGGTGATGCGGGTGCGGACCAGATCACCGGCGGAGCCGGGAACGACAATATCTATGGCGGTGACGGCAACGACATCATCTATGGCGATGACGGCAGCGACACGCTGACCGGCGATGGCGGCGACGACTTTATCGCGCCCGGCACAGGAAACGACATGGTCTATGCTGGCGTCGGCACGGACACTGTCTCTTATGCCACCGCGACCACGGCATGGACGATCAACCTCGCAGCCAATTCGGCGACTTCTGGCACGGAAGCCGACGGCATCTATGATTTCGAGAATGCCGAAGGCGGGTCCGCCAATGATGTGATTACCGGAAGTGCTGTTGCCAATGCCCTGAACGGCGGTGCCGGCAATGACCGGATCACCGGTGGAGCCGGTAACGATACCATCATCGGAGGGGCGGGGACGGACACCGCGGTATTCGCGGGGCTCTCGTCCACCTATTCGATCGCGACCGTCGCTGGGAACGTTCAGATCGTCGACAATGCGCCATCCCAGGATGGCAATGACGGCACCGATACGCTGATCGGAGTCGAGGTCGCCGAGTTCAAGAATGGTGTCCAGATCGGGCTTTCGGCACCGGTGCTCCTCGACCTTGACGGGAACGGTGTCCAAACGGTCTCCATCGGCGCGAGCCAGGCGCGATTTGATTTCAATGGCGACGGCGTCGCAGAACGGACCAGCTGGTTCGGTGCCGGCGACGGTATGCTGTTCCTCGACCGCGACGGAAACGGCACGGTCAGCAACGCGGCGGAGTTCTCGTTCACCGGCGACCTTGCCGGCGCGCGCTCGGATCTCGAAGGCCTGCGTGCGTTCGACAGCAACGGCGATGGCATCCTCTCGTCAGCCGATGCGCGCTTCGGCGAGTTCCGTATCTGGGCAGACAATGGAGACGGTGTCGCTGCGGCGGACGAGATCCTGTCGCTCCAGCAGGCCGGTATCGCCGCGATCTCGCTTTCGGCCAAGAGCCTTACAGGCAACTGGGCGTTGGGCGATGTTGCAGTGGTCGCGGATGGCTCCTTCATCCGGACGGATGGGACGTCGTCCGCCCTTTCGGATGCGGTCCTTTCCTACGACATATCGGGCGGCACGCTGACCCAGCTCCGGCCGCGCCTGCCTATGATCAGGGACTTCTGGCATGGGCCGCTACAGGTGCGGTTCCCCGAGGATGGGGAGGTACGGGAAGGCGGGCCGCAGTCCTACGCTCGACTTCCTGGCGACACGCGCGAGCTTATTCGTTCCGCCCTCGACTCCACCGGATCGATTGCCGATGCGCTCAAGCCGGTCCCCAATCCGATCGAGAAGGCCAATATTGGCTCCGAAGCCGGGGACACGCAGGTGGAGCAGGACAATGTGATCGCGCTTCCGCTTGATCACACCCTGGCGCTGATGCGCCAGCACATGGCGGCGTTCGGCGCGGAACCGATCGACGCACTCGATCTGCGCAGGCGCGACGGTGAACAGCCTTGGCCAATGCTGGCGCATGGGTAATCTGGGCTGCTCGGGAGAGGGATTGTCGGGACGTTTTTTCCCTCCCCGAGCAGCAGGGCGGCGCCAGCAATTTGCGAGTTCCGCATCAGGCTATTGAATTTGCTGACGAATTATCGAGCTAAAATGGCTTAATCTACGATAGCGCACCCCCTATATTGGCGGTGCGCCATGTCCATCGATCTGCTCACCAAAAGAGAGAAAGAGTGCCTCCGATTGCTCCTTGTACCTATGCGGGCCAAGGAGATCGCGGATACGACGGGTCTGTCGGTCCACACCGTGAACGAGCATCTGAAGTCTGCACGACGCAAGCTCGGCACGAGCGACAGCCTGAGCGCGGCTCAGATGCTCAGGAATGCCGAGGACACCCCCAAAAAATCGGATACCAACGAATCGGTATGGCGGGGCGAGGTGGTTCAGCCCGAAACAAGCCCTGCCGAAGCCACAGCATTTGAGGCGGCTTTGACGACTGGATCGATCAGCCTTCCCGTCGCAACGCGAGGAAGACCCTGGAACGATCTGAGCTTGGGGTGGCGCTTGTTGTGGCCGCTTCTCGTCCTTGGCCTCGTGGCCATCGGCGGAGGCGCGATCGTAGCTGGCGCGTCTGAACTCTCCCAGCTTGTCGTCAAGCTCTCGCACTGACTTCGGCCCGTCATGCAAGGGCGGCCGTCTGGCCGCGGGGGGTCGTTCATTATGTCGTTCATGGAAAAGCGTCGCACGCAGATTACCCGTCACGAGATCGCGGGTGAGATAGTTTGTCAGCTTAGAGCTTTCGAAACCGATCTCGACCGCGCATTGGCGAGTGGGTCGCGTCTCGTTGGCCTGCTACCCGATGCACGCGCGCGGGCCAATGTTTCGGGTGTCGTCGGTCAGGACGCGATAAGTCATTTTGTCGCGTCGATCGCGTTCATCTCCCAAGCCATGGAGAAGGCGGCCGGCGGTCACTTGCGCCTTGACGCGACACGACGGGATCTGCGCATTCCCGAGATCGCGGGCGGCGACAAAATTCCGCTGCCGACCATCGCCAGCACGAGCGATCGCACCGTCGAGAATATGCCGGATGCAATTGCCGGTTGACGGAGGGCGCTCCCATGAAGATCGCCAATGCCAATGCTCAGGATTCTCATCTTCGACTTGCTCTATGTCGGCTGCTGCCTGTTCGCGCTCATCCGCGGCGGCGCACCCGAGCGGCTCGGCGCACTTATCCTGATCGCGGATTTCGAACTCAGCCTTCTTGTTGTCGAGCCGATGAGCGGCCGATTCAGCGGAGTCGAGTGGTCGGTTTTCTTCGTCGATCTCTTCGCATTCTTCGCCGTCTATCTGCTCAGCATCCTGTCCGCACGTTACTGGCCAATCTGGGTGGCAGCCGTGCAAGGGGCAGTTACAATGTCACATCTGACCGGGCTGCGCTCCGATATCGTGCCTTGGGCTTATGGGAGCATGGTTGCGATCTGGTCGTATCTCCTGCTGATTATGCTTGCCGTCGCCACCTGGCGCCATCGACGACGTTTGAAGCGCTACCGAATGGATCCGGCGTGGTCCTGGCAACTTCCCTCTTGGTATTTGAACGGAGGTCGCGTCGATGACCACATCCGTTTCATCAATCGAGCCGTCGGCCGTCCGGGCGAATAACACCGCTCAACGACCGCACCCTCCGAGGGAAGGCACGGAGACCGACCATGCCGCTGTGGCGAGGGCACTCTATCTCGATCGCAGGGAGCGGACCCGGCTCTTCGACAATGCGCTCTTTGGCGAGCCGGCCTGGGATATCCTGCTGGACTTGAGGGGCCGCTATGAAGGTGAGGACATGCCATCCAGCTTGTCGATATGCGCGGGCGCGGACTCACCATCATCGACCGGGCTGCGGTATATACGTGCTTTGGAAAAAGCGGGATTGGTCGAACGCTTGAACGATCCCGGGGATGGCCGTCGGCGTGTCGCCCGCCTTTCGGAAAAGGGCGTGCAACTGATAGATCGCTACATCGATCAAATTCTGAATCGCCGCTCAAAGCAGGGCAGCGATCGGGCACGTACATGATTTATTTGGGCTGTAGCGCTGTTCGCCGCTAGCGCCTTCTTGAGATGTGTGCTCCAGTCCCGCTCATTCGTCTTATTCTACCTTCCAATCGTGCCGTTGGCAGATGACGACGACGACTGATCGCGACGCCTCGTGCCCCTTTTTCCGAAATCACCGTAACGGCAATTGCTTCGCCAAGACCTGGCGCGACTGATTGTCACGCCAGGTAAGCGCCGGCCTTCAGTCGAAGCCAATTAGGCGACCAGTCTCAATGCTGGCTTCTGCCGCTGCCCGGTGCACACCGGATCAGCCTGCGGTGGCGGTCCCGCCAACAGCGCCGCAATGTGGTTGCCCCAGTCGCGCAGCGCTTCCTCTTTTTCGGTTTTCCAATTGTGGCGCTGGTAGATTCCCGCGACCCCTGCGCGCGATCCGCTGACATGGTTGAGCACCGCCTCTGTCACCTCGAACCGAACACCTAGACGTTGAAACCCCGTCGCGACCGTTCGCCGAAGATCGTGAAGACGCCATGCCGGCACCGCGTTGCCGCCATCTTTCGCGAGCAGTCGATCGATCTTCAATTTGCTCTTGTGATACCCCGTGTACCGGGCGCCGGTCGACGTCGCGAAAATGCGGCCTTGCCGCGGCCATTTTTCGCCGCCCGCAAGATCGTCCAGAACACCGATGGCCAGGTCGTTGAGGGGAACCCGGTTGGGCTCGCGGTTCTTCGTGCGCACTCCCGGAAGGCTCCATAGCCTGCCGAGCCGATCGACCTCGGCCCACGACATATTGTTCACTTCTTCCTTCCGCTGCCCGGTCAGCATCAGCAAGCGTATGATCGGCCCGAAGCATGGGTGGGTCTCGGGGGCGTGCAGCCAGATACGCCGAAGCTCGTCGTCCTGAAGCCAGCGATCTCGCGGTTGGACTGCCGGCGGCGTCTCCATGCCCTCTAGCGGACTGCGGTCGATATCGCCGCGACTCACCGCCCAGCGGAATAAGCGTCGCATCACACCGAAGACATTTCGGCGATTGCCGACTTGTTCGTCGGGCATGCGATCCAGGACGGCCACGATATCGGCCCGCGTGATCTTGGTTAGAGCCTTGTCACGTAAGACCGGCTTTACGTGCAGCCGCAGACATTGATCGGCCAGCTTTCGCCAGCCCTCGCCCTTGCAGGACTTCGCAAACCGATCGGCGAAATTTGAGAAGGCGAGATCGACAGCTTCGCGGCGTTGCTGCTTTGCCGCTTCACCGGGATCGATACCTTGTGCGACGAGGATGGACAGGCGTTCGGCTTCCATCCGCGCGGTCGTCGGCGCCCAAGGCGAGCCGTGCATGCCGATCGTGTAGCGTCGCGTCTTCGCCTCTGCGCCACCCATCCGATATTGCAGGATGTAGTTTGCTCTGCCCGTGGGAAGAATCTTGACACCGAAGCCTTTGAGAGAGTCGTCCCAAAAGAAGTCTGCTTTACCGGCCGACATCAGCGCATCGACCGTCCGCTTGGTGATTTTTCCAGTCGCCATGACCATACCTTTCCTCTGCTCTCAGCAATCAGCCAGCAATCATCGTGGCGGAAACCGAGGGTTACGTTAGGAAGTGTATGTCGAGGTAAGTTATTGATCTAGGATGACAATTATACGCCAGGGTTGGCGGCTGTACGCCTAAAAATAAAATACCAGACTTCATGCCCCTGCCGCCGTGCCTTGCGCTCATAGCGGGTCTCCGGCCAGTCGTCCGGCCGAGTCAGGAAGTCGCGCGGGTGCTGTGCCTGCCAGAGGAAATCGCGCCGTGCGTTCATCACCATCATCGACCAGCGGCAATAGGTCGGATCGTCGGTGCCGAGCCGGAATTCGGCGCCCGGCTTCAGCTTGCGCGCGATCAAGTCGAGCGGGCCGTGATTGACCATCCGCCGCTTGGCGTGGCGGGCCTTCCGCCAAGGATCGGGGTGGAGCAGGTAGACGCGGTCGAGCGACTCGTCCGACAGCCGCTCCAGCACGTCGAGCGCATCCCCCATGTGGAGGCGGACATTGTCGAGATCGCCATCGCGCACATGGTTGAGCGCACCAACGACGCCGTTGAGGAACGGCTCGCAGCCGATAAAGCCGCTCTCCGGCCTGGCGGCGGCCCGGGCTGCGAGATGCTCGCCCGCCCCGAAGCCGATTTCGACTTCCATCGGGCGATCGTCGCCGAACAGGAGGCGCGCATCGAGCGGCCCGGTTTCGGGAACGCTGATCCGGGGGAGCAGGTCTTCGACAAGGGCTGCCTGGCCGAGGCGCAGCTTGTGTCCCTGGCGGCGGCCATAGAGGCGGCGGATGGTCGTGGGATCGTTCATGCGCGCCGCCTATGGCACGCACCCGACCGAAGGCAAGGTGCAGACGCTCAGCCGGGCGCGGGGCCGTCCTCGAAGCATTGCGGGGCCGGCAACTCGCCCGTCGCGGGCCGGGCAATGAAATATCCCTGCTGGTACCGGATTCCGAGCGACTGCAGCTTCTCGAATTCGGCACGGGTCTCGACCCCTTCGGCGATCACTCTGATATCGAGTTCGCGGGCGAGCTCGACCATCTTCTCCAGCGCGAGCCGGCGCGCCCAGCTGGTGCAGATGCCGCGCACCAGTTCCGGGTCGAGCTTGACGATGTCGGGGATGAAGCGGCGAAGCAGGCCCTGTTCCGCATGCACCGTGCCGAAATCGTCGAACGCGGTGGCGAAACTCATCTTGCGATAGATTTCGATGATCGTGGCGATGAGCCGGGCATCGAGCGCGTCGGGTTTCGAGAATTCGAAGATGAGCCGTGCCCGGTCGAGCCCGAACCGGCGGGCGGCGGCGATGGTGCGCTCGCTGTCCGAGATGGGTGACGAGATCGTGTCCGGCATGAAATTGATGGCCAGCCGCGCACCCGTCGACAGGATTCCGGCTGCCACGGCCTGCTCGATCGCCG
>CAISGR010000107.1 GCA_903884945.1 uncultured bacterium
AGCCGGACTGCCCGAGCACGTCGAATTCGGAATCATAGAACATCTGAATGTTGCGGATGAAATCGCCCTGGCCGAAGCCGGTGCGGTCCATCAGCACCCCGCGCACGTCGTCGTAGCGGCTGGCCACCCAATAGCCGAGTTCCGACCAATGCACCGGATCGGCCTCGCGCAATTGGCGGAACACGGGATAGGGATCGGCGAGCAGTTGCGGCGCGCTGGGATCGAACGAGTAACGCGGTGCTGTCACGGCCATAGCTGGCGCTTCCTTAAGTCGAGTTAGGCGTAAACCGGGCGGTAGCCCGCCCCCTCGCGGGCGATGAAAGCACTGTGGGTGCCGCCGAAATGCGCCGGCACGATGCGGGCGCCGGTCGATGCTGCGGCTTCGAGCACGGCGCGACGCGTCGCCCGCGCCTGCTCGCCGGCCTCGCAGTAGACGCTGTTCCAGTCGGGCCGGATCACCTGCATCGGATGATGGAGGATATCGGCGGTGAACAGCGCGCGATCGCCGCCGTCCTGCATGTCGAGCAGCATCTGCCCAGGGGTATGGCCGGGCGCCGCACGCATCACGAGGCCGGGAAGGACCTCGTGGCCATCCTCGACGAGTTCGGCGCGACCGGCATCGAGGATCGGCTGCACGCTGTCCTCGAACACCGCCGTATTGACGGCGCTGCCCTTCAGCGCGGCAAACCCGGCATCGGCAGGATCCCAGACTTCGCGGTCGATGGCCGGCATGACGTAGCGGGCATTGGGGAAGGTCGGAACCCAATTGCCTTCGACCAGCATCGTATTCCAGCCGACATGGTCGATATGGAGATGCGAACAGATGACCACGTCGATCGAACTGGGCCCGAAGCCCGCGGCGACCAGTCGTCCCATGAAATCGGTCTTGAGGCCGCCGAAGATCGGAATCCCCGGCCGTTCCTTATCGTTGCCGGCGCCGGTATCGAACAGCACGCGTTGGCCATCGACTTCGATCAGCCAGCTCTGGAGAAAGCCGTAGATCATGCCGTCGCGGACATAATCCGGGGTGAAGCCGTCGACCTCGCGGGCAAAGGCGCTTTCCTCGTAACCGTCGAACAGCGCCTGCGGCGGGGCGAAGCGGCCCTGCCACTCCTCGATGCGGTGGACGAGATGACGGCCGACTTTGAATGCTGCGGTCATGACGCTCCTCCCCCTTGTTTGGACGATGCCAGGGTCTCGCGCCGGATGCGGATGCCGACCTTCTCCCGGTCCCAGGTATCAACGGTGACGCCCTGGGCGCGCAACTCGGCCTTCTGCACCTTGGCCGAGGGCGTCTTCGGCAACGTTTCGAGCACGCGGATGTAGCGCGGCACCATGAAATGCGGCATCCGTGCCGCGAGAAACTCGATCAACGCGACCGGATCGACCACCCGTCCTGCCACCGGGGCGATGACGATCATCACGTCGTCTTCCGACAATTCGCTCGGCACCGCGATCGCGGCGGCTTCGCGGATATCGGGATGAGCGCAGACATCGACCTCGACCTCGAAGGACGAGATATTCTCGCCACGGCGTCGGATCGAGTCCTTGACCCGATCGACGAAGAAGAAGTCGCCGTCCTCGTCGCGGCGGAACGCGTCGCCGGTATGGAACCAGCCATTGCGCCAGGCGGAAGCCGTCGCCTCAGGCGCGCGGTTGTAGCCGCTGTTCATGGCGAAGGGGCGATCGGTGCGCACGATCATCTCGCCGACGGCGCCAATCGGCACCTCGCAGTCATGGGCGTCGACCAGCCGGACCTCGACGCCGGGCCGGACCCGGCCGCAGGTGCCCTTCTTCGTCGGATTGCACGCCGAAACGATCGGCGAGGAGATCTCGGTCATGTTGAAGATCGTATAGATGTCGATGCCGAAGCGTTCGCGAAACGCTTCGATATCCTCGGCGAT
>CAISGR010000108.1 GCA_903884945.1 uncultured bacterium
CGAAATCGAAGGGGCTCCCGAAGGCGGGAGCCGGCGTCGCGGCCGTCACCTTCGCGTCCCGGTGACGGCCGAGGAGGGGCAGCAGATCGAGGAACTGGCGCAGCAGACCGGGTTGTCGATCGCCGGCTACCTTCGCCTTGTCGGGCTTGGCTACAAGCCCCGCAACGTCGTCGATTTTGACGAGGTTCAGCGCCTCGTCGCGGTCAATGGCGACCTTGGCCGTATGGGCGGCCTGTTGAAGCTATGGCTGACTGATGACGCGAAGCTGGACGAGTTCAAGCCCGAGGAAATGCGGCGCATCGTGCGCGGCCTGTTGAAGAAGATCGAAGCCGGGCAGGAGGAGCTTCGCGAGGTTGCGAAATCGGTCCTGATCGCCCGCCCGTGATTTTAGCGGCTAAAATTTTCCGGGCCGCCGCATGATCGCCAAGCACGTCTCTATGCGCGTTACGCGCAAAAGCGACTTTGGCGGTTTGGTCCGATACATCACAAGCGCGCAGGGCCGCGACGAGCGGGTTGGCGATATCACCGTCACTAACTGCCAGACCGACGATCCGCACGCGGCAGCTATCGCGTGCATGGCCGTGCAGGCACAGAACAAGCGGTCAGAGGCGGACAAGACCTATCATCTGATCGTGTCGTTCCGACCCGGCGAGCGGCCGACCCCGGAAGTCATTCGCGAGATCGAGGAGCGAATTTGCGCCGGGCTTGGGTATGTCGAGCACCAGCGCGTCAGTGCGACGCATCACGACACGGATAACGTCCACCTTCATATCGCGATCAACAAGGTTCACCCGACTCGGCGCACCGTCCATTCGCCGTTGCGGGACTACCGGACGCTTGCCGAGCTTTGCGACAAGCTGGAAGCCGAGTTCGGCCTTGAGCGTGACAATCACGCCTCCCGAAAGAGGGGAGGCGAAGGCCGCGCCGCCGATATGGAGCAGATCGCCGGCTTGGAGAGCATGATCGGTTGGGTTCGCCGCACTTGCGGCGACGAGATCAAGGCGGCCGATAGCTGGCAGGCTTTGCACGCCACCATGGCGGCCAACGGGCTCGCGATGCAGGCTCGCGGCAACGGGCTTGTCGTCATCGCGCAGAACGGGACGGCGATCAAAGCCAGTTCGATTGCCCGCGACCTGTCCAAAAAGGCGCTTGAGGATCGGCTAGGGCCGTTCATCGCGGCCGATGGCGCTCAGACCCCCGCAACTGCGACACGGGCCTATGAGCCGCGCCCAATGGCGTCGCGCGTGAACACCGCCGAGCTATTCGCGCGCTATCAGTATCAACAAACCAACCGCCGCACCGCCCGATCGGCCGAGTTGGCAGCGGCATCAGCCAAGAAGGCCGCCGCGATCGAGGCGGTAAAGCGCGCCGGGCGATTCCGCAGAGGCGCGATCAAGCTGGCAGGGGGTAGCGGGTTGACCCGCCGGCTTTCCTACAATCTCACGTCCCGCGCGACCAAGCAGGCCATCGACAAGATCGCGACGGCCTATCAGCGCGAGCGCGAACGGATCAACGCCCGTAACGACCGCAAGGGCTGGCACGAATGGTTGCAGGCCGAGGCGAAGGCGGGAAATACCGAGGCGCTTGCGGCCCTTCGCGCCCGCGAGGGGCGCAACCACAGGCCCGCCAATGCGGTGCAGGCGACGCCGGGTGCGAGCCACGGGCTCAGTGCCAGCGAGCGCGCCGATCATGTGACCAAGCGGGGGACCATCATCTACCGCACAGCCGGCGCGGCCGTCAGAGACGACGGCGCGAGCTTGCATGTGTCCCGTGGAGCCGAGATCGAGGGCATGACCGCCGCGCTCCGCATCGCGCGCGAGCGATACGGCGAGGAATTGTCGATCGCCGGCAGTGCCGAGTTCAAGGAGCGCGTCGCGCAGGCAGCAGCCCGCGCCGCGCTCCCGATCCGTTTCGATGATCCCGAGCTTGAGCGCCGTCGTCAGGCGCTTGTCACCACCCTAACCCAGCAGGAGGCCAGCCATGGCGGACAAGACCTTGGACGAGGAGATAGAGGAGGCGATGCGCCTCGTGGACGGGAGCGCGCAGCCGGAGCCGCCACCGGCCCCGCCAGAGCCCCCACAGGCCCCGCCAGCGGGCGAGGAGCCGCAGACGGCACAGGACAGCCAGGTATCGCCCGAGGCGCTACCAGCGGAGCCGGATTTGACGGAAGAAGCGGGCCAGCTCGACCACGGAGCACCCGAGGAACCCGAGGGCTTGCAAGTGGCAAGCCGAACATTGGTCGCGTTGGACGAAGCCCGCCGCCCGAGGCCAGAGATCGCGTGCGGAATCTGTCCGAACTCGGTGTGGTTCGCTACGCCGAGCGACCTTCGCTGCTATTGCCGCGTGATGTTCGTACAAACGTGGACGGCGCAGAAGCCCGGCGAGATCGTCTCTTGCGATGGGATGTTTCTGGGGCAGGAATGACCCCCGAGCGCATCACCGCAGCCGAGAAATACATCGCCGAGCGTGAAGTCAAACGGCAATCGGGGATGGATATACCGAAACACCGGCCTTTCGAGACCGGCGACGTTCCGCTATCTTACGCAGGGACGAGAGTAGTGGAGGGCCAGAGTTTGGCGCTCCTGAAACGCGGCGACGAAATCATGGTGCTGCCGATCGATGCCACCAGCGCGGCCAGAGCCGCCAAATTGGCGATAGGCGACCGCATCGAGATCGGGGCCGATGGGACCGTGAAGGGACGAGGACGCAGCCGATGAGTACCAAACGGAACAACGCAGTCGGCCCGCAAGTCAGGACACGCGGGCGTAAGACCGGGCAATCGCAGGGGAGGGGACTTGTCGCCTTCATCGTGCTGGGGTTCGTCATCGGCGGGCTTGCCGTTGCTACGCAGCTATTCGCCCGCAGCATGGCCTATCAGCCGACATTGGGGCCGAACTGGAATCACATCTATGCCCCGTGGCGGATCGTCCAATGGTTCCTGAATTGGCAGAGCGTCCCGACCCTAAAGCAGCCCTTCGGCAAAGCGATCGGCATAGGGATGGTCGTCGCAGTCGCCGGCCTCGTAGTCGCCATGGTGGCGAAGGTGGCAATGTCCAAGCGGGGCAAGGGCAACGAGTTCCTTCACGGATCGGCACGATGGGCCGACATGAAGGATATTCAGGCCGCCAGCCTGATCGACAACGACGGCGTTTATGTCGGCGCTTATGAGGAGAAGAACGGCAAGGTTTCCTATCTCCGGCACTCCGGCCCCGAGCACGTTCTGACCTACGCGCCGACCCGATCGGGCAAGGGTGTGGGCCTAGTCATCCCGACCCTGCTTTCATGGAACCACAGCACCGTCGTTGCCGACTTGAAGGGCGAGCTATGGGCGCTGACCGCAGGGTGGCGGAAGCAGCACGCCGGCCAGACCGTCATGCGGTTCGAGCCGGCATCATCGCGAGGAAGCGTCCGCTGGAACCCGCTGGACGAAATCCGCGTCGGGACGGACAACGAAGTTGCCGACGTTCAGAACCTTGCCACGCTGATAGTCGATCCCGATGGCAAGGGGCTGGAAAGCCACTGGCAGAAGACCTCGCAGGCGTTGTTCGTGGGCGTCATCCTGCACGCGATCTACAAGGCCAAGAATGGCGGCCCACCCGCCACCATGAGCGAGGTTGACGGGCTTCTGACGGACCCAGCGCGCCCGGTTAAGGGGCTATGGGAAGAAATGATGACCTACGGGCATCTGCCCGGCGGAAAGAACCATACCGTTGTCGGACGCGCAGCGCGCGACATGATGGACCGCCCCGATGAGGAGGCCGGGTCCGTCCTTTCCACCGCCAAGAGCTATATCGAGCTTTACCGCGATCCCGTCGTTGCGGCGAACACGTCAACGTCGGATTTTTCAATCCGCGACCTGATGAACCACGACACGCCGGTTAGCCTCTACATCATCACACAGCCGACCGATAAGAACCGACTCCGGCCGCTTGTCCGCATCATGTTGAATATGATGGTCCGAATCCTCGCACCCAAGCAGGAGTTCGAGAACGGCCGCGTGAAGGCCAATTACAAGCACCGGATGCTGTTCATGATCGATGAGTTCCCCAGCTTGGGGAAGCTCGAAATCATTCAGGAGAGCTTGGCATTCGCCGCCGGCTACGGCCTCAAATTCTATCTGATATGTCAGGATATCAACCAGCTTCGCAGCCGGGAAACGGGCTACGGTCATGACGAGCTAGTCACGTCCAACTGCCATGTGCAGAACGCCTATCCGCCCAACCGGCTTGAGACGGCCGAGCACCTGTCAAAGATGACGGGGCAGACGACCATCCTCAAAGAGCAAATCACAACCAGCAAGAATAGGGGCGGGGGATGGTTTTCAGGTTCGGAATCCCG
>CAISGR010000109.1 GCA_903884945.1 uncultured bacterium
CGCGCATCGCCGGCCGCCTGCCGACCAGCACCGAGTTCAATTCGTCGCAGAGCGATGTCTTCCGCGCAGCCCTCGGCGTGCACGGCAGCTTCGGCGACGGCTTCAACTATGCGGTCGACGGCACGGCAATGGTCAGCAAGCTGAAGACCACCGCCAAGGGCTATGTCTACATCCAGCACCTGCTCGACGTGATCAAAGACGGTTCGTACAATTTCGTGAATCCGTCGCTGACCAGCCAGGCGACGCTCGACTATCTGACCCCGACCCAGATCAACAGGCAGAACTCGCATCTGTATCAGATCCAGGGCAGCATCTCGAAGGACTTCTTCCAGTTGCCCGGCGGTGCCTTGCAGATCGCGGTCGGTGGCGCATTCCGTCACGAGTCGCTGTACGACCCCAGCGGCAACCCGGACTATAACGGCCCGACCGAGCGTTATTTCCGCCTCAACGCCTTTGGCGCGACCGGCAAGCGCGAAGTCGAGTCCGCCTATTTCGAGATCAACGCACCAGTGCTCGACATCCTCGAGATCAACGGTTCCGGCCGGTATGATCATTATTCGAGCGGCCAGAGCAACTTCTCCCCGAAGATCGGCGCCAAGTTCACGCCGATCAAGCAGCTCGCGATCCGCGGCACCTTCTCCAAGGGCTTCCGCATCCCGAGCTTCGCGGAAAGCGGCGCGTTGCCGACCACGGGCTATGTCACGGTCAACGCTGCCAGCTTGCCGACGAGCTTCACCAGCCAGCACCTCACCTCGGGTGGTCAGTTCAACAATTATCTGACCAGCTACAGCGTCGGGCAGACGACCGTCGGCAACCCGAACCTCAAGCCCGAGAAGTCGCGCAACTTCACGGTGGGTGCGGTGTTCGAACCGATCCGCAACGTCAGCTTCACGGTCGATTACTACAATATCGAGAAGACCAACGCGATCACCTCGGTCGCCTTCAGCGATGCCATCGCCAACTACTATGCGACCGGCGGCCTCAGCTATAATGGGGTGACCATCATCCAGGATGAGGCCGATCCCGAGCATCCGAATGCCACGCGGCGCGTTGCTTTCGCCCAGGGCAGCTTCATCAACGCCAACAAGATCCACACCTCGGGCCTCGATTTCGGTGCACGCGGCGTGTTCAATCTTGCCCCGAACGTGAAGTTCACCACGGATGTCGAGGCGACCTACATCATCGATCTCAACACCACCTTCCCGGATGGGCACGTCGAGCATTATGCCGGCACGCTGGGCAACTTCAACCTGACCGCCGGCTCGGGTACGCAGCGCTGGCGCGGCAACTGGCAGAACACGCTCGACGTCGGACCGTGGTCGCTGACTGCTACCGCCTATTACACCAGCGGCTATAACTACTCTGCCGAAGATCAGGGTGGCGTTGCAGGTGATTGCAGCCTGGTCCCGACCAATCTGGACGGGGAAGCCTATCAGTCGTGCAACGTGAAGTCGTTCATCAGCGTCGACCTGCACGGGCAGGTCAAGGTCAACGATCGCTTCACGCTCTATGCAGACGTGCTCAACGTTGCGGATCGCAAGGCATCGATCGATGCGACGACCTACGGCGCCTATCTGTACAACCCGGTGGTGGCGGAGGCCGGCATCCTCGGCCGTTCGTTCCGCGTCGGCGCGAAGGTGGACTTCTGATTGATTGACGGCCCCGGGCGGGTGGCTCGCGACGAGCCGTTCGCCCGGGCCGTCGGCTCCGGCAAATCCCGGGATTGCCCGGGAAGTGCCGGACGAACGAGATGCGCGAGAGGGAGACCTTATCCTGCGTTGATATTCAGCCGATTCCCTCGATGGATATCAGCGCAGGATTGCGCAAACCTGGTGCCCGGGCCGCTTGCGGTTCCGGGCATCTTTTTGTCTGGAACGGTGCTTCGTCCGGCTTCTTCGGGGCGAAGATCGCCACAGCATCCGCCTGAAAGGCATATATTTTTCGATCGGATGCGATTTCACCCAAAATGGATAGATTCACTAACCTATCGTAAAGATTTGCCGGGCAACGCTCTGCTCCGGGGGCCTCGTTTCAGGAGCATTGGCCGTGCTGCATGCATTGACCGAAAGGCTGTGGCCGCGCCTTGGCTCCCCGCGAGCCTGGCGCAGATCGACACGCCAGATCTTCCTGCTGTCGCTGCCGGTCTCGCTGCCGCTCTGGCTGGCGGCGATCATCATACGGAGCGTGCTGATTCTGCTCGGCGTCGCCGTCCTGTCGCTGCGCGAGTTCTGGAGCGCGCCACCGAAGCGCCGGGTAAGCTATTATGCGCGCGACGAACATGATTCCAGCGCGCCGGTCCGGCTCACGATCCGCCGTGGCAATAGCAGGCGCTTCTTCCTGTAGCCCGATCGGCGTCCGGTCACGGATCTGTACGGGATTCTCCGCAATTCCCCGTGGCTCGCCATCGTGCTACGCGGCGCGCATGGATCAGCGGAACAATCGCGGCTGGAAGCGCATGCCGCTCGGCCTCTGGGTGATGATCGCCGCCGGCATCGGGCGTATCCTGTTATCGGTGGTTGAACTGGTCTTCGCCCGCCTCACGCACCGGCCGCGCACCTGAACTCATCCCGCAAGCCTTCGCGGAGCCGCCCACGTCCCGGCAGCAGTCGGGCCCTGCGCCGCTACGGCGCGGTTACGCCGTCCGCGCCATAGGCAAGCAGCCATCCCGGCGGCAGATAATCGGTCGACATGTAATAATAGAAGATGCATCCGCCGTCGCCGCGATAGCTGGCCCCCTTGACGATGCCGAAGGCGACAGTGCCGTTGAAGACCGGCGCGCCGCTGTCGCCCCCTTTGCAGGTCGGCCCCGTCGCCGTCACCCAGGTCGGCTGGCAAGCGCCACCGCACAGGTCCCCGGCCGGGGCGAAATCGACCAGTTCGACTTGCGAGCAGCTATAGCCTGTCGTCTCCCCGCGGTGGCAGACGACGTCACCGGCGCGCGTGCTGGTGCGGTTGCGCCAGCGCGTCACGGGCCGCGCCTCGGTCTTTGCCGTATCGGCATAGAAGAGCGGCCGCAGCGGCTCCGGGCTGACCATCACCTGCACGTCCTGGTAGCCCCACCCCCATTGGCCCGCAAAGTCGAGCGGCGTCGCGTGGCGCTCGCGATCGACATAGGACATGCTGTCCGGGCAATGCGCCGCGGTGACGATGCCGCTGCGCGCGCCGTCCGTCACCACGAAACCGGTCGTGCAGGCATAATATCGGCCATCCGCCGGATTGACCCCGACCACGCGCGAACCGCCGCCGACATCCATGCTCATATCGGCGTCGCGCCCGAGCAGCCGAAGTCGCACCGGGACGCCGGCGATCGCGGCGATCCTGTTCTTTAGGGTGCCGGCGCCGAGGCGATCGGCATCGGCCCCATTGACCATCACGACCAGCTCGCCGGTGCGCGGATCGGCACCCATGCCGGGCGGATGCGGCACGAGCGCACGGATCTCCGCCTGGTGGCGTGTGATCGCTGCGACGATCTGCCTGCGCGTGGCCACGGCACCGGTGTGGAAGGTGACCGGCACGGTGCGCCCTCCCGCGACGATCGCCTCGTCCTCCACCGGCTGCGTTCCGGTGAGCAACACGACGATGCGATATTCGGGATGATGCTCGATCGCGATGCCGGCCAGGCGATCCTTGTACAGCAGCTGCAACCGGTCGGTCGCCGCGACCGTCTCCTCCTGCGCCCGCAGGCGATACGCCGCCTCGTCGAGCGACACATGATTCTGCGCGGCATAGACGGCGGCATCCTGGGCCAGCGCTGAGGCGCCGGTCTGGACCGGGGCGGCCGCGGGCACCAGCTGCGCCTGCGGCGCCGGCGCCGCGGGCAGCTGTGCCGCGGCGGGCGCGAACGCAGCGGCAATGGCGAACAGGGCGGCAAGGACGGGGCGGGCACGAACAAGGGCAACGCGCGGGATCATGATGCCATGCTGCACCAATGCAGAGCGGCTGCCTAGGGCATCCGCGCGCCGCAGGCGATCGGCCCTTGCCGCCGACGACGACGACGCTATCGTCGCGCCGGCGCGGGCGACGACGCCTGTTCGTGGAGCTCGCGATGACTGACAGCCTGGACCATGCCGTTCCGCCGGCCGCTGCCGCGCGATCCTCCCCAATCCGCTATTCGCGCCCCGCGATGCTGCTGCACTGGACGATCGCTGCGTGCTTCGCCTTCCAGATCGGGCTCGGCTGGCGCATGGACGCGCCGCGCGGGCCGCAGACCTTCGCAACATTCCAGCTGCACAAGTCGATCGGGATCACCATCCTGCTGCTGACGCTGGTCCGCATCGCGTGGCGGCTGAAAAGCCCCGCTCCCGCCTATCCCGCGACGATGAAGCCATGGGAGAAAGCGCTGGCCCATGCCGTGCACATCACCTTCTATGTGCTGTTGCTCGGGCTGCCGGTAACGGGCTGGCTGCTCGTCTCGGCGAGCAGGACGGCGGTGCCCACCCTGCTCTTCGGCACGATCCCCTGGCCGCATGTGCCCGGCATTCCCGGGCTGGCGCCGGACGCCAGGGGCGCGGTGGAGGCGGCGGCCGAGTTCGGCCATCACGCGCTGATCTACATCTCCTATCTGGTGCTGTTCCTGCACGTCGCGGGCGCGCTGAAGCACCAGTTCCTGGAGCGCGGCGGCGATCTTGCGCGGATGTTGCCAGCGCCGAGCCGCGCGCTGGGCGCCGCTGCCGTCGCAGCGGTGCTGGCGCTCGCCGGAATCGCGCTGGTCGCCCTGACGCTGCCGCTCAGGCCGATCGCACGCACGCAACCAACCCCCGTCCCGACCCGATCCGCCACGCTGGCCGAGCCGGCCGCGACACCGGCATCGGCCGCGCCGCGCGTTCCCGCAGCAACCCCGACACCCGCCCCCCTCGCGACGCCAGTGGCCGCCCCTAGCGCCGCGATGCCGTCGCGCTGGACGGTGCGGCGCGCGGCCTCTTCCCTCGGCTTTCACACGAGCTGGTCGCAGGGCCAGGTCGACGGTCATTTCGGCACATGGGACGCGACGATCCTGTTCGACCCCGGGGCGCTCGACGCATCGTCCGTGAAGGTCACGATCGACATGGCCTCGGCCTCGACGGGCGTGCCGGATACCGAAGGCGCCCTGCCGGGCGACGACTGGTTCGCGGCGGCGACGCATCCAAGGGCAAGCTTCGTCGCCAGCACCTTCCGCCATCGCGGCGGCGACCGCTACGAGGCGATCGGGACGCTGACGATCCGCGGGACATCCCGCCCGCTGACCCTGCCCTTCACGCTCGCGATCACAGGCGACATCGCGACCATGTCAGGCACGGTCGTGATCGACCGGACCCGTTTCGGGATCGGCCAGGGCGAATGGGCCTCGACTACGGACGTGCCGGCAGGGGTGACGGTAGCGGTGGCGATCAAGGCAGACCGGGCGCGCTGAAGCCATTCTACCGAAAGCGGCGCACTGCCCGCTGCAGATCGGCATTGTCGAACATTACGCTTTCCCACCAGCTCTCCGGCGGTGTGGTGACGGTGAAGGTATCGTTGGCGGTCAGAACTTCGCTGAAGCATTGCTGCACGGCGCTGGGCGGCTCGTCGGTTCCGACGTACCATATCTTTTCGAACAGGCGGGCATGGGACCAGTCCGGGTGTTGCCCCAGATGCTCGTCCACCTGCTCCTCGGTCGGCCAGGATCCGCGTATATCACATCGGACAATATAGTTCGGCACTGCACTCCACCCCCCGGCCGACCGGCGCGTGACAGCGCAGGCGATGCATTCGAGTCGCCAATAAGCGGGATCGGCACCGGGCGGCAAAAGATTTCGCGGAACGCGGGTGACGACGATCGGTGCCTGCCTCGTAGCCGAACCGATCAGCGCGGCCGTGGCCCGGTGATCCTGAGCGGAGATCGTTTCAGGAAGCGCTTGCTGGCAGGCACGCGCTCGGGCCGGACAAGGTTGGTCTGCACCGCCTGATACAGATCGGCCTTGTCGAACATCCACTTCCGCCACCACGCATCCGACGGGGTGGTGATCGTGAACGTGTCGCACACCGTCAGAATCTCGCTGAAGCATTGCTGCACGGCACCCGGCGGGTCGTCGGTTCCGACATACCAGACCTTGTCGAACAACCGCCCGTGCACCCAGCCCGGGCGGCGCGCCAGGTGCTGATCGACCTGTTCCTTGGTCGGCCACAGGCCACGAACATCGCACGCGACGATATAGTTCGGCATTGTCCTCCCCCCCTCGCCGAACCGCGCGCACAACGCGGCCCGTGCATGGTCTGGACGTCACCGATCCGCCTGAGCCACACTGGCGCGGGAAATTTTTTTGAAATCAGGGTCTGGCCGAAATGGGCCTAGAGCGTCGCATCGGCGAGTCCGCCACGGATCGCTTTGCTCATGTGCACGGCAACGCCGCCGGGCAGGATTTCCTCGCCATCCACGCCGTAGCCGAGCGCCGCGTAAAGGCGCAGATTCGCTGCCATCAATTGATTGGTATAGAGCCTGATCCGCCCCCGACCCGACGCCGCGGCCAGTTGCTCGGCGTGCGCTAGCAGGTGCCGGCCGAAGCCGCGGCCCTGGAATGCGGTCGCGACGGCGACATTCACGACCAGCAGGCAGTCCGGCTCTTCGGCGGTCTCGATCAGCGCGGCGAGCGCCCCGTCACTGTAAAGCAGGTCGAAGCGATGATCACGCACCGCCCGATCGTAATCGGCCGTCATCGGCCGCGGCTCGCGCCCGACGATCGGGACCCAGCGCGCATAGGCAGCGCGCGTCAGGTCCCGGATCGCGGCGGCATCCGCCGCCTCGCCGCGACGCAGGATCATGGCACTGGTCATGCACCCACCCTGCAGCGCGGGCCGGCGCCGGGCCAGCGTCGATTTGCCGTGACAGGCGCGCGAGAGCATGGCGTAGTTGCCGCAACGCGCCACAGGGCGCCACAAGGGGGGAGAGCAACATGCTGAACTACGCCACCGTGGGATCGAACGACCTGGATCGCGCCAAGGCCTTTTACGACCCCCTGCTCGACACCATCGGCATGACCAAATTCTTCGATCACCCCTCGGGCGGACGACTCTATGGCCGGCCGGGAAAGAGCCTGTTCGGCGTGCTCGGCCCCTATGACGGGAACGAAGGAACGGTCGGCAACGGCACCATGGCGGGGTTCGGACTGGAAAGCCGCGAGGCGGTCGCCGCCTTCCACGCCAAGGCGCTGGAGCTGGGCGCAATCAACGAGGGCAATCCGGGACCGCGCGGCGGCGAGAATTCGCCGGCCTATTTCGCCTATTTCCGCGACCCCGACGGCAACAAGCTGTGCGCCTATCACTTCCTGCCGCGCGCCCCGAAATAACGGATCGAGGGAGCGGTATGCTCCCGCGGGAACACCGCGCGGTCGCGGCATCATGATCGATCAGCCGTCCGGCGCGTCGAGCGCGGCGAGGCTCGCGAGGAACGCCGCGCGGTTCCGCAGCTTGCGCAGGCGCCGTCGGCGAAACACGAACCCCGCGATCCCGAACAAGGCGCAATAGACCAGGCCGACGCCGGACAGGCGCAGGACCGGCGCCAGATCGCCGGGATGCCGGGCGATCAACCACCCGGACAGGCCGAACAGCAGAATGGAGGCGATTGCCCAGATCGCGAACAGCATCCGCTCCCAGGTGGCGGACGGGACCGAGCTTGCGGGGACATAGGAATCCATCGCCCCACCTTATCGCCCGCGCGGCGCGGTGGCAAAGCCGCCCGACCCCCGCAACATCCCTGCGGATGGAATTACGCAATAACGTCGCGCCGCAATTCCTTTAGATGGAAGGGCGCCAGCCGAGAGGAGACTTTGCGGTGGTGGGGTCAGGCCGGGGTCGGAAACGGTCCCGGCCTGATCTTCGTACTGCACCTGCGCACCGGTCCCGCTCCCTGCCAGGTCGATCGGCCGCCCCGCTCTCCCAAAGCCGCCGGACCTCAGTCGATCAGGCCGCGGTGCCGGATTTCCTTCCACAGCGCGTCGGCATCCGGGCCGGTGCCGTTGGTCGCCTCATAGGCCTCGACCAGCGCCTCGTCGGTCACGGCGAACTGGGCGCGCTCGAGATATTCCTGCGCCTCGAGGATGCGGCGGTTGAGATCGCCGCGAAAATCGTCGCTCGCGCTGCGCCCGAACAATGCGCCCTTCTTCACCCGAAGCGACAGAGCGCCGTTTTCGATCATCGCCGCGATCCCGAGATCGTCGCGCATACGCTGCCGGATGAGAGCCATGGAAAGCGCGAGCATGCGCATGGGATAATTGTCAGCCATTGTCGCGCCCCTTAGACGCGCCTTGGCGGCAGGATCAAGGCGCGATCGGCCTGTCGGCGAACAGCGTCGGCGAATCGCCCGGCCGCCACGGCCGCAAGCGGATCATCGCCCGTGCGAACAGCGCCGAGCCGAGATGCCGCGCCAGCCAGGCCCGGACACCCGGCAAGGGCTGGGCATCGAACCAGGCCGGGTCGATCGCCGCGAACTGTCGCACGAATGGCATGATCGCCATGTCGACCAGCGTCCGGCCGGCGCCGCACAGATTTGCCGCGCGGCCGAGGCGCGGTTCGAGGTCGGCAAGGATGGCGAGCCCCGCCAGGCGGTGCGCGACCGGATCCTCCCCATGGCGATCGGGATATTTGTAGCGATCGAGATGGTGCTTGAACGGCCCGTCATTGCGCGCGATCGCGGCCGCGTCGTCGCCATCGAGCCATTGCTCGGGATCGTGGCGGGCGAGCGCCCAGCACATGATCTCGAGGCTTTCCTCGATCACGCTCCCGTCCGCCGCCACCAGCACCGGCACCGTCGCCTTGGGCGAGGCCGCCAGCAGGGCGGCCGGCTTGTCGCGCAACACGATCTCGCGCAGTTCCACTGCCTGCCCCGCGACCAGCAGCGCCATGCGCGCCCGCATCGCATAGGGGCAGCGGCGAAAGCTGTAGAGGACGGGCAGGCCGGTCATTCCCGCGTCCTAGCGCAGCGATAGCGCCATTCAGGAAGATAATTTCATGTTCGCGTCACGTCCCCGTCAAGCGCGGCGGCCAATAGCGGTGTCATGATCGCGAGAACACTGGCCGCGCCCGGGAGGCGTCCACTGTCGCACCCGTTCCGCCGCTGGGGCTGGAAAGGCTGGGCGGCGACGGCCTTCGCCCTGATCGCCTGCGTCATCCTCGGCCTCTACGCCGCCGCCGGCTTCTTCGATCGCGATCCGGTGCATCTGTTCGGCATGGACGGGCAGCGCAAGCCGCTCGCCGCAGTCTATTTCTCGGGCGACATGGGCCTGCATTTCGGCATGGGGCCCTATATCGCGAGCGGGCTGGCCGGTGCCGGCGTGCCCGTGCTCGGCATCAATTCCTCCACCGCCTTTGCCAGCCACCGCTCGCGCGCCGAAGTCGATGCGATCGTCGCCCAGGCAGTGCGCGAGACCCTGCGGCGCACCGGCGCCACCCATGTGGTGGTGATCGGCCAGTCGTTCGGGGCCGATATCGCCAGGGTCGGGCTCGTCGCGCTCCCGCCCGACCTGCGCGACCGGGTCTCCGCGATCGTGCTGGTCGTGCCCGGCGAAACCGCCTTCTTCCGCGCCGATCCGACCAGCCTCGCCTATCGGGGCACGCCGGACGCCGATGCCTCGGGCATCCGCCAACTCGACTGGGCGCCGCTCACCTGCATCCGCGGCGCGACCGAGACGGACAGCCTGTGCCCGCGCCTCGCCGGGGCCAACCAGAAGGCGATCACCCTCCCCGGCGGGCATTTCCTGCGCAACGACCATGCGCTGCTCGTCCGCACCATCTTCGCCGCGCTCGCTCCCTTCCTGCCGCCCCTGCCGGGACCTGCCTCATGAAGTCGTTGCTGCCCATCCTGCCGCTGCTCGTCGCCGCGCCGCCGCTGGCAGTACAGACCACGGCCGATCCCGCACTCGGCATCTGGACCAATCCGCACCGCACGATCGACATCCGCACCGAGGACTGTGGCGGGCATCTGTGCGGCACGATCGTCGCCGCCGCGCCCGAGGCGGTGCAGGACGCGCATGACGCGGGGATCGACCGGCTGATCGGCTTGTCGCTGCTGCGGGACTATCGCCGCGTCTCCGACACGCGCTGGGAAGGGATCGTCTATGTGCCCGACATGGGGCGCACCTTCTCGTCACATATCGTCAAGGTCGCGCCGGACACGCTGCGCATCTCGGGTTGCCTCGTCGGACAATATCTATGCCGGTCACAGGACTGGACGCGGCGCTGACCGCCCCCGCCGCGGCGGGCGCAACCCGGCGGCAGCCGGTGCCCGCGGGGCGCTGGCGCCGGCGGCTGATCGTGCTCGCGGTGCTCGCCGTCGCCTTGCTCGGGTTCGAGGCGCTGCGTACGATCCTGGCCGAGGTGCGGCTGAAGGATGTGCGGGGCGCGCTGCACGCAGTCGATCCGGCGCGGATCTGGGCGGCGATCGGGCTGACCGCCGCGAGCTATCTCGCGCTGACCTTCTACGACTGGTTCGCGGTGCGCACGATCGGCCGCCAGGTGCCGTGGCGCACTGCCGCGCTCGCCTCCTTCACCAGCTACACGATCGGGCACAATCTCGGCCTCTCGCTGCTGACCGGCGGATCGGCGCGGCTGCGCGCCTATTCAGCCGCCGGGCTCGACTTCGCCGATGTCGCGCGCATCACGCTGATCGCCTCGGCGACCTTCTGGAGCGGCGTGATCGGGGTGACCGCGCTGGCACTGCTCGGCGCGCATGCACCGATCGCGATCGCCAGCTGGACCTTCGCCGCCGGCGCGCAACATCTGCTCGGCGGCGTGCTGCTCGCCGCGATCGCGGCGCTGTTCGCGCTGCGCCTGGCGGGGCTGCGCGAATTGCGGATCGGGCGCGCGACCCTGCCGCTACCGACCCCGCCGATCATGGCGGCGCAACTCGGCGTCGCGGGAATTGATCTCGCCTGCGCTGCCGCCGCCCTGCTGGTGCTGGTGCCGCAGGCCGGGCCGGCGCTGTTCGGCGCCTTCTTCCTTGCCTATGCGCTCGCCATCACCGTCGCGCTCGTCACTCATGTCCCGGGCGGGCTCGGCGTGTTCGAGGCGACGATCCTCGCTTTGGTGCCGCTGGGACGCAGCGACCTGTTCGCCGCGCTGCTGCTCTACCGCCTCGTCTATTATCTCCTGCCGCTGGTCGTGGCCGGGGCGATCATGGTCGGGCTCGAGGGGCGGCGGCTGCGCCGGCCGATCGCGGCGAGCCTCTCCGCGGTCGAGAGCATCGGCCAGGCGCTCGCGCCGCCGCTGATCGGGCTGCTGGTGTTCGGCGGCGGCCTGGTCCTGCTCGTCTCGGGCGCGCTGCCGGCGGTGCATGGGCGCATGCACTCGCTCCGCGGCTTCCTGCCGCTGCCCTTTGTCGAGGCCTCGCATTTCGCCGCGAGCCTGGTCGGCACTGCGCTGCTGCTCACCGCGCCGGCGGTGCAGGCGCGGCTGAAGAGCGGCTTCCATGCCGCGCGCACATTGCTGCTCGCGGGCGCGCTGTTCTCGCTGCTCAAGGGCTTCGACTATGAGGAGGCGATCATCCTGCTGATCGTCGCCGGCCTGCTGCACTATAGCCGCCCGGCCTTTTATCGCCGCTCGGGCATCGGCGCCGCGCCGATCGCGCGCTGGTGGTGGGCGGCGGCAGTGATCGCGCTGACGCTGAGCGCCTGGGCGGGCTTCTTCGCGTACAAGCATGTCGCCTATTCGGACAGCCTGTGGTGGGATTTCGCGTGGCGCGGCAACGCGCCCCGCTTCCTGCGCGCGACGCTGGGCGCGACGATGCTGATCGGCGGCGCTGCCTTCTGGCGGCTGATGGCTGCCTCGCCGCATGTCAACGAGCTGCGCGAGTTGCCGGCCGAGGTCGCCGCACGCGCGCTGCCCTGTGCCACGCGCGCCGACGCGATGCTCGCCTTTACCGGCGACAAGGGCTTTCTCGTCTCCGCCGCCGGCGATGCCTTTCTGATGTACCGCGTCTGGGGGCGGAGCTGGATCGTGATGGGCGATCCGGTCGGCCCGCAGGCGGCGTGGAGCGAGCTGGTGTGGGAGATCCGCCGCCGCTGCGACGCTGCGCGCGGCCGGCTCTGCCTGTTCCAGGTCAGCCCGGACATGCTGCCGCTGCTGGTCGAGCTCGGCCTGCCGCCGATCAAATATGGCGAGGAGGCAATGGTCGACCTGTCGCACGGCTTCGACCTGCAGGGATCGGCCTATCGCTCGCTGCGCTATTCGGTGAAGCGGGCTGTGGCGGCCGGGCTGAGTTTCGCGGTGATCCCGGCGGCGGAGGTGCCGGCGCACGGCGCGGCGCTGCGCCGGGTGTCCGATGCCTGGCTCGCGGGCAAGCCGGGGGCGGAGAAGGGGTTCAGCCTCGGCCGGTTCGATATGGACTATCTCGCGCGATTCGATTGCGCCGTGCTGCGGTTGCACGGCGAGATCGTGGCCTTCGCCAATATCTGGACGAACGGAAAGGGCAGCGAGATGTCGGTCGACCTGATGCGCCATCTGCCCGATACGCCTTATGGCGCGATGGACCTGCTGTTCGTGCGCCTGATGCAGCTCGGCGCGCAGCGCGGCTTCGCCTGGTTCAATCTCGGCCTCGCCCCGCTCTCCGGCCTGCAGGGCGGGCCGCTCGCGCCGCTCTGGTCGCGGCTCGGTGCCGCCGTCTATGGCCATGGGGAGCGACTCTACAGCTTTTCGGGGCTGCGCGCGTTCAAGGCCAAGTTCGGGCCCGTCTGGGTGCCGCGCTATATCGGCACCTCGCCCGGCCTGTCCGCGCCGCGCGCGCTGATCGACCTCGCGGCGATGATCGGGGGCTAGGCCGGGGCGGCGTGCCCGAGATTTCCCGGCGGGATCGCGGGCTTGCCCCGCTGCCCGGTTCCTGTAGAGCACGCCGATGCGCAGCGAACCGGAACGGGACAAGGCCGGCCAGGCGCCCGGCCCGATCCGGCTTATGCTGGTCCGGCATCGACCGGCGCTGATCGCCACCTTCGTCTATATCCTGCTATGCGTGTTCAAAACCGGGCTGGTCCGGTTGATCACCGGGGACGATTGGCACGGCGCCTGGGACCAGGGCCAGTATCTGCGCTCCACCTTGGCCTTCGCCCATGCCGATTTCGCCGCGGCAAGCCACTGGTATCCGCTGCTCTATCCGCTCGCGGCAGCGCCCTTCGCCTGGCTGATGCCGGGCAACCCCTATCTGCTTCTCGACATCCTGTGCGTTTTCTTCCTGATCGGCTCGATCCTCCGGGTCGCCGCGCATCTGGGAATCGAGCGCCGCGCGGCGATGATCGTGCTGCTGCTCACGCTGCTATGGCCACCGCAGCTCTGGGGTGCCTGGGTGCGCCCCTGGACGACGACGCTGTCGGCGACGCTGATCTGGTGGCTGCTCGCGCGGGCCGGCGACATCCTCGTCGCGCGCCAGGACATGCGCGTGCGCGACATGGCCTGGCTGGGGTTCGTCGCCGCGCTGGTGCCGCTGGTGCGTCCGGCCGACGCGGTGATCGTCGCGATGCTGGGCGGCTGGCTGGCGATCGCGATGCTCCGTCGCGGCGCGCTGGGCTGGCATCGGCTGGGCGGCGCGATCGGCGGGGCGATGGCGCCGCTCGCCGCCTATGGCGCGCTCCACCTGCTGATCTACGGCCCGCGACCGACCGACTATATGCTGCTCTCCGCCGAGATCGGCACCTGCTTTTCGGACCTCGGCTGGAAGATGTCGATCCTGTTCGTCGATCCGCGCCCCTGGTATCCGCAGATCGCCGGGCTCCTCGCGCGGATGCCCTGGGTGGCGCTGGGGCTGGCCGGCGTGCTGTTCGCGCTGGTTCGGAAAGACGATGCCGGGCGGCGCGGCTATGCTGCCTGCCTGCTGCTCGCCGCGACTGCCTATGTCGTCGTGCTGACCGCTTATGCCGATTTCCTGCCCACCGGCCTGTGGAAGAACGGCAATATCCATTATCTGAAATGGGTCCTGCCGCTGCTCGGGATGATGGCATGGCTGCTGGTCCACGACGGCCGGCGCGCGCCACTCAGGGCGGCGGCGGCGATGGCGGCGATCTTCCTGCTGACCGGGCTGCGCCTCGTCGCGGTGCCGGCGCAACCCGCAGAGGAAGCGTGGCGGCTGGACGTGCCCGCGCCGCGCGACGTAGCAGCGCCGCATCTCTATGCAGCCAGGTCGAGCATCGTCGATCCCCGGGGGACCTATCGCAACATCTTCGAATTCCGCCAGATCATGGACGGGCCGGTCGTGCACCTGATCTCGATCAAGCGCCCGTTCGCGCCCGGCGCGCTATGGGTGCCGCAGGGCGTCGCCGGCCAATATTGGCCCGCGAACAGTTCGGATCCGGTGCGCCTGCCGGGGCAGCCGCCCGTGGCACCGGTCAGCCGCTGGAAAACGCACCTGACGTGGGGCCTGCCCTGTTGGCTCGGCGCCTGCCCGACGGCGCCGTGACGGCGAGCGGGCCGCGATGGGCGGGGACCGGCGCGGCGAGCCTCAGCCCTTGCCCGCATAGCGATCGAGCGCGCTGATCAGCTGGTCGCGGATGCCCGGTTCGGACCAGGCATGGCCGGCCCCCTCGACCAGGTGGAAATCCGCCTCGGGCCAGGCCTGGTGCAGCGCCCAGGCGTAGCGGGCCGGGCACGGCATGTCGTAGCGGCCATGGACGATCGTACCCGGGATCGAGCGCAGCCGGGCGGCATCGCGCAGCAGCTGCCCCGGCTCGAGCCAGCAATCATGCACGAAATAATGCGTCTCCAGCCGGGCGAAGGCGAGCGCGAAATGCCCCTCGTCATGCTGCGCGCTGTTCGCCGGATCGGGCAGCAGCGTGATCGTCTCGCCCTCCCACAGGCTCCAGGCGCGCGCCGCCGCCAGCCGGGCCGCGGCATCGTCCCCGGTCAGGCGGCGGTGATAGGCGGCGAGCAGGTCGCCCCGCTCCTCCGGCGGGATCGGCGCCACGAACCGTGCCCATTTGTCCGGAAACATCTCCGACACGCCGAAGCGATAATACCAGTCGAGCTCGGGCCGGGTGCAGGTATAGATGCCGCGCAGCACCAGTTCGCTGACCCGCTCGGGATGCGTCTCGGCATAGGCGAGCGCGAGCGTCGATCCCCAGGAGCCGCCGAACACCAGCCAGCGCTCGACCCCGGCCAGCGCGCGCAACCGCTCGATATCGGCGACGAGATGCCAGGTCGTATTGGCCTCCAGCCCGGCATGGGGCGTCGATCCGCCGCAACCGCGCTGGTCGAACAGCAGAACGTCATATAGCGCCGGATCGAACAGCCGCCGGTGATCCGGCGCGATTCCGCCGCCCGGCCCGCCATGCAGGAACACCGCCGACTTCGCCCCGGGTGTGCCGCACCGTTCGTAGCGAACGCGGTGGCCGTCGCCGACGTCGAGCATGCCGCTTTCATAGGGTTCCAGCGGCGGATAGAGCATCGGCATGGCAAATCCTGTCCTGGCGGCCCGACGCCGCGACGGGCGGAACCTAACCCGGGTTCGGTCCCGATGCCATCGCGCCCGACGCGTGCCGCCCTACCCGTCCCATGACATCACGCGCCCGACCGGCCATCCGCGATCATCGACTGGAACGTGGCGCGCGAGCCGGGTTCGCCGATATCCGACAAGCCCGGCAGTGCCATCAGGCGCGCTCAGCGTCTCCTGGCTGGCAAGCGTCCGTTGATCCAGTCAGCCGGGTCGTAGTGATTTTCCTGTGCGTCCTGCACCTCGAAATGCACATGGCTTCCCGTGCCCCGCGCATTGCCCGTATTCCCCAGAACGCCGATCTGCTGGCCGAGAGTGACCCGCGTTCCGACTCTCAGGGCCGGGAGTTCCCTCAGATGGCCGTAACGCGTGATGTATCCGTCAGGGTGCCGCACCCTGATGAAATTGCCCCAGCCATCGATTGCCGCCGTCTCAACCATATAGCGTTCCATCTTGCCCGTCTTCCGATTCTTCCGGAGCAGGAATTCCTTGGTCTTCCTGTCCCACGCCCAAACCCGCTTATGTTGAGTGCGCACCTCCACGACGACGCCATCGGCGGCGGCCCGCACGGCAGTGCCGATCGCGCCGGGCACATCGTCTCCAAGATGAGGGGTCTGCTCGAACCCCTTGCCCCATTTCTTCTTCCGTATCCCCCGGAACCCGCCATGGGGCGCGAAGCGTCCATCGGAATAGCGGAACCCCCGGCTGTCCTTCTCCCCGTCGCGCGGCAAATGCAGGCCGGTGGCGGGAATGGGAACCGGCCAGGCCCTTGAAAGTGTCGCGCCCCCGCCATCCGCAGCCACGCCCGGCGCAACGGCCCTGGCCGGTGCAGCCGGCGAGCGCGCCGGCCGTGCCGGCGATGTCGGTGCCGGCAAACCCCGCTGGCCATCCGTGGCAACGGACGCCACGGCTTTCCTGGCCGGCGCAGCGGGCGCGGCCCGCGCAGGCGCGCCGGCCGGTGCCGTCGGCACCGCCCGTGCCGGCGGACGCCCCCCGCCATCCGTGGAAGCGGGCAGCGGCATCTTCCTGGCCGGCGCAGCCGACAAGGCCCGCGCGGACGTGCCGGCCGGCACCGTCGGTACTGTCCTTGCCGGCGGACGCCCTCCGCCATCCGTGGAAGCGGGTGGCTGCGCCTTCCTGGCTGGCGCAGCCGACAAAGCCCGCGCGGACGTGCCGGCCGGCGCGATCGGCGCCGCCTGTGCCGGCGCACGCTGCCCGGTGAGTCCTGTACGGCTTGGAGTGGGCGCACGCTCCGGTCCGGTGCCTGCGATATCCTTCATCACCCCGGCAAGAATGGGCGATCGGGGCGGCGTCGTAGCGGGGAGATTGCCAGTGGATGCGCGCGCCGGCGGAGCTACCGGTTTGGGCGCTGGCGAACCGGCCGCCGCTGGCTGGCTCGCCGGCTTCCTGGTTTCTTTCTCGACAAAGGGGGCAACCAAAGTCGAAGTGGCCGGAACCTCGATTCCGTCCGCGTCGATCATGTAATTCCGTACGTTGATATTTTGATCCGTGTATTTGATCATGAAATTTCGGTACGCCTTGCTCCTGTCATTCCCGTTTTCGGCCACAAGAGCAGCACTACGCGATTTAGGGATATTCTCATTCCACGATTTATTGGAAACGGAGAAATCTCCGCGTATAAACCTTCGCCCGACTGTCGGCCCTTCATGATGCATCAGATAAGCGTATCGTGCGATGGCAGCCGGTGAATTATCGCGAATAAGCCCGTTCCTGCGGAGAATATCGAGGTTAAACACCGCATAGTCTGCAGAAGCGCTGATCGAGTGCTGGGGATCAAATCGCAGATCGAGAAGTTCTTTCTTGTGCTCGGGCAGAACAACACCCCGCTTGTCGAGATACCCGAGGCCCTGGGCCACGCCGTTCAGATAACTCCCGCGACGTTGGGCTTCTCCAATCCACGTACTGGACAGGAATTGCGTAAGCCCGCACGCAGATGATCCTACCATCTTTTTTTTCTTCGCCGACCACCTCCTATTCTTGCTCTTCGGGTCCCATACTCCGTTGATTTTCGCTGCCTCTGCGGAGATGAGCGCGGCGAGCATCTGAACTGGCTGACCGGATTCTCGCGCGGCTTTCTTGATGTAATCGGCGTAGAGATCGTTCACGCCCAGCGTCAGATTGTCCGTCGAATAGGGATCGCTCGATGCCAGCCCCGCCAGCCTCCGGGCCCGGAGCGTCCTCTTCGCTTCAGCCGCGGCGGCTGCCACCGCCGCCGCCGCCGCCCGAGCCTTTGCCCGTTCGGCGTTGGCAGCGGCAGCCGTCGGCTTGCCGCCCTGGCCGGATGGCTTTGGGCCTTGCGCCCGGAGTCCGCCGGCCGCACCGGGCAAACCCGCGTTCGCTTTTGCCGGTGGCTGGCCGCCGAACTGAGCCCTGAGCTGCTCGGCCGAAATGCCGCCCGCACCGGGTGCCGACACGCCGAGAGGATCGGTCGCACCCGCCAGGACGACACCATGGCCAGCCTGGTCAGACGATGGATCCGCGCCGTCGTCCGGCGCCGCCCGCAACGCAGCGGAACCGCCCATATGCCACCATTTGGCCGCTTCCTCCGCGGTATAGCCGCGCGGGGCGATGCCCTCCGCCACCAGCGTATCGCCGAGGCTTTGCGCGACCTCGGCATAGGTCGCCGCGCGCTTGCCCTGGGTGGCTTCGGCCAGATCGGCCGTCATCCGCGAAAGCAGCCGCATCATGCGGTAGCCGCCACGCGGATCGCGCGCGCCATATTCTTCGGGTACCGGCCAGTCCGCGTGATCGCCGTCAGGGATCGGCCGGGGCGGCGCGGGCGGCAGCGCGGGCCGTTGCAGGGCGAGGTGCCGATTCTCCTCCAGGAAGCGCTCGATCCAGGACGCGTCGCCATCCGTTTCCGGTGTCGCCTCCGGCATTTCGTCCGGAGCGGGGGAAGGCTCGACCGCCGCTGCCGTGTCGGGCTCGGCCGGGCCGGAATCCTGCGGCGCGTCGGGCGGCCCCGCCACATCGGCGTCCTGGAGTGATAATATGTCGGCAGCCATGGTCACCTCCTCGTTGGGGAGATGACCAGCCACACATCCCGCGGCAGTTGAATCGACCGGCGGATGCCCCGCCGGTCGCGTGCGCCTAGCCGCGCACCGTCGCGGACCGCATCGCCAGCCCGACGAAGAGAACGGCGAAGCCCTGGAACATCAGGTCGATCGACAGCACTAGGCCAAGCACCCAGACCGCATTGACCGGCCAGCCCATGCCGATCACCAGCGCCGCCGCGATGCTCGCCAGCCCGGAAGCGAGCGTCCAGCCCCAGCCCCTGCCGCGTTGGCTGAGGGCGATGGCGGCACGAAATACCCCAGACAGGCACAGCGACAGCGACAGGAAGAGCGTGAAGACCATCGCCGCGAACAGCGGATCGAGGAAGATGCCGATCCCGGCGAAGAGGTAGAGCAGCCCGGCAAGGAACCACAGGACGGCCGGCCCGGATTGCCGCACGCGCATCGCATGGGCGACCTGCAACGCGCCGCCGATCAGCACCATGATGCCGACATAATAAGCAGTCGCCACGGTCGCGACCATCAGGTTCGCCGAGGCGACGACACCCAGCAGCACGAGGCAGATGCCGAGCGCGACGAACGAGCCCCAGGGCGCGCCCCGCATGCCCGAACCAAAGACCGAATCATTTCGAGCCATGAGATTTTCCCCGTACCGGCGACCCCTTGGGTCAATCGCCGGTCGGGATAATGCCGGCCAGCACGGGCGGCTTTGCGTAATGTTACGGAAGCGAGCGAGGCGAGCGGTCGGTCCGCCCGCCCCGCAGCACCTCAGGCCGTGGTTTCGAGGCTGCGCTTCAGGTCGCGCATCTGGTCATGGCCTTCGCGAACCGATCGATAAGCGCTCTGGATCGCGGCCCGTATCGGCACGGACAGCTCGGTATCGGCCAGCGCACTCTCGAATTTCGCCTTGATATGGTCCTCGCCGCGCTCGACCTCGTTGACGATCGCCTTGTCGTCGCGGCCGGTCACGGCAGCCTTCAGGTTGAGGAAGGCGCGGTGCGCGCCCGCCAGGATCGTACCGTCATCCTCCGGCGCGCCGCCAAGGCGGGTCACTTCGGCGCGCAGCGTTTCCGAAACGGCGCGACGCTCGGCGGCACGGGCGCGGAACAGGTCGGCATAGCGCCCGCTCTCGGCCTCGTCCGCCGCAGCGGTATAGCCGTCAACGCTGTCGATCGTCGTCGCGATCAGGCCGTTGAGCGTGCGGATGTCGTGGCTGGTCTCGGTCATGATACTCTCCGTACATTGGAGCCCAACAAACGCCCGAGGCGCGGAAAGGTCCCACCAAGGCACGGAAAAACAGGCGAAAATCGTTACGGCAGCGATCAGCCGACCGCGCGCTGCGCCATGCCGTGCTTCCGCGCCGCATGCGCCGCCGGTAGCGGCATGGGCGCCTCGTCGCCCGCCCGGCTAGCCGCCCGCATGGGTCGGTTGAATCGATTGCGCGCTTGCAATGTAGGAAATTTCCTATGAGAACATATCAGGAACAAGATCGGAGCGAGTCGTGAGCCAGCAAGCCAGCCTGCCGGGCGCTATCGGGGTGGAACCAGACACGCGGACACGGCGCTGCGCAGCATGCGGAATCTCGGACTGGCACCCGGAGGCGTGGACCTGCCAGATCGGCGGCTGCCCGTTCCGCGCGTCCGCTGGCTGCGTCGCCGCCATGCCCGCCGACGTGCAGCGCGCCCACGCGTGACGATCGATCCCGCCATCCTGGATGCCATGCTCGCGGCAGGCGCCTCGGCGGAGGTCATCGTCGCCGCCGTCAAGGCCGATGCGGCGCGCGAGCAAGCCCATCGCGCCGCGCAGCGGGCCGGCAATGCCCAGCGCCAGCGGCGCTATCGCGAGCGGCTGTACGGCGCGGAAATGCCGGACCTGTTCGACGGCGTCGCGGCGGACGGCACCGAGCCTGCCATCGCGCCTGCACCGGATGATGACGCCGGTAACGCGTCACCCGCCGTTACGGACGGCGTGACGGACGTCATCCCCCCTTCCCTTGATAAAAGCCCCCGGACCCCAAAAATTAATCCCAACCCCCGCGTACCCGTGGGGTCACGGGCGCGAGGCCCCGCCCCCGAGGCGACCGCCCCGGAAACCGCGGGTGCCCGCTTCCCCTGCCCGGCCGGCTGCGATCCCGGCGACTGGCGCGACCTGCTCGCCAATCGCCGCGCCAGGCGGCTGGCGATGACGCCCGCCGCCTATCGCAAGCTGCTGCGCGACCTCGCCGCCCATGCCGACGATGCATGGCCGCCCGGCCGGCTGCTCGCCCATGCCGCCGAGAAGGGCTGGGCGCAGATCTTCGATCCCCGCGACGACCATCCCCAAGGAGCCCGACGCCATGGCCACGCCCCCTCCCGATCCGCTGCCGGTCCAGCCCGCGATCCCGGCGCACCGCACAATCCTCTCGTCCGCGCCGTGCTGCGATCCGAAGCTCGCGGCGCTGGTGGCGGAGGCACCGGCTTTTAGCCATGTCTGCACCCGCGGGGAGCGCGCCGCCCTGGCGGGGCTGGCGGACCGGGTGCAGGCAGCGCTGGTGCCGGCCGCCCCGCGCGAGATTCGCCGCATGGTCGGCAAGCTCGCGCTCGGCTTTCCCGCCGCGAAGGCAAGCGACCTGGAGGCCGAAGCCCGGCTCGAGCTGTACGCCGAGGGGCTGGCCGATATCCCCGCCGACATTCTCGGGGCCGCCTGCGCGCGGGCGCTGCGCGAATGCCGCTTCTTCCCCTCCGTGTCGGAGATTCGCGAGCGCTGCGGCGCCCTGGCGGTGCGGCGCTGGGAGGCATCGCGCATCCGCACCCTGATCGCGACGCATGACCGCGACTGGCGGCCCGATGCCCCGCCGATCACCGCCGCGCAGCGCGCGCGCCTCGCCCAGATCGTCACCCGCCACGCCGTCGCATGAAGGAGACCGGCATGAACGATATCAGCCTCTCGCACTGGGAGCGCGAAGTGCTCGCCTGCGTCACCGAAGCAGCCGAGGCCGGGCGCCAGGCCCCGACCGGCGACGAGCTGCAGGAACGCTGCGGCTGCGATTCGATCAGCACCACCGTCCATCTCGTCCAGCGGCTCGAGCGCAAGGGGCTGATCCAGGTCGAGCGCTATCAGCGCACGCGCCGCATCACCATCGTCGCCACCGGCAAGGCCACCGCCCCCGTGACCAACCGCACCCCGCACTGGCGCACGCTCAAGCGGCCCGGCCGAATGCCTTCCGCCGCGCTGCCCGGCCTCAAGACGCGACGGCCCGACGTGGCGATGGCGATCATCAAGGCCGCGCATCGCGAAGGCATGGCACTGGACGACTTCATTGCCGAACTGGTCTGGGCCGGCTGGCAATCGCGCGAGGAAGCCTTTGCGGCCCGCGTAGCGGCCACGGGATGACGTCGCCGCGGCACGACCCCGGGCCGCGAAGGCCAACGCCATCGGCCGAAATTTGTTTTCCCGACCAGCCGCCGGCTGCTGCGGAGCGAGGGGTTCGGCATCGTCTGAACCATGAGAACGAATAGGGTGAACGACAGGCACACCGTCGACGCAGGCGGGACAGTTCGGTTTGGAGTCGCAAGGCGAATGCGTTGGTTCAAGCGTCGCGAAGAGAAGAAGGCGAGTCGCGACATCATTTCCTGCTCGGCAGGGGTCGATCCGGTTCTGGGCACTGCTGCCGGAAAGGCGGTCGCGGCGGGGCGATATCGTGTCTACGCCGCTGAACCGGGCGGGCACGCCGTCCTGCTGACCGGGGGCCAGCCCAAGCTGATCGTGAAGGTGCATCGCCGGCAACTCAGCCATCCGGCAGGCGAGCAGATCGACATCCTGTCCGTCGAAGTCGCGCACGGCTCGGGCCAGGACCTGCACGAGCAACTCGACGCGCTCTGGGATCCGGCACTCTCGCGCCGCTGACCGCCCGCGGCCGGGCCGGCGGGCGCAGCGTGGCGCTCCCCCGATGCTCAGGCGTTGCCGTTGCGCCGCCGCGTATCCCAGCCCTTGCGCGCCGCGGCCGATCGCTGCTCGGCCGATCCGGATTTATGCGCCCGCCCGCCGCGCGAGGACGAAACATGCGTATTGGCCCGGCCGCGGCCGGAGCCCGACTTGTTGCCGCCGCCGCTTTCCTTGTTCACCGTCGCCCAGGCCCGGCTCTCGGCTTCCTTCTTCGGCACGCCGCGATCCTCATAGCCTTGCTCGATATGCTCGGCCTTGCGCTTCTGCTTGTCAGTATAGCTGCTCTTGTCGCCACGGGGCATGTTCGTCTCCCTTCACGCACTCCCCTCCCCGCGCAAACGATCGAGCCGCTCCGGCGTTGCATGGCGACCGGTCGCCGGCAATGGTCGGTCGGCGGCGCGCAGCTCGCGCGCCCGCGCAGCGAGGCGGATCGCCTCGTCGATCAGCTGCGCCACGAAATCGGTCGAGGAATCCCGCACCGCGATGGCCAGGCAATTGCTGGCTTCAGTCGACAATTTCTGCGCGCGGATCTCTTGTCGGGACGGCTGGTCGGGATGCTTCATGCCCCACACAAGCCCCGGATGCCCGACTGGTTCCCTGCGCATCGCCCGATTTGCGACGGGCCGTTGGGCGATCCGGGAGCCAGTACCTGGACCGGCTCGACAGGGACATGATTCGTTACATTTTCGTCTTGTTTCAATCATATGCGCCGCGCCGATCCGCTCGGCCGCGTTTCAGACCGGGCAGACGTCGAACGCGAAGCTGATCCTGCGCCGATCGGAGACGAACGGAATGGTGCGATGATGATAATGGGAGGGCGTGAACAGCAGCATGCCCTCGCGCGGTGCGACGCGGTACGGTCCGGCGGGCGCCAGCGCGGGATCAAGCGAGGGGGGCGGGCCGAATTCGATGCAGCCCGCCCCCGCGCCCTCGGCCGAGAAGAGCTCCGGAATCTGCACATAATAGACGCCACTCAGCCAGCCGCCGCGATGCGTGTGCCAATCCTCATAATCGCCACTCTGCTGGATCAGCCCCCATGCATGGAGCCGTGCCTCGGCGGGTCGGCCCTCGAGCCAGGGATCCGGCGGGCCCGGTGGCGCTGTATCGACGAGCACCGCGACGTGCCGGTCGATCGCTGCCTGGATCGCGCCGAGCAGGGTGCGGATCAGCGCCGGGCGCGCGCCGTTCATCAGATGCTCGACCCGCGCCGCGCCGCGCATCGCGAGTTCGTCGGCCGGCACGTCGGTGATGGCATGGGCGTTGGTCAGCAGGTCGGCCGCGACCGCGGCATTGAAGGCGGCGAGGCTGTCGAACCCCGCCGGCACCGGCAAGGTCGTCTGGCCGATCCCGCGCGGATCGAACAGCAGGCGGCGGGCCAGCGCCGTATCGCCCGAGAGCGCTGCCGCCCGGCCCCAGTCGAGCAGCAGCTGGGCGTGGCGCACGCCCTTGCCGGCCAGATCGGCGCACAGTGCGCGCAGATCGTCGACGCGGCCCTGCCCGCGCAGCATCCGGCCCAGTTCGAAACAGGCGCCGCGGTGGCCCGGTTCCTGGTCGAGCGCCTCGCGAAAGGCCAGCTCCGCCGCCTCGCCCTGCCCGAGCGCGAGCGCGGCCATGCCCTGCTGGAACTGGAGATGGGCCGACGGCGCCGGGCCGGCATCGGCGATCAGCGCGAGGACCTCGGCGGGGCGGCCCAGCCGGGCCCAGCACCGGGCGAGCCGGATGCGGACGTCGCGCGCCGCCGGATCGAGCCGCAGCGCCACCTCGAAGGCGGCGGCGGCCCGATCGAAGTCGAAGCGATCGAGCAGGAAATTGTCGAGCTGCGCGCGGAGCGGCGCACTCGCGGGAGCCGCTGCGATGGCCCGTTGCAGCAGCGGCAGCGCGACACCGGGATCGGCGACGCGATCCGCGTCGGCGGGATGCCACGCAATCACGCGATCACCCCGCCACGCCGCGCGCGCCGGGCGATCAGGAGTTGGTATCGCCGTCCGGGACGATGTTGAACACGGTTTCGGACAGGCTCAGGTCGAGGCGCGTGAGGCTCGGCGTGGTCCATACCCTCACCGCATCGCTCGTTGCGACGGCATCGGCGGTGCTCGCTTCGGCCGAGCCTTCGATCTTGCCTGAATCCACGGTCATTCCCATTCTCCCGTTCAGTACAACCTACCTGCCATATTAGTGGCGGCCCCTTATGGCCGTTTGCCTAACACGACGTCCCCAATGCGTCCACTTTCCAGTAGAACATATCTGTTCCACTTAGGATCACTGCAGCCAACACCATGACGAGCACCATCTTCTATTTTAGGAATCATTGTGCCCTGCACCATTATGTGGTGCCGACCGGCACACCCGCCCGCTCCGGGCAAGTCAGGGGCGGTCGCCAGTTCTTTCGCGAATCGCCTCTGCACCGTACCGACTGGCCGTGTCGCAGCGACGCATGGCGCCGGTCAGTGGGAATAGTTGCACCTTGTTGATCTCAGGGACTACCGTCGGCCATGAGCGCCCCCCCTTCCTATGTCGTCGCATCGCGCCAGGGGATCTTCCTGGTCGATCATGCCGGCCATCGGCTGCTCATGCCCGGCTATTTCTTCGGCGTGACGATCCGGGACGGTGCGCTGTACTGCTTCAGGACCGTATCCTCGCCCGAAGCCGCGGCGAATCCCGACAGCGGCTGCATCATACGCTATCGCTTGCGCGACGGCGGGCTGGACGCAGGCGAGGTCCTGGTCGAGGGACTCGACTATAACGGCCATCAGGTCGATTTCTTCGACGGCTCCTTCTGGCTGGTCGACAGCGGCCACCAGCGCATCCTCGAATATGATGCGCAGTGGCGCCGCGTGGCCGAGCATCGCATCGGCCCGCCGGTCGAACGGCGCGGGCCCGACGATGCGCATATCAACTCGTTCCTCGGCCGCGGTGATCGCATCCACCTGATGTTCCACAATGTGCATCGCCGGATCCCGAGCGAGATCGTCACCTTCGATCGCGGCTTTCGCGAGATCGCCCGCGCGCAATTGCCGTCGACCGGCTGCCACGACGTGGTAGAATTGGAGGATGGGAGCCTGCTCTACTGCGAATCCATCAGGGGCCAGATCCGGACGGTCGGGGGCGCGCCGCACAAGATCGACGTGCTCTACACGCGCGGCCTCGCCGTCGGGCCGGACGAGATCGCGGTCGGCAGCTCGCTCTACGGCGCCCGGCCGGCGCGCGGCATGCTGCCCGGCTTCGTGACCTTTCTCGACCGCGCCTATGACCGCGTCGCGCGGATCTACCTGCCCGCCGCGCCGACGCAGATCCGCCGGCTCGACGGGGCCGACCTCTCGCTGTCGCAGCCGCGATGAGCGACGCGCTGGACAAAGGGGCGTGGGACGGGGGTGCGTGGGACGGGCGGGCGCTGCCCCCGCACCGCTACCGCGCCTTCGGGCTGCTGATCGCGTCGGAGCTGGCGCTGCCCGAGCTCGCCTCCATGCGCGACGATTCCGGGGCGGCGCCCGATGTGACGATCCGCCTCGAGGCGCCCGGCGACCCCGCCGGCGTCGCCTGGCCGCCACGGCTGCGGCCCGATGCCCGGGGCGCGACGCTCGCGGTCGCCGGGGCGGCCCGCTACCGCATCGAGGACGGGTGCCGGATCGGCATTGCACCCTATCCCGCGGCGCCCGAGCGCGACGTTCGCCTGTATCTGCTCGGCTCGGCCTTCGGGGTGCTGTGCCACCAGCGCGGCGTGCTGCCGCTCCACGGCAATGCCGTGATCGTCGATGGCCGGGCCATGGCCTTTTGCGGCCATTCCGGCATCGGCAAGTCGACCCTGGCCGCGCATTTCGCGGCGCGCGGCTATGCCCTGCTGTGCGACGATGTCTGCGTCGTCAGCTTCGACGCCGCGGGGCGGCCGCTGGCCTGGCCGGGCCTGCCCCGGCTGAAGCTGTGGCGCGATGCCGCCGAGAATTTCGGTCATGATCCCGGCACGCTGGAGCGCGCGATCCAGGACAAGGATAAATATCATGTGCCCAATGCCGCCGTCACGGCGCCCGGGCCGTTTCCGCTGGCGCGCGTCTATCTGCTGAGCGACGCAACCGAGAGCATAGCGATCAGCCCGGTCGCCGGCGTCAGCTCGATCCAGGCGATCATGGCGCAGACCTATCGCAAGGTCTATCTGCGCCCGATGGGGCTGGTCGGCGCCAATATCGAGCAGGCGACGCGGATCGCGCAGCACGCCCAGGTCTTCGCCGCGCCGCGTCGCCGCGGCTTCGACTGCTTCGCGGACGAGGCAGCGCGGCTGGAACGCCATATGGCGCAGGACGACGCAGCGCCGGTCGCCCGCGCCGAGGGCAGCCGGTGAGCGCGATCGCCGGCCTGTGGCGGTTCGACGACAAGCCCGATCCGGCGGCCGATTGCGCGCGGATGCTGCGCGCGCAGACCCTGTACGGCCCGCATGACGGCCGGCAATGGGCCGAGGGCCCGGTGGCGCTGGGCCGCCGGCTGTTCCGCACCCTGCCCGAGGATGCCCATGACCGGCAGCCGCTGCTGAGCCGCGACGGACGGCTCGTGCTCGTCGCCGACGTGCGGCTCGACAACCGCGCCGAGCTGATCGCCGCGCTCGGCCTGGCCCAGGGCGACATGCGGATGGCGTGCGACGCCGCGATCCTGCTCGCCTGCCTCGAGCGCTGGGGCGAGGGCGCGCTTGACCGGCTGGTCGGCGATTTCGCCTTCGCGCTGTGGGACGGGCAGGCGCAAAGGCTGATCCTGGCGCGCGACTTTCTCGGGCAGCGGCCGCTCCACTATCATCGCGGCCCGGGCTTTTTCGCCTTCTCGACCATGGCCAAGGGGCTGCACGCGCATCCCGACATCCCCTATGCCGCCGACGACCAGCTGGTCGCCGAATTCGTCTGCCTCCTGCCGCAGACCGGATCGCGCAGCTTCTTCCGCGACATTTCCAGCGTCGAGGCCGGACAGGTGCTGACCGTCACGCGCGACGGCGTGTCCGCGCGCGCCTATTGGCAGCCGCGCCGTCCCCCGCGTGGCGCGCGTGCGCCGGCCGACTGGGTCGAGGGCGTGCGCCATCATCTCGATCAGGCGACGGGCGCGATGCTGCGCGGGGCCGACGGTTCAGTCGGCGCGCATCTCAGCGCCGGCTTCGACAGCGCGGCGATCACCGCCACGGCGGCGCGGCTCCTCGCCCCCGAAGGCGGCCGGGTCACTGCCTTCACGTCGGTGCCGTCCAGCGGCGACACCGCCGGCGCGCGCCGCAACCGGATCAACGACGAAGGGCCGCTCGCCGCGGCCACCGCCGCGCTCTATCCCAATGTCGATCACGTCCTGCTGCGCACCGGGCACCAGTCGCCGCTCGACGATCTCGACCGCGTGTTCCTCCTGTTCGAGCGGCCCAAGCTGAACCTGTGCAACTGGGTGTGGAAGCGCGCGATCAACCAGGCGGCGCAGGAACGCGGCCTGCGCGTCGTGCTGCACGGCATGATGGGCAACCTGTCGCTCAGCTATGCCGGCACCGAGCTGCTCCCCGAATTGCTGCGCACCGGCCGCTGGCTGCGGCTGTGGCGCGAATCGCGCGGGCTGATGCGGCACGCGGGGATGCGCTGGCGCGGCCCGATCGGGCTCGCGCTCGGCCCCTATCTGTCGGGGCCGTTGTGGAACCGGGCGACCCAGGCCCTGCAGGGCCGCCGCACCGACGTGCTGCACTATACCGCGATCAGCCCGGCGCGCTTCGCCGCGCTCGATCTGGCGGCGACCGCCCGGGCACGCGACCTCGACCTGGCCTATCGCCCGCGCAAGGATGCCTTTGCCGACCGGGTCTGGATGATGCGCCGGGTCGATCTGGGCAACACCAACAAGGGCACGCTGGCCGGCTGGGGCATCGACCAGCGCGATCCGACCGCCGACCGCCGGCTGGTGGAATATTGCCTCGGCATCCCGACCGACCAGTATCTGTCGCACGGCATCACCCGCAACGTCGCCCGCCGGGCGCTGGCCGACCGGCTGCCCGCCGCAGTGCTGGACGAGCGGCGGCGCGGCTATCAGGCCAGCGACTGGCATCAAGGGCTGACGGCCGGGCGCGCCGCGATGGCGGCCGAAGTCGCGCGGCTGGCGGCGTGCGGGCCAGCGGCGGAAACGCTCGACGTCGCGCGGCTGCAGGGCCTGATCGAGCACTGGCCGGCCGGCGGCTGGGACAGCGAGGCCGTGATCCAGTCGCACCGGCTGGCGCTGCTGCGCGGGCTTTCGGCCGGGCATTTCCTGCGCAGGGCGACCGGCTCCAACCAGTGAGCGCGGCTGCGGCGGCCCGCGCCTTTCCGGTCGCGTCAATCCTCTGCTACGACGGGCCATGGCCGGCCCTTGCCCGCCACCGCGAAAAGGGCCTGCCATGCCGATCGTCACCGCCAATGGCATCGATCTCCATTATGAGGATGCCGGCGATCCCGCCGCCCCCGCGATCCTGCTGATCATGGGGCTGGGCACGCAGATGATCGCCTGGCCCGACGCGCTGGTCGAAACGCTGGTGGCGGCCGGGTACCGCGTGATCCGCTACGACAATCGCGATATCGGCCTGTCGACCCATCTGCACGATGCGCCCACGACCAACCCGCTGGTCGCTTTGCTCGCCACGCGCTTCGGCCTGCCCTTCCGGCACGCCTATACGCTGAGGGACATGGCGGCCGATGCGATCGCGCTGCTCGACGCGCTGGGCATCCCCGCCGCGCACATGGTCGGCGCATCGATGGGCGGGATGATCGCGCAGAATCTCGCCGCGCTCTATCCCGATCGCGTGCTGAGCCTGACCTCGATCATGTCGTCGAGCGGCGCCCGCGGCCTGCCCGGCCCGACGCCCGAGCTGCGCCGCCGGATGATCGCCCGGCGCGATCCCCGGCCGACGCGCGAGCAGGCGATCGCGGCGGGCATCGAGATGCTGACGCTGATCTCCTATCCCGATCCGACCCGCGCGCCCGACGCCTTCCGCGTCATGGCGGGGCGGGCCTTCGACCGCGCCTTCAACCCGCAGGGCGCGCGCCGCCACCTGCTCGCGATCATTGCCGATGGCAGCCGCGCCGCCCGCCTCGCTGCGATCCGCGCGCCGACGCTGGTGATCCACGGCGCCGCCGATCCGCTGGTGCCCTTGCCCAACAGCGAGGACATCGCCCGGCGCGTCCCCGGCGCGCGGCTGGAGGTGATCCCCGAAATGGCGCACGATCTGCCGCCCGCGCAGCTGTCGCGCATCGCCGGGCTGATTGTCGCGCACGCCGCCGGCTGAGGCGCAGGCGGCAGTCGTCCGTGCCGCGGATCGTCGCGGTCACGCGCGCGGCACCGGGCTTCGCGGGTGACATCGGCGGCGGGCGGGGCTAAGCCGCGCCGCATGGAATCGCCCCGCCGGTGGATGCGATCGCAGCCCTGGTTCGTCGCGCTGATCGTCGCGGCGGCGCTGCTGGTGCGCCTGCTGGTGCCGGCAGGCTTCATGCCCGTCTTCGCCGGGGGCGCCGTCACTATTGCCGTCTGCACCGGCGATGGCCCGATGCAGGTGACCATCCCGGCGCCGGGCGCGACGGGCCAGCACGATGATCGCGGCGGGCACGCGAACAGCCCCTGCGCCTTCGCCGACCTCGCCCTGCCGGCGATCGGGGGCGCCGATCCGGTCCTGCTCGCGGCCGCCCTCCTCTTCGCCATCGCGGCCGCGCTGGCCGCCGTCGCCGCCGCGCCGCACCGGCGCATCGCGCATCTCCGGCCCCCGCTGCGCGGGCCGCCCCTCCCCGCCTGATCCATCGCTTGTCATCGAGCCGACGCGCCGGCCCAGCCCGCGCGTCGCGATCAGGAGAGTCCATCATGCGTTACCCCACATGCCGGCTCGCGCCGGCCATCGCCGCGCTTGCCCTGCTGGCCGCGCCGGCAACCGCCCATGACTATCGCCACGGGCCGCTGACCATCACCCATCCCTGGTCCCGCGCGACCAGCCCGCGCGCCGCCGTCGGCGCCGGGTTCCTCGCCATCCACAACGGCGCAAGGCAGGCCGACCGGCTGGTATCGGCAGGCTCGCCGCTCGCCGACCGGGTCGAGATCCACAGCATGCGGACCGAAAACGGCATCATGCGCATGCGCCAGCTGCCCGAGGGGGTCGTCATCCCGGCCGGGGGCGATGCGATCCTCGCCCCCGGCGGCAACCATCTCATGCTGATCGGGCTGAAGCGCCCGCTGCAGCAGGGCGAGATGGTGCCGGCCACGCTGCGCTTCGAACATGGCGGCACCGTCGCCATCGCGTTCAAGGTCGAGGCGGCGGACGCCCTCCAGCCGGCCCATGCGGAGCACCGGCCATGAGCGCGGCGAGCAGACGCGGGCTGCGGCGCGGCCTCTGGCTCTGCGCCGGGCTGGTGGCGGCGGCGGCGCTCTCGATCGGCGCCTGTTCCCGCCATGCGCCCCCGGCCGGCGACAACGCCGCCGTCCCGGAAAAGCCGAGCGTGATCGGCGGCCCGTTCCGCCTCGTCGATACCGCGGGCCGGACGGTCACCGACCAGTCGCTGAAGGGCAGGCCCTATGCGATCTTCTTCGGCTTCACCCGCTGCCCGGATGCCTGCCCGACGACGATGAGTCGCCTCGCGCTGCTGCGCCAGCGGCTCGGGCCGGATGCGGACCGGATCGCCATCCTGTTCGTCTCGGTCGATCCCGAGCACGACAAGCCGGCCGATATCGCGAGCTTCCTCTCGATGTTCGACACGCCGGTCACCGGGCTCACCGGCAGCCCGGCGGCGATCCGGCAGATCCAGCAGGCGTTTCGCGTCGTCGTCGAGCATGTGCCCCTGCCCAATGGCGACTACACGATCGACCACAGCACGGCCGTGTACCTGATGGACCGCCATGGCCGCTTCTTCGAGCCGATGAGCGCGACCGATTCCGTCGAGGCCAATCTCGGCCAGCTGCACGCGCTCCTCCGCATCTGACCCGGCGGGCCGGGGAGGAGCGAGTGGGGCCTCCCCGGCGGGAACGCGCCGCGCGCGCGGCTGGCTGTCCGAGGCGCGGGCCCGCTCAGCCCGCGGCCTCCGCCGCGATCCAGTCGCGGAACGCCAGCATCGCCGGGTTGGGCACGCGCGACTTGAGCCAGGTGAGCCAGTAGCGCCCCGTCGTGACTGCCTGCGCGAAGGGGCGGACGAGCGCGCCGTCCTCGATCGCGCGCGCCAGCATGGCGGGCGGGGCCAGCGCCACGCCCGCCCCCTGCATCGCCGCCGCCGC
>CAISGR010000110.1 GCA_903884945.1 uncultured bacterium
TACGCGCCCATCGCGGCCCCGGCAAAACCGGTGCGGCCGCAATGTCTTCGTTGGCGTCGCCGCCAACGGAATAGGGCGGCGTCACCGCCGCCCGTCTGTCGCTGCCTTAGAAAAGGGGCCGCAGCTTGTCCAGCCCCGGCCTGCCTTTGTCAAAATTTGATCAGTTGACCGAATCCTTCAGGCCCTTCCCGGCCTTGAACTTCGGCTGCGACGACGCCTTGATCGTCATGGGTTCACCCGTCCGCGGATTGCGGCCGGTCGATGCCTTGCGCTTGCTGACCGAGAAAGTGCCGAAGCCCACGAGGCGAACCTCGTCGCCCTTTTTCAGCGCGGCCGAGATCGCGTCGAACACTGCCTCGACCGCCTTGCTGGCATCGCCCTTGCCCAGTCCGGACGCGTCAGCGACCGTTCCGATCAATTCCTGCTTGTTCATGCCTGGAGAACCCCCGTCTTGAAATGGTACAAAAATGAGTCGCGGCGCGAAGCCGGTGGCGCAGTAAGGCGGCTCATCCAGAGGCTGTCAAAGCAAAACGACCTAAAATTTCGCCTAAGGCTGCGAAATTCGGGCCAGCCTGATCAATGATGCAGTTCTCCACCGATCGGCGCCACCCCAGCGGGGGGTTGCGCAGCAAGATCATCCGCTTCGGTCCAATCGATCGCGGTGAGAGGCGCCGTCAGCGCGAGGCGCAATACCTCGTCGACATGAGCCACCGGGATGATCGTGAGCCCCTCCCGCACGTTCGCCGGGATTTCCGCCAGATCCTTCTCGTTTTCCTGCGGGATCAGCACCGTGGTGATGCCCCCGCGGAGCGCCGCGAGCAGCTTCTCCTTGAGGCCGCCGATCGGGAGCACGCGGCCACGCAGCGTGACCTCGCCGGTCATCGCGACATCGCGCCGCACCGGCACGCCGGTGAGCGTGGAGATGATCGCGGTGACGATACCGATCCCCGCCGACGGACCGTCCTTGGGAACGGCGCCCTCCGGCAGATGGATGTGCACGTCCTTGCGCGAGAACACGCTCGGCTTGATGCCATAGCTCGGCGAACGCGCCTTGATGAAGCTGAACGCAGTCTCGATCGACTCCTTCATCACGTCGCCGAGCTTGCCGGTCACCTTGGCTGAGCCCTTGCCGGGCACCGTCACGCTCTCGATGGTGAGCAGCTCGCCGCCGACCTCGGTCCAGGCCAGCCCGGTAACCGCGCCGACCTGATTCTCTTCCTCACCCAGGCCGTGGCGATATTTCTTCACGCCGGCAAACTCGGCGAGGTTGTCGGGCGTGATCGTCACGCTCTTCACCTTGCCCTCGAGGATCTGGCGCAGCGCCTTGCGCGCGAGCTTGGCGATCTCCCGCTCCAGCGTCCGGACACCGGCTTCCCTGGTATAATATTGGATCAGCGCGCGCAGGCCCTCGGTGGTGAGGGTGAACTCGCCTCCCTTCAGCCCATGCGCCTCGACCTGCTTGGCGATCAGGTGACGCTCGGCGATCTCGACCTTCTCGTCTTCAGTATATCCCTCGAGCCGGATGATCTCCATGCGGTCGAGCAGCGGCTGCGGGAGGTTCAGCGTGTTCGCGGTGGTCACGAACATGATGTCCGACAGGTCGATGTCGATCTCGAGATAATGATCCTGGAACTTAGAGTTCTGCTCCGGATCGAGCACCTCGAGCAGCGCCGACGCCGGATCGCCGCGGAAATCCTGGCCGAGCTTGTCGATCTCGTCGAGCAGGA
>CAISGR010000111.1 GCA_903884945.1 uncultured bacterium
CAGTCGACCTCCGGATCCTCGATCCAGCGATGGAGCCGCTCGACGATGATGGCGACGTCGTCCGTCACGATGGCCCGGTCGGCCAGCACATGACCGGCGTCGCGCAGGCGCCCGACCAGCGTGTCGCCCGACCGGTCGTCGGCGAGGGTCCGCGTATCCGATACCGTGAGCACCGCGATCCTGACCGGCAGGAACGCGGCATTTTCGTCAATTGGCACTGGCGACCGATGCCGGGATCGTGTTCGAGCTCAGGGCATTGGGGTTCATCGCGCTGGAGCTGAGCCGCACCGCGCTGGCGCCAGGCAATCCCGGGAAACGCGGCCACAGCCCCTGCGACAGGGCGACGCGGCTCGGCGAGGCGGTCTTGCCGGTCTGGCCTTCGTACATCCAGTAGTTGCGCAGCACCGTCGTCACATAGCCGCGCGTCTCCCAATAGGGGATCGACTCGATATAGAGCAGCGGATCGCCGCCGTCGCGGGCCTGCGCGTTCCACGCCTCGACCGGCACCGGGCCGGCATTATAGGCGGCGATCACCTTGGGCAGCAGGCCGCCGGTGCAGGGCTGGTCGCGCAGTTGCTCGAGATAGCTTTGGCCGACCTCCATGTTCGTGCCCGGGCTGGTGAGCGCGGCGCGGTCGAAGACACGGCCCTGCCGGCGCGCGATATCGGTCGCGGCACCGGGCCGCACCTGCATGAGGCCATAGGCGCCCGCGGAACTCACCACGTCGGTACGGAAGCGCGACTCCTGCAGCGTGTGGGCGAACACCAGGGCCTTGTCGACGCGCCAGCCGCCATCGGGCGTCCAGTTCGGCGCGGGAAAGCGGGCCTCGACCGGCGGCGTCGCACCGACCGGGCCATTGTGCGAGAGCCACACCAGGGTACCGGGCAGATTGAGTGCGCCGGTCAGGCGTACGAGCGCCGGGAACTCGGACGCGTCGCCGATCCGGGCCTGCTGCCGGATCACTTCATCCGCCAGGTTGTTCTCGCCGATCTCGACCAGCGCGGCGGCTACGCGGATGTTGGGGCGACGCGCCAGCGTCTGCCAGTCGCTTGCCAGGACCGTATCGGTCGGATGGGCCGCCGCGTCCCGAATCCCCAGCGCCTGACGCGCCAGCAAACCGTAGAAGGTTTCGCGATATTGCGCGGCGCTCTTCAGCCGGCCCTCGACCAGATCGGGGCGACCGCACTGCATGTCAGCGCGCGACGCCCAGTACAGGCCCGCCGCCCTGAGTTCGATATCGTTGGCGCGCGCGGCGACGGTTTCGAACGCCTGTCCGGCCGCACCGCAATCGCGCTGGCGCCACGCGGCGAGCGCGGCGACCCACTCGGCCTGCACCGCCCAGTCGCCGGTTCCGGCCGATGCCTTGGCCGCCATGGTGCGGGCGTTATTGTCGTCGCCCGACAGGAAATACATCCAGGCAACCTTCTGCTGCCATTCAGTCAGCGCGTCCGGCGAAAGGCCCTGCATCGATTCCAGCAACGCCTGGGCGGAAACGCCGTCATCCGCCTTCACATAGGGCTGCATCCGGATCGCCAGTTCGCCCGCGACCATATCGCTCTTGATGCTCTTCGCGCGCAGCCGCGCGGGCGCGCCATCGATCCAGGTCAACCGGCGCGCCTCGGGAAGCGGCGGCAGCCCCACGCCGCCACGCGAACTCGCCATCGTCAGGATCTGCTGTGCCTGGGGAAGCTCGGGGGCCTCGCTCAGCAGCTTCACGAGCGGATCGAGCTCGGCCTTGGGCGATCCCTTCGCGGTCAGCAGTTCGGCGCGGGCGATGGCATGGAGCGGACCCGGCTTCATCGCGTCGAGTTGCAGCTGCGCATCCAGCCACTTCTGGTCCCGGATGCTCTGGAACACCGCGCGGTAGCCGGCACGCTGCTCGGCATCCAGCAGGTCGGGAACGATTCGGCTCGGCGTCGCGCCGGACAGTCGCGGCGCGTCTGCCGCATGCGCCGCACCGAAGGGTGCAAGGGCAAGGGTGCAGGCCAGAAGGAATTTCGCGGTCACTTGTTCAGTCCCCCGATCAGCATCTGCAGATCTTTCCAGGCTTCCGCCTTGGCGGCTGGCCGTTCGAGCAGGAAGCGCGGATGGAAGCTCGCGACAGCCTGCGGATGAACGACATTATTGTCAGCCCCGTTATTTCCGCCACTAAGGTTAATCACGTGTAAACGACCACGGCAACGTAAAGCGTCCGCCCCGAGCAGCGCACGGCTCGGCGCATTGCCCAGCAGCAACAGGCGTTTCGGTGCCGCAAGCATGACGTGATGCCGTGCGATTTCGTTGAGGCGATCCTCGATCTCGGGCGATACGCGCCCGGCCGGCGGCCGCGACGCGCAGAGCGGCACGAGATAGATCGATTCGCGATCGCGTCCGATCGCGGCGAGCATGCGATCGAACAGGCGGCCGGCCGCGCCGCTCAGCAGAACGCCCGCATCGGCATCCTCGCGCTCCGGAAGGTCGACCATCACCATTATATCGGCCGAGGACCGGCCCTGGGCGGCGACCGGCCGCCCGGGCCAGCTGGCTTCCGGGGCGTCCGGCCCCATCCGCCAGGCCTCGAACGCGGCAAGGGTGGCGGGCAATGGCGCGGCGATTTCCGCTACGGCCTCGGTACGGGCAACCGGACGCGGCGGCTCCACGGGCGCGAGCCAGTCGCGCGGCGCCTCGTCGATCGACGCATCGACGCCGGCATCGCGCCACCAATCGAGCGCGCTTGCCGCCATCATTCTCAAATCGATGTTCTGGTCCGCCCCCATGATCCCCGCATAGAGTCGACAGTTGACGGCGCGGTCAATTCGCTGGCACCGCTGATTGGACAGGACGTTGCTGTGGCGCGACGAGAGCGCCCACTTCGTCCCGATTGGAGACGATGATGAGCGAACGAGAGTCCATGCCCTACGACGTCGTGATCGTCGGCGCGGGGCCTGCCGGCCTTTCCGCGGCGATCCGGCTGAAGCAGCTCGCGGCCGAAAAGGGCGGCGAGGTGTCGGTCTGCGTGCTCGAAAAGGGGTCCGAGGTCGGCGCCCATATCCTGTCCGGCGCGGTGGTCGATCCGAAGGGGCTCGACGAGCTGATTCCGGACTGGCGCGACAAGGGCTGCCCGCTCGCCGAAGTGCCCGTCACCGACAACCAGCACTGGGTTCTCGGCAAGAAGACCAAGTTCGGGCTGCCGCATTTCCTTACCCCGCCCTTCATGCACAACAAGGGCACCTATACCGGGTCGCTCGGCAACCTGTGCCGCTGGCTGGCGGGCCAGGCAGAGGAACTGGGCGTCGAGATTTTTCCTGGCTTCGCAGCGGCCGAGATCCTGTTCAACGAGGACGGATCGGTCAAGGGCGTCGCGACCGGCGACATGGGCGTGGCACGCGACGGCACGCACAAGCCCGATTACACGCCGGGCCTCGAACTCCACGCCAAATACACCTTCCTCGGCGAAGGGGTGCGCGGACATCTGAGCAAGGAACTGATCCGCACCTTCGATCTCGCGAAGGATGCGCAGCCGCAGGTCTACGGTCTCGGCATCAAGGAATTGTGGGATATCAAGCCGGAGAATCACGTTCCCGGCCGCGTCATCCACACCCAGGGCTGGCCGCTGTCCGACGGCGCCAGCGGCGGCGGCTTCTTCTACCACCAGGCGAACGGGCAGGTCGCGATCGGCTTCGTCACCTGGCTCAACTACACCAACCCCTATCTCTCGCCCTTCCAGGAGATGCAGCGCTGGAAGACCCATCCGGCGATCGCCGCCATGCTCGAAGGGGGCAAGCGCGTCTCCTATGGCGCACGGGCGATCAGCGACGGCGGGCTGCAATCCATCCCGAAGCTGGTATTCCCGGGCGGTGCGCTGATCGGGGATTCGGCCGGGTTCCTCAACGTGCCCCGCATCAAGGGCAGCCACACCGCGGTGAAGAGCGGCATGATGGCCGCCGAGGCAGCGTTCGACGCGATCCAGGCCGGGCGCGCGGGCGACGAGCTGACCGCTTATCCGGACGCCTTCGAGCATAGCTGGGTGAAGAAGGAGCTGTCGGTCGTCCGCAACGTCGTGCCGCTGGTGAAGTCCTTCGGCGATTTCGTCGGCTCGGGCCTGGCCGGCATCACCATGTGGCTCGAGCATTTCGGGATCAGGATGCCCTTCACCCTGAAGCACCACCCGGACAATGAGAGCCTGTGGCGCAAGGACCAGGTCAGCAAGATCGATTATCCCAAGCCCGACGGCGTGCTGACCTTCGATCGCCTCTCCTCGGTATTCCTGTCGAACACCAATCACGAGGAAGACCAGCCGGTCCACCTGACGCTCAAGGATCCCACGATCCCGGTCGCCTACGACCTGCCGATGTATGACGAGCCGGCACAGCGCTATTGCCCGGCGGGCGTCTACGAGATCGTCGGCGAGGAAACGGGTGATCCGAAGTTCGTGATCAACGCGCAGAATTGCGTCCACTGCAAGACCTGCGACATCAAGGATCCGACCCAGAACATCAACTGGGTAGTGC
>CAISGR010000112.1 GCA_903884945.1 uncultured bacterium
GGGGTGCATGGTGATGAGGTTCACGCCGAACGGCTTGTCGGTGAGCGCCTTGGTCGCCGCGATCTCGGCATCGAGCAGGTCCGGGGTCATCGCGCCGCACGCGATCAGGCCGAAGCCGCCGGCATTGGAGATGGCGGAGACGAGGTGGCGTTCCGAGACCCAGGACATCGCGCCGCACAGGATGGCGGTTTCGGAGCCGAGGAACGCCGCACCCCGCGCCATGCGGCGGGCGAGGCGTTCTTCGCCGACGGTGTGGGCGGGGGTAAGGGTGGGGTTTTCAGTCATGCTTGGTTCCTTGCCCTCCCGGAGCCCGTTCGGCAATCGCTCGGGGCCCTTCCCTCTCCCGCAAGGGGAGAGGGAGTTCAGGCCGCGTCTTCTGCGTCCAGGCCGTATGCCGTGTGCAGCACGCGCACCGCGAGTTCGGTATAATCTTCCTCGATCAGCACCGAGACCTTGATCTCCGAGGTGGTGATGGCCTGGATGTTGATGCCGCGCTCGCCGAGCGTCTTGAACATCGTCGCCGCGACGCCAGCATGGCTGCGCATGCCGACGCCGACCACCGAGATCTTGGCGACGCGCGTATCATGGACCAGCTCGACAAAGCCGATATCGCCCTTGGCATTGTTCAGCACCTCGAGCGAGCGCGCGAGGTCGGCCGAGGGAACGGTGAAGGTCACGTCGGTCGAGCCCGTCGAATGCGCGACGTTCTGCACGATCATGTCGACGTTGATATTGGCATCGGCCAGCGGCGTGAAGATCGAGGCGACCGCGCCGGGGCGGTCCGGGACCGCCGTCAGCGTGATCTTCGCCTCGTTCTTGTCGTGCGCGATCCCGGTGATGAGTTGCCGTTCCATCGTTCCCAATTCCTCTTCGCTCACGATCAGCGTGCCCGGTTCTTCCTCGTCGGTATCGAGGAAGGAGGAGAGCACCTGGACGCGGACATGTTCCTTCATCGCGAGACCCACCGAGCGCGTCTGGAGCACCTTGGCTCCCACGCTCGCGAGCTCGAGCATTTCCTCATAGGTGACCCGCTTCAGCTTGCGTGCGCGGGGCACGATGCGCGGATCGGTGGTGTAGACGCCGTCGACATCGGTATAGATGTCGCAGCGGTCGGCCTTCATCGCCGCCGCCATCGCGACTGCGGAGGTGTCCGACCCGCCGCGCCCGAGCGTCGTGACGCGTTCGCCCGAGGCGACGCCCTGGAAGCCCGGGATCACCGCGACCTCGCCCTTCGCCAGCGAGGCGTTGAGCGCGGTGGTGTCGATATCGGCAATGCGGGCGGAGCCATGCGCGTCCGACGTGTGGATCGGCAGCTGCCAGCCGAGCCAGCTGCGCGCGGACACCCCGATCGCCTGCAGCGCGATGGCGAGCAGGCCGCTCGTGATCTGCTCGCCGGCGGAGACGACCACGTCATATTCGTGCGGGTCGTAGAGCGAACTTGCCTCGCGGCAGAAATTGACCAGCCGGTCGGTCTCGCCGGCCATGGCCGAGACGACGACGGCGACCTGGTTGCCGGCATCGACCTCTTTCTTCACGCGCGCGGCGACGCTGCGGATCCGCTCGATCCCGGCCATCGACGTGCCGCCGAATTTCATCACGATACGGGCCATTGGCGCTTTCGGAAATCCTTGGGGTGACGGGGGCGTCCTGATAGGAAGCAGCCATGACGATAGCAAGCACCGCGAGCGCGCCCGTAACGACAATCGACCCCGCCGAAGCCGCGCATTTCGGCGGACTCGCCGCTGAGTGGTGGGATCCGAAGGGATCCTCGGCGATGCTGCACCGGCTCAACCCGGTACGCCTTTCCTATCTGCGCGAGCGGATCGACGCGCATTGGGGCCTGGACGGGAGCGGCTTTACCCCGCTCGCGGGCAAGAGCGCGCTCGATGTCGGCTGCGGCGCCGGCCTGTTGTGCGAACCGCTTGCCCGGCTCGGCGCGGCAGTGACCGGGATCGACGCGGCGGCGGAGAATATCGCGGCTGCCCATGCCCATGCCCTGCAATCGGGCCTGACGATCGACTACCGCACCGGCGGGATCGAGGGACTGGGATCGCGACGCTTCGACCTGGTGACGAGCATGGAGGTGATCGAGCACGTCACTGACCCCGCCGCGTTCGTCGCCGGGCTGGCCGGGGCGCTGGCGGAGGACGGCCTGCTGGTCCTGTCGACGCCCAACCGCACCGCGCTGTCCCGGCTGGCCCTGATCACCATCGGCGAGGGCACCGGGCAGATCCCCAAGGGCACGCATGACTGGAACAAGTTCCTCAAGCCCGATGAGTTGGTCGCCCTGATCGAGCAGGCGGGGCTGAACGTGGTGGACACGCGCGGGCTCGGCTTCTCGGTGGCCAGGGGCTTCGTGATCTCGGACGACATGACGCTGGACTATTTCGTGACGGCGGTGCGGGGTTGAACCGGGGCACTTGCCCCATGGATGCCCATGTGGACGGGTGATTTCCCGAAACCGACGGAGAACAGGGCAATGTCCAACGGGATAATGCGGCAACTTCTTTTGGGCGAGCAGGTGCTCTGGGAAGGCAAGCCCTCGACTGGCCTGATCCTTCGCCCGGTCGAGGCCTTTCTGATTCCGTTCAGCCTGTTGTGGGGCGGGTTCGCGCTGTTCTGGAACATTACCGTCTGGGCGGACGATGCAAGCGGCGCCGATTTGCCGTTCAAGCTGTTCGGCCTGCCTTTCCTCGCGGCCGGGCTGTACATCACCATTGGCCGCTTCTGGGTCGACATGCATCTCCGCAAGCGCTTGGTCTATCTCGTGACCAACCGCCGTATCCTCATTCTGAGAGAACACGGATCAGTCTCAAAGTCGATCGATATCAAACGGCTTCCGACGCTGGAGTTCGACGAGCGGTCGGACGGAAGTGGCACCATACGTTTCGGACCATCGGGCAGCTGGTTCGACCGTAATAATTTCGGTCTCTGGCAACCTACCTTCGACCAGACACCCCAGTTCATTCGCATCGCAAATGCACGCCAGGTCTATGAATTGATCCAGCGAGAGGCGGGGTGAAGAAGCAAGCGCCTAGAGGCCCAGTTTCTTTTCCAGCCACCGCGCCGCTTCCTCGGGCGATGCCTTATTGTTATCCCTATCGACCATGTAGTTCGCCTCGCGCATTGCTTCGACCGGGATGCGGCCGATCAGCGGGGTGACTGCGGCAATGAACCGCTCATCCCGCGCGTGTCTTGGGGCGAGCAGCAGGATCGCGTCATAGCCCGGGATCGCGCCTTTTGGATCCGTCAGCACGGTCAGCCTGTCCGCCGCGATACGGCCGTCCGAGGAGAAGGCCGGGATGACATCAGCCGTGCCGCTGGCCAGCGCGCGATACATGAAAGTGGGCTGATAGGGGTGGGCTTCCCTGAAGGACAAGCCATAGGCCCGCTTCACCGCCGCCCATTCGGGCCGCTCCAGGAATTCGATGTCGGTGGCGAGCCGGAGCTGCGGTGCGACCGGGGCAAGATCGGCGATGCTGCGGATATGGCGCCGCGCGGCGTCGTCGGCGCGCATGGTGAAGGCATAGCTGTTCTCGAAGCCGAGCGTGCCGAGCAGGCGGACGCCGTGCGCGCGGCGCGCCCAGTCGGCCACGCCGCGTACGATCGCGTCGCGCGGCGGCACGTCGGCGCGCTTCATGCTGTTGGTCCAGATCGTGCCCGAATAATCGACATAGAGATCGATATCGCCGCCCGAGACCGCCGAGAAGGCGACGACTGAACCGAGCCCCTCGCGATAGTCGACGCGGTAGCCGGCCTTTTCGAGCTGGTGGCCGATCACGCGGGCGAGGATATATTGCTCCGAAAAGCCCTTGGCCCCGATCACCACTTTCTGCCCGCCCCTCGGCCAGAGCGGCGCCAGCGCGGCAAGCACGGCAAGGAGGAGAATGCCGCCGGCGATCCACATCCGGGCCCGCCTGCGCGCGGCGATGCCCTGCTCGATCACGCCGAGCAGCGCATCGACCGACAGCGCCAGCGCCGCCGCCGTCAGGCAGCCTGCCAGCACCAGCGCCCAGTTCTGCGTCTGCAGCCCGGCGAAGATCATGTCCCCGAGGCTTGGCTGGCCTACGGTGGTGGACAAGGTCGCCGCACCGATCGTCCAGACCGCGGCGGTGCGGATGCCCGCCATCAGCACCGGCGCGACCAGCGGCGCCTCGACGAGGCGCAGCTTCTGCCATGCCGTCATGCCGACCCCGTCGGCTGCCTCGATCACCGCGGGATCGATGCCGGCAAGGCCAGTCACGCCGTTCCGCAGGATCGGCAGCAACGCATAGAGCGTGAGCGCAAGCAGCGACGGGAGGAAGCCCAGCGCCGGAATGCCGCCGCCGAGCAGGGTCGAAAGCGACAGCAGCAGCGGATAGAAGAGCGCGAGCAGCGCCAAGGACGGAATGGTCTGGATCAGGCTCGCAAACCCGAGCGCGATCTTCGCCACGGTCGGGCGGCGGGCGGACCAGATCGCCAGCGGCAGGCTGATGACCAGTCCCAGCGCCAGGGCGGAGGCAGCGAGCAGCAGATGTGCTGCGAGCAGATCGGGCACGCGGCCCAGCGCTTCCAGAAAGGGGCTCATGCGCCGTTCTCCAGCGCGCGGAGGCGCCGCGCCTGGTCGCGCGGCACCGCGACCAGCGCATCCGCCTCCGCCCCGCCCTCGCCGGCGAGCAATGCCCTGGGCGTGGCATCGGCGACGATCCGGCCGGCTGCCATCACCAGCACGCGATCGGCGAGCAGCAGCGCCTCGGCCATGTCGTGCGTCACCATGATGGTGGTGAGCCCGAGCCGGTCGTGCAGCGCGCGGATCGCGACGCCGAGCTGATCGCGCGTGACCGGATCGAGGGCACCGAACGGCTCGTCCATCAGCATCAGTCCCGGCGCGGTCGCGAGAGCGCGCGCCACGCCGACCCGCTGGCGCTGCCCCCCGGACAGGGCATCCGGCATCCGCGCGGCGAAATCGCGCGGGAGATCGACGAGGTCGAGCAGCTCGGCGATGCGGGCATCGCGGCCGGCCTCGCCGGCGATACGCAGCCCGATGCCGATATTCTCCGCCACGGTCATGTGCGGGAACAGGCCGATATTCTGGAAGACATAGCCGATCCGGCGACGCAGCGCATGGGGCTCGGCCCGGGCAATATCCTCGCCCGCGATCGCGATCCTGCCGCTGCCGGGCTCGACCAGCCGGTTGATCATCTTGAGCAGCGTCGACTTGCCCGATCCCGAGGCGCCGACCAGCGCGACGAAGCTGCCCCCCGCGATCTCGAGCGTCACGCCGTCGACCGCAACCGTGCCGCCCGGATAGCGCTTGGTGATCGCGCTGAACGCGACCGAGGGGCCGGGCGATTGTTCTGGCATCGACGCGGTTTGTGCGGGAGGATAACGTGAACGTCAAACGACGACATGGGGGCAGGAATGGCAGATGCGGCGGCGAAATCGATTTTCATCACCGGTGGCGGATCGGGCATCGGCCGCGCGACCGCGATCCTGTTCGCCGCGCATGGCTGGCGTATCGGGCTAGCCGATGTGAATGCGAAAGGGCTCGGCGAGACCGCCGCGCTGCTGCCCGCCGGCATGGCAACGACCTATGTCATGGACGTACGCGACCGCGACGCCTGGACTGCCAGTCTCGACGCCTTCACCGCTGCGAGCGGCGGCCGGCTCGACGTGCTGTTCAACAATGCCGGGATCGGCACTGGCGGCCCCCTCGCCGAGATGAGCTTCGAGGATATCGACCGGACCGTCTCGATCAATCTCATGGGGGCGCTGAACGGCGCGCGGATCGGCTATGCCTATCTCGCCCGGACGCCGGGTTCCTGCCTGCTCAACACCGCCTCCGCCTCGGCGATCTACGGTGCGTCCGGGCTCACGCCCTATTCGATGACCAAGTTCGGCGTGCGCGCGATGACCGAGGCGCTCGACGGCGAATGGTATGGCGCCGGGATCAAGGTGCGCGACATCGTCCCGGCGTTCATCGAGACGCCGCTGCTGAACGGCCCGACCGCCGGATCGAATCGCTCGATTCGCGAGACCGTGACCGGCGCCGGGCTGGAACTGACCCCGGTGGAGCGGGTCGCCGAGGCCGCCTGGGCCGCGGTGCATGGCAACAAGCTGCACACCTATGTCGGCAAGACCGCTGACCGGATGGCGTTCGCGGCGCGATGGATGCCGGGCAAGCTGCGCCAGATGATGCGACGAGGAACCACCGCGCCGTCGGCGTGATCGGCCCCTCCCTCGCATCGCGGGAAAAGGCGCGGAAAGGCTTAATCCACCAGCAGGTCGATTGCCTCGGCCATGGCGACGTCGCGCGCCGACAGGCCGCTGGCTTCGTGCGTGGTCAGCAGGATATCGACGCGGTTCCACACATTCGTCCATTCGGGGTGATGGTCCGCTTTCTCCGCGAGCAGGGCGACGCGGGTCATGAAAGCGAAGGCCTCGCTGAAGTCGGCGAAGGTGAAGGTGCGGGTGATCGCGTCGCGCGCCTCGTCGAAATCCCATTCGTCGAGCGCATCCAGGGCGTCCGCCCGCTCTTCTTCGCTCAGTTGCTCTACGCCCAAGGCTTCCTCCTGCGTGTACTTCGCCCTAAGGCATAGCCCATGCCAGCGCCCGTTCAACCACGCACCGCGCCGGGCGCCGACGAGATCGAGGCGATCGCACGCGCCACGCTCGCGGCGCTGCCCGGGCAATTCCGCGCGCATCTCGACGACGTCGTCCTGATCGTCGAGGAGATCGCCGATGACGAGACGCTCGACGCGCTCGGCATCGAGCATCCGCTCGACCTGTCAGGCCTCTATCACGGACGGCCGATCGGCGAGAAATCCTCGATGGAGTCGGGCGCGTTGCCCGACCGGATCCACCTGTACCGGCGCGCGATCCTGGAGGAATGGATAGAGACCGGGGTCGGCCTCGACGAACTGGTCGCGCATGTGATGATCCATGAGATCGGCCATCATTTCGGCCTGTCGGATGCCGATATGCACGCGCTGGAGACTATGGCCGGCGAGGACGGAGCGGACGGCGCGTGAGCGACGGCCTCGCGTTCCATGACGTGACCTGCGTGCGTGGCGGGCGCGTGCTGTTCGAAGGACTATCGCTCGCGATCGGCGGTGGCGGCGCCGCGATCGTCACCGGCCCGAACGGGGTCGGCAAGTCGAGCCTGATCAGGGTCGCGGCCGGCCTGCTCAAGCCGGCCAGGGGCTCGGTCTCGGGCGCGCCAGTCCGCGCGCTGATGGCGGAGGCGGCCGCCCTTGACGGCGAGCGCCGGCTCGGCGCGGCACTGCGCTTCTGGGCGTCGCTCGATGGCGATGACGCCGCGCCCGGCCCGCGGGTCGCCAAGGCGCTCGAGGCGACCGGCCTCGCCGCCCTGGCGGCGGTACCGGTGCGGCTGCTTTCCACCGGGCAGCGCCGTCGCGCCGCCCTCGCCCGCGTGGTGGCGAGCCAAGCGCCCCTATGGCTGCTCGACGAGCCCGCCAACGGGCTGGACGATGCCAGCGTGCGCCTGCTGGAAGCGCTGGTTGCCGCACACCGCGCCCGCGGCGGGACCGTTCTCGTCGCGACGCACTTGCCGATCGACCTGCCCGAAGCGCAGGCCATTGCGCTGGAGCGGCCGGCATGAGCGCATTCCTCACCCTTGTCGGGCGGGATCTGGCCCGGGCCTGGGCGGGCGGGAGCGTAACCTATACGCTCGCCTTCTTCCTGCTCGTCGCGATCCTGTTTCCCTTCGCGATCGGGCCCGATGCCGCGCTGCTCGCGCGGGTCGGCGGCGGGGTGATCTGGGCGGCCGCCCTGCTTGCCGCGCTGATGCCGGTCGAGCGGCTGATCGGGCCGGATGCCGAGAGCGGCGTGCTCGACCAGTTCGCGGTGCGTGGCCTGAGCATGGCCGGCGTCGCGGCCGCGAAGATCGCGGCGCACTGGCTGGCGTTCGGGCCACCGCTGATGCTGGCGGCGGTAATCGCGGCGGGGCTGCTCGATCTCCCGGGCCAGACGCTGCTGCGGGTCGAGACCGGGCTGCTGATCGGTACCCCGGGCCTCGCAGCGCTGGCGGTGGCGACCTCGGCGCTGGTGTCGGGTCTGCGCGGGGCGGGCGCGGTGGCGGGGCTGGTGATGCTGCCCCTCGCGGTGCCGCTGCTGATCTTCGGCGCTGGATCGATCGAGGGGGGAATGGGCGCGGTCAAGCTGCTGGCCGCCGTCAGCCTCACCCTGATCGCCGGCGCGCCGTTCGTGGCCGGCGCGGCGATGCGGGCGGGAATGGAGTAACTACCGGCTCCAGCGTGCCCAGATCGCGGTCGGCAGCAACAGGCCGCGCGCTTCCTCGCGAACCGCGAGCTCACCCGCCTCGACCTTGCCGCCCAGATCGCCGAGCGCCTGATTGAGCAGCTCGCCGATCGCGAGCGCCGACATGCGCACCGCATAGACCGTCAGAAACAGGAAGCGCGATTCGGCATCGAGCAGCTTGCGGCACTCGCCGATCAGCCGCGGCAGCCCTTCCTCGAGCCGCCACACCTCACCCTCCGGACCGCGGCCGAACTTGGGCGGATCGAGCAGGATCCCGTCATAGCGCCGCCCCCGCCGCACCTCGCGCGCGATGAACTTGGTGGCGTCATCGGTCATCCAGCGGATCGGCTTGTCGGCCATGCCGGAGAGCACCGCATTCGCGCGCGCCGCCTCGACCGATTTCTTCGAGGCATCGACATGCACCATCTTCACGCCCTTGCTCGCCATGGCGAGCGTGCCGACACCGGTATAGCCGAACAGGTTGAGGCACTCCGGAGCCTCCACGCCAGCGACCTGCCGCCGCATCCAGCTCCACACCGGCGCCATGTCCGGGAAGAAGCCGAGATGCCGGAACGGCGTGGTGTTGGCGGTAAAGCTGACATCGTCCCATTTGAGCGGCCAGCCCTCGCGCGGGACCGGCTCGGCATATTCCCAACGGCCGCCGCCCTCTTCATCCGAACCGGGAACGAACTCGGCCTGGGCGCGCCAGTCGGCGCTGGCCGGAGCCCAGAGTGCCTGGCCTTCGGGGCGGATGAAGCGGAAGCGCCCGTAGCGCTCCAGCTTGCGGCCATTGCCCGAATCGATCAGGCCGTAATCGGCCCAGGGTTCGCCAATGAGTGTCTGGAGCTCCATGCCCCTGCCCCCCGTCAGACTGCCACCGCCCGCTCGGCGATATAGCCGGTGACTGCCTCGAACGTGCCCGGAAGCGTGGCGTAGCGCTCCTCGCGATCGAACAGGTCGCCCATCCGCGCGGGCAATGCCGGGCGAATCCCGGTCGCGCGCTCGACCGCATCGCCAAACTTCGCCGGATGGGCGGTCGCGAGCGTGACCACGGGCACATCGGCCGGAAGCGTGGCGCGGCGCGCTGCGGCCAGGCCGATCGCGGTGTGCGGATCGATCACCTGTCCGGCGCCCTCATATGCCCAGCGCATCGCCAGCGACATGTCGTCGAGATCGACCCGGTCGCTGGCGAACAGAGCCGAGGCGCCGTCGCGCTGCGCATTGGTCAGCCGCATCGCCCTGCTCGATTCGAAGCCGTGCATCTGCTGGCGCGTCGCGGCGCCGTCGCGACCGCCGAGATCGAACAACAGGCGCTCGAAATTGCTCGACACCTGGATGTCCATCGACGGGCTCGGCGTCGGCACGACCGTGCCTTGCGAATAATCGCCCTGACTGAGTGCGCGATGGAGGATGTCGTTGACGTTGGTCGCCACCACCAGCCTGGCGACGGGCAAGCCCATCTTCGCCGCGACATAGCCCGCGAACACATCGCCGAAATTGCCCGTCGGCACCGAAAAGGCGACCGGACGATCGGGGGCGCCGAGGCGGACGGCGGCATAGAAATAATAGACGACCTGGGCCATCAGCCGTGCCCAGTTGATCGAATTGACCGCCGAGAGCGCGAACCTGCCCGAGAAGCCGGGATCGTTGAACATCGCCTTCACCAGCGCCTGGGCGTCGTCGAAGCTTCCCTCGATAGCGATGTTATGGATATTGGGCGCGAGCACCGTCGTCATCTGCCGCCGCTGCACGTCGGAAACGCGACCGCGCGGATGCAGCATGAACACGTCGACGCCGGCACGACCCGCCAGCGCATCGATCGCGGCCGAGCCGGTATCCCCGGAGGTGGCGCCGACGATCGTTACCTGCTTGTCCGACCCGGCAAGGAAGCGCTCGAACAACAGGCCGAGCAGCTGGAGCGCAACGTCCTTGAAAGCGAGCGTGGGGCCGTGGAACAGCTCGAGGAGCCACTGGCGCTCGTCGAGCTGGACCAGCGGGGTAACTGCCGCATGCGCGAATCGTCCATAGGCCTGCGCGCAGAGGCTGCGCAGTTCCTCGCGGTTCAGCGTGCCCTCGACGAAAGGCGCCATGACCGCGACCGCCGTATCCACATAGGAAAGGCCGCGCAGGCCTGCGATTTCGTCGGCACTCAGGCTCGGCCAGGATTCGGGTACATACAGGCCGCCGTCGCTGGCGAGACCGGCGAGCGTGACCTGTTCGAAGTCGAGGACCGGAGCGGCCCCGCGGGTGCTGATATAGCGCATGGCTGACGCGCCTAACCTCGGCGCGCCAAAGTCACAAGTCGCTCAGGGCCTGAGTCGCTTGCGGAGCGCAATGCCGTAGATCACCGATGCGACGCCGGCAAACAGGAACCACTGCACCGCATAGGCGAGATGGTTGTTCGGAACCGACGCCAGATCGGGCTGTGGATTGGGCTCGAGACCAGGCGCCGGCTTGTCGGCTACCAGCATCAGCATCCGGGGGTGGCGGGAGAAGAGTCCGACGATCATCGGCTGATGGTCTGGTGCATGCGTGATATAGCCGCTCACCTCGCCGCCGCGCCACGAAGGCTTGGCGTCGGGCGCCTTGGCCACCCCGATCTGGACCGCGAAACCCGGCCCTTCGGCGCCGGTTCGGCACTGCGCGATCTGCCGCCAGCCGACCGCGCCCGCAGCATTGCGCCCGCCCTCGACCTTGTAGCCGACCGGCTCGAGGCAGAAGGCACTGGCCCGGCGGAACAGCAACGTCTCGCCCACCGGGATGCGCGGAAAGGCGATCGCGGGGAGCGTCCGATTCGCCGAAAGCTGGGCGAGCAGCGCCTCCTTCTCGGCCTTGCGCTGCAGCTGCCAGAAACCCAGGCCGATCATCGCCGCGACGGCGAGACCGACCAAGATCGTGGCGATGACGGGGAAGCGCTTCATTTATCGGCTATTCGACCTTCGCGCGCCGAATTGCGATATTCGAAGACGAGCAGCGCTGCCTTGGCGATTCGCAGGGAGCCGATCACGCCGATCACCGCCAGCGGGATCAGGATCAGCGCCAGCAGCCACAGCGGCGGCTCAAGCGTGAGCTGCAGCGTCACGGCAATTCCGACCAGCGCACCGCCGACGATCAGCGTCAGGAACGCGGCGGGCCCGTCCCCCACATTGAAGGTGGTGAGATCAAGCCCGCAGGCGCTGCAACGATCGGCGAATTTGGTCGGCCCCGCAAACAGCGTCTTCGCGCCGCAACGCGGGCACAGCCCCTTGAGCGCCACCTGGGCGGGCGTCGGCGCGACAGCCTCGGCCCGCTCCGGCATGGTCAACCTGCGTGGACCGGTGCGCCCCAGCCGCCCCAGACATAGATGGAGACGAACAGGAACAGCCAGACGACGTCGACGAAATGCCAGTACCAGGCAGCGGCCTCGAAGCCGAAATGCTGGCGTGGCGTAAAGTCACCCTTATAGGCGCGGATCAGGCACACGATCAGGAAAATCGTGCCGATGATCACATGGAAGCCGTGGAAGCCCGTGGCCATGAAGAAGGACGCGCCATAGTTGATCCCCTGGAAGGGGAAGGGCGCTTCCGAATATTCATAGGCCTGGATCGACGAGAAGAGCAGGCCGAGAATGATCGTCAGCCACAGCCCCTTGAGCACGCCGTCACGGTTGCCCACGCCGATCAGGCCCCAGAGGCCGGTCTTCTCGCCACCGCGCTGACCGTGGATCAGCGCATGGTGCGCCCAGGTCACCGTGGTGCCCGAAGTCAGCAGGATGAGCGTGTTGAGCAGCGGGAACTTGAAGGCATCGATCACCTCGAGCCCCTTGGGCGGCCAGGTCGCTGCGCCCGCGGCCGCGTTCGTGATCAGACTGACGGTGCCGTCCACGATCTGGACCGGTGCCGGGAAGAGCGAGAAATCGAAGAAGGCCCAGAACCAACCGACGAAGAACATGACCTCGGAGGCAATGAAGAGGATCATGCCATAGCGCAGATGGAGCTGCACCACCGGCGTATGATCGCCGGCATGCGCTTCCCTGATCACGTTGCTCCACCAGGAGAACATGGTGAGCAGAACAGCCGCGACGCCGAGGAAGAAGATCACGCCCCCGCCGATGCCGAACACGCTGCCGGAGTGCATCCACATGATGCCGCCGATCGCCATCGCCAGCGCGGAGAACGCGCCGGTAATCGGCCAGATATCGGGTGGCAGGATATGATAATCGTGATTCTTGGCGCCGGCCATTCTTCGGTCCCCGTTTTAGGCTGTCGGTATCGCTCTAGCTCGCGGCTTTCGCGGAATCCACTGGGTAAAAGGTGTAGCTGAGCGTGATCGTTTTCACGTCGACCGCATCCGGATCGGCAAGGATCTTCGGATCGACATAGAAGATCACCGGCATCCGCGCCGTCTCACCCGGCTTCAGCGTCTGCTGCGTGAAGCAGAAGCACTGGATCTTGGTGAAATACTTCCCGGCCTGAGCCGGCGTGACGTTGAACGTCGCGGTTCCGGTGATCGGCTTGTCGCTGTTGTTGGTCGCAAGGAAGAACGCCATGTCGCGCGCGCCGATCGCCACCGTGTCCGACGGAGTCTCCGGCCGGAAGGTCCAGGGCAGCTTGGGCGCCACATTGGTATCGAAATCGATCCGGACCTGTTGCGCCACCGCACCCGGCGCCGCGATCCCGCGCTGGGTGGTGCCATTCAGGCCGGTCGCCTGGCAGAAGACACGATACAACGGCACGCTTGCCCAGCCCAGGCCCGACATCGCGGCAACGCCGACCAGCGCAAGCAGCAGCGTGCGGGTCTTCCGGCTCATTGCCCGCCCCCGGCCTTGATCTTGGCGATGGTGATCGCGAAGATCAGCAGCACAAGGGCGCCGAGCAGGACGCCCATCACGACCGCGCGACCACGCTGGCGGGTCCGGATCAGCTTTTCGTCGTCTTCGTGCATCAGCCGATCCACCTGTCGACGACGAGCGCGCCGAAGAGAATGAAGAGATAAAGGATCGACCAGGCGAACAGCCGTTTTTCGGGGCGCATCGCATCGCCTGCCCCGGTCGAGCGCGTGCTGACCCGCAACGCGAGTCCGGCGAAGACGCCTGTCGCCGCTATCGCGACACCCCCGTAGAGCGTACCGGTCAGCCGCAATGCCCAGGGGGCAATCGCCGCGATAGCCATGGGTATGGTGTAGAGCCCGATCTGCAGGCGCGTTGCCCGTTCACCCGCGACGACCGGCAGCATCGGGACGCCGGCAGCGGCGTAATCGGACTTCATGAACAACGCGAGCGCCCAGAAGTGCGGCGGCGTCCACAGGAACACGAGCGCGAACAACAATATCGGCAGCGTCGCGACATGGCCTGTCGCAGCCGCCCAGCCGATCAGTGGCGGGAACGCGCCGGCCGCGCCGCCGATGACGATGTTCTGCGGCGTGCGGCGCTTCAGCCAGACGGTGTAGACGAGCACGTAAAAGAGAATCGAGACGGTCAGGATCGCGGCCGCGACCAGATTGACCGCCAGCCCCATCAGGATCACCGAAAAAGCCCCAAGTCCCACGCCGAAGTGCAGCGCCGACTGCCGGTCCATCCGGCCGGCCGGGAGCGGCCGGCGCTCGGTGCGCTTCATCTTCGCGTCGAGATCCGCCTCGTACCACTGATTGAGCGCGCCCGCCGCACCGGCCCCGAGTGCGATGCACAGAATGGCGGTGAAGCCGAGCACCGGGTCGACGGCCACCGGCGCCGCCAGCATGCCGCACAGACCCGTGAAGACGACGAGCGTCATCACCCGCGGCTTGGTCAGCGCGAGGAAATCGCGCCAATCGGCGGGAAGAATGCTGGCTTGAGCGATCGTCGTGGTCATGTTCACTTCAATGCGTAGCGGCGCCGGTAAGGCCGGCGCCGCTATCGGTGTTGGTATCTGGCCTCAGTCGATCCGCGGCAGCGTCTCGAACTGATGGTAGGGCGGCGGGCTCGACAGCGTCCATTCGAGCGTCGTGGCACCTTCGCCCCACGGGTTGTCACCCGCCTTCTTCCCGGCGAACAGCGACCAGAAGAGATTGACGAAGAACACCATCATCGACGCAGCCATGATCATATAGCCGACCGTCGCGATCCAGTTCCAATGCTCGTAGCCGGGATTGTAGTCCGGAATACGGCGCGGCATGCCCTGGACACCGAGGAAGTGCATCGGGAAGAACAGGATGTTCACGCCGACGAAGAAGATCCAGTAGTGGATCTGGCCGAGCGCCTCGTTGTACATCCGGCCCGACATCTTCGGGAACCAGTAATAGAAGCCGGCGAAGAGGCTGAACACCGCGCCGAGGCTGAGCACGTAGTGGAAATGCGCCACGACGTAATAGGTATCCTGCATGTTGTCGTCGACGCCGCCATTGGCGAGAACGACGCCGGTCACGCCACCGACCGTGAACATGAAGATGAAGCCGATCGCCCACAGCATCGGGGTCTTGAAGCTCATCGAGCCGCCCCACATCGTCGCGATCCACGAGAAGATCTTGATGCCGGTCGGCACCGCGATCACCATCGTTGCTGCCGTGAAATACATCTTCACGTTCACGCTGAGGCCGGTGGTGAACATGTGGTGCGCCCACACGACGAAGCCGACCACGCCGATCGCGACCATGGCATAGGCCATGCCGAGATACCCGAACACCGGCTTCTTCGAGAAGGTCGAGATGATCTGGCTGATGATGCCGAAGCCCGGCAGGATCATGATGTAGACTTCGGGGTGCCCGAAGAACCAGAAGAGATGCTGGTACAGCACCGGATCGCCGCCGCCGGCGGGATCGAAGAAGGTGGTGTGGAAGTTGCGGTCCGTCAGCAGCATCGTGATCGCCGCGGCGAGCACCGGCAGCGCCAGCAGCAGCAGGAACGCCGTGACCAGCACCGACCACACGAACAGCGGCATCTTGTGCAGGGTCATACCCGGCGCGCGCATGTTGAAGATGGTGGTGATGAAGTTGATCGCGCCCAGGATCGAGCTGGCGCCCGCGAGATGAAGCGAGAGGATCGCCATATCAACGGAAGGCCCTGGCTCGCCATAGGTCGAAAGCGGCGCATAGACCGTCCAGCCGGTGCCGGCACCGCCGAAGAAGGGCGAGGCGAGCAGCAGGGTAAAGCTCGGCACCAGCAACCAGAAGCTGATATTGTTCATGCGCGGGAACGCCATGTCCGGCGCGCCGATCATGATCGGCACGAACCAGTTGCCGAAGCCACCGATCATCGCCGGCATGACCATGAAGAACACCATGATCAGGCCGTGTGCCGTGATCAGCACGTTCCACAGGTGGAGCGCATGATCCAGGCCCGCGTCGCCGCCGGGCAGATAGGCCGCCCAGGTGCCGAGATATTGAATGCCGGGATGGGCGAGCTCGGCGCGCATCAGGCCCGAAATCGCACCGCCGATGATCCCCGCGCAGATCGCGAAGATCAGATAGAGCGTGCCGATGTCCTTGTGGTTCGTCGACATGAACCAGCGCGCGAAAAAGCTGGGCTTGTGATCCGCGTCGTGATGCGCGTGATCATGGTGCGCTTCGAACGCGGAGGGGTGAAGAGCGGTGTCGGTCATGTCTTACTGTCCAGCGTTGCTGGCGCCGGCGGCATTGTCCGCGGCGGCCTGATTGGTAGCGGGAGCGGCGCTGGTCGCGTTCTCGACCGGTCCGGCGGCATTGGCGTCAGCGGCGGCCGCCGGCGCCGCGGCCGAATCGGCTGCGGTGGTCGACGGCTTGGCCGCGCCGGGCATGGTGCCGCCCTTGGCCTTCACCCAGGCAGCGAACACCGCGGGTTCGACGGCTTCGACGGTGATCGGCATGAAGCCGTGACGGGCACCGCAAAGCTCCGAACACTGGCCAAAATAGAGACCCGGCTTCTCGATGGTGAAGCTGGTCTCGTTGATGCGGCCGGGGATTGCGTCGAGCTTGATCCAGAAGGCCGGGATCGCCCAGCTGTGGATCACGTCGTTCGACGTGGTGAGCAGGCGGATCGGGACACCGACCGGGAGCACGATCCGGTTATCCGTCGCGAGAAGGATCGGGCCGTCGGCATCGGTGCGCGCACGCTCGCCGGGCTGCACCTGATTGGCTTCCTTGAGCAGGTTCGAGGTGATCTCGAAACCGCCATGATCGGGATATTGATAGCTCCAGTACCACTGGTTGCCGATCGCCTTCAGCGTGACGGCATTGGCCGGTGCCGGCTTGTACTGCGCCGCGAGCAGGCCGATCGAGGGCGCAGCGATCAAGGCGAGGATGATGACCGGGACGCCAGTCCAGATGATCTCGATCAGCGTGTTGTGCGAGGTCTTCGACGCTACGGGGTTGGCAGCGCGGCGATAACGGAACACCACCCACATCAGCAGCCCGAGCACGAACAGCGAAATCACGGTGATGACCGGGAACAGGATCGCGTTGTGAAACCACAGCGCGCGCCGTCCATTCGGCGTCACCTGCGGCTGCAACGTCATCTTGCCGTCGACCGGCATGCCGACGCCGGGCGTCGGCAGCATGTGCGGCGCACCGTCCATGGCGAGCATCGGATCAGTCGGCGTCGCAGCCGCCGGCGTCGCGGCGGCTGCCGGTGCTGCCGTGGTCGTGGCGGGAGCGGCCCCTTGCGGCGCCGGTGCCGTGGCATGGCCGATGCTCGCGATTGCGAGTCCTGCCGCCAGCACGATCGACTTCAACCCCTTACTGCGCATGCGTCTCGTCACCCCTGATTGCGCCCTTTCCGTCAGAGGCGCGCGAGCGGGAATACGCTCGTTGCGATGGGCCTATACGCGCGGTGTGCAGGTGTCTCAAGCGTGTCCGCTCGTTTTTTGCCACTCGCCTCGGTCAAGACGTTGCGCGCCCCCTGCCCCGCCCCTATCAACCGCTCCGCTTCACGAAGGGCAGCGCGCATGACTGACGACGAGATCCTTGCAGAATTCCGTGCCGCCGACGCACTGCTGGAGGGCCATTTCATTCTGTCCTCCGGGCTGCGATCGCCGCGCTATCTGCAATGTGCGCGGGTGCTGATGGACCCGGCGCGGGGCGCGCGCCTTGCCGCCGAACTGGTCAAGCGCATGCCCGCCGATTTGCGCGGAAGCATCCAGGCGGTCGTATCTCCGGCAATGGGCGGGGTGATTGCAGGACACGAGATGGCACGCGCCCTTGGCGTCGAAGCGATGTTCCTCGAACGGCCCGAAGGCGTCTTCGAACTGCGCCGCGGCTTCCGCCTCGAGCCGGGCACGCGCGTGCTGATGATGGAGGATGTGGTCACCACCGGTCTCTCGTCGCGTGAGGCGATCGCGGCGATCGCACGCGCGGGCGGCAAGACCATCGCCGCAGCAGCGCTGGTCGATCGGTCGGGCGGCAGCGCCGATTTCGGCGTGCCCTTCTTCCCGCTGATCCGGCTCGACGTGCCCGTCTATGCCGCCGATTCACTACCGCCCGAAATGGCGGCGCTGCCCGCGGTGAAGCCGGGCAGCCGGGCGGCGGCATGACCAGCCCGCTGCGCCTGGGGGTCAATATCGATCACGTCGCGACCGTGCGCAACGCACGCGGCGCGGGCTATCCCGATCCGGTACGCGCCGCCATCGTGGCGGCCGGGGCCGGCGCTGACGGCATCACCGCCCATCTCCGCGAGGATCGCCGGCACATCACAGACGACGATATCGCCCGGCTTTCCGAGCAGCTGACGATCCCGCTCAACCTCGAAATGGCGGCAACCGACGAGATGCTCGCCATCGCGCTCCGCCACCGCCCGCACGCCGCCTGCATCGTGCCGGAGAAACGCGAGGAGCGGACGACCGAGGGCGGCCTCGATGCGGCGGGCCAGCACAACCAGCTCGCGCCGCTCGTCAGCGAACTCGGCGCCGCGAAGATCCGCGTCTCGCTGTTCATCGAACCCGATGCGCGCCAGATCGACGCGGCGCTTCGCCTCGGCGCGCCGGTGGTCGAGCTGCATACCGGGCGTTATGCCGAGCTGGAAGGCGAACCGCGTGCGGTCGAGCTGCGCCGCCTTGCCGATGCGGCGGCGCTCGCCGCGCGGAACGGGATCGAGGTCCATGCCGGGCACGGCCTGACCTATGACAATGTCGCACCGATCGCGGCGATTCCGCAGATCCGCGAACTCAATATCGGGCATTTCCTGATCGGCGAGGCGATGTTCGTCGGCCTGGCCGAGGCAGTCCGCACGATGCGCGCGGCAATGGACGCAGCGCGGTGAGATCGATTGACCCGCCCCCTCCTCCCGCCTGTGGGGAGAGGGGCGCGTCTCGCGACGACAGCCATGCAGGCCCATTCCGGGCATCGCAGCGCTCGACCGCCCCCTTCCCCCAGGCCGGGAGCGCACGGGGATGATCATCGGGCTCGGTTCGGACCTCTGCAATATCGAGCGCATCCAGGCTTCGCTGGACCGCTTCGGCGAGCGCTTCGAGGCGCGCGTCTTCACCGATGTGGAACGCGCCAAGGCCGGGCGACGGCCGTTCACCAAGGCCGGCACGCTCGCAAAGCGCTTCGCCGCCAAGGAAGCCTTTTCCAAGGCGGTCGGCACCGGCTTCAAACGGGGCGTGTTCATGAAGGACATCGGGGTCGTCAACGCGCCGTCGGGCGCGCCGACGCTCGCGCTGACCGGAGGCGCCCGGGCAAGGCTTGACGCGATCATTCCGCAAGGCCACGTCGCCCATGTACATCTGACGCTAACCGACGATCATCCATGGGCACAGGCCTTCGTGGTGATCGAAGCGGTCAGAATCGAGCAGGACTGAAGCATGAGCGAGGAGTTGGCGTTGGACGGATTGCCCGAACGGGAAGCTGGGGCCGAGCAGCCGGCAGCGCCCGACGCCCGGCCGACGACGGACTGGTGGGGCGAGGTCAAGGGCATCATCTGGCTCGTGCTCGCGGTACTCGGCTTCCACAGCTTCATCGCCAAGCCCTTCTATATCCCGTCCGAGTCGATGCTGCCCGGACTTGAGGTCGGCGATCAGCTGATCGTGACAAAATATGCCTATGGCTGGTCCTTCGTTTCCCCCACCATCCCCAATCCGGTCGCGATCTTCCGCAGCCTGATCCTGCACCAGGAAGAGGAAAGCTGGGGGGTGCAGCTGCCCTTCATCCACGGCCGGCTGTTCGGCAAGATGCCGGAACGCGGCGATGTCGTCATCGTGACCCCGCCGACGCGCAACACCGATTATATCAAGCGCCTGATCGGCCTTCCGGGCGACCGCCTGCAGGTGGTAGGCGGAACCGTGATCCTGAACGGCACCCCGGTGAAGCGCGGGCCGGCACACGACACGCTGATCCCGGTCGACGCGAAGACGACCTGCGATCCAAGCCAGTATCCCGGCGCGCTGGAGACCGGCAAGGACGGCAAGCTTTATTGCCGCCTGACGCTCGTCACCGAGACCCTGCCCAACGGCCGCCACTATGACACGGTCGAATCGGGCTATAGCGACGGCGACGATTACGGCCCCATCACGATCCCGCCGGATCACGTCTTCCTGATGGGCGACAATCGCGATCACAGTGCCGACAGCCGCTTCTCGATCGCGAATATGGGTCTGGGCGGGCCCGTTCCCTGGGAGAATCTTGGCGGACGCGCCGAATTCATCACCTTCTCGAAGAGCGGCAACGGCACGTGGAATCCCCTGACCTGGGGAGAGAGCTTCCGATCGGGCCGCGCGGGCACGTCGCTGCACGCGGCGCGGGACAAGTAATGGCCGAAGCGCCCGATGAGGTGATCTTCGAGCCCGGCCCGAACGAAATGCGCGACCCGTTCGTCCGCAAGGAACTCAAGCGCGCGACGATCTGGCTCGGGCTTGCGGCCGCGATGGCGCTGGTGGTGATCCTGATCCAGCCGATCCTGATCATCTTTGCAGGGCTTGTCTTCGCCTCGATGCTGGACGGTGGGGTGCGGCTGCTTGGGCGGATCTTGCCGATTCCGCGCGGCTGGCGGTTGCTGATCGTGATGCTGTGCGTCGTCGCGTTCATCCTCGGCGTCTTCTACATGACCGGGGTTCAGGTCGCGGCGCAGGCAGAGCAATTGCGCTCCACGCTCGAGATCCAGGGCAACCGTGTGATCGCCTGGGCCTCCGGCCTGGGACTCATGCCCGGGCGCTCGGACCTGAACGGACTGATGCAGCAGGCAATGGGGTCGTTCGGCAAGCTGACGTCCTTTGTCGGGTCGGCGGTTGGCGCGGTCGCCAGCCTGCTCATGGTGATCGTGATCGGATTGTTCGTGGCGATGGAGCCGCGGCTCTATGACCGCGGGCTGCAATGGCTCGTCCCATCCGATTCGCGCGCCGAATTCGCGATCACGATCGACCGGATGGCGCTGACCTTGCGCCGCCTGCTTGCGGGGCGGCTGCTCGGGATGCTGTTCGAGGGCGTGCTGATCTGGATCGCGCTGTCGCTTGGCGGCGTACCGATGGCGCTGTTGCTCGGCATCATCGCCGGCGTGCTCGCCTTCATCCCCAATATCGGCGCGATCGTCACCGGCGTGCTGATGGTCGCGGTCGGGTTCAGCGCCGGCATGCACACCGGCTGGTGGGCGGTCGCGACCTATTTCATCGTCCAGAATTTCGACGGTTATGTCGTGATCCCGATGGTCGCCCGCCGGACCGTGGACATGCCCCCCGCGCTTACCCTGTCGTCGCAGATACTGGCGAGCACGCTGTTCGGCGTCCTCGGCCTCGCGCTCGCCGATCCGATGGTGGCGATGATCAAGGTGGCGCTCGAGCGCAATTCGGAACGCGCGATCGCGGAAGATGAGGGCGGCACATGATCCGGCTCTACGATTACTGGCGCTCCTCCGCGGCCTATCGCGTCCGAATCGTGCTCAATCTGAAGCACGTGCCCTATGAACGCCACGACATCTCGTTGCTGGAGGGCCTGCATCGCGCACCGGAGAACCTTGCTCGCAATCCGCAGGGGTTCGTACCGACACTTGAGGTCGACGGGGAAACCATAACGCAGAGCCTCGCGATCATCGACTATCTCGACGCGCTGTATCCCGAGCCCCGGATGGTACCACGCAATCCGCTTGCGCGGGCACGCGTGCTCGCGCGGGCGCTGGTGGTCACCGCCGATATCCACCCGGTGAACAATCTGCGGATCCTGAAGCGGCTCGAGACCCAATTCGGCGCCGACCAGGCGGCGAAGGATTCCTGGTATCGCCACTGGATCGAAGAAGGATTTGCCGCGCTCGAAGCGATGGCGGGAGACGGCCCGTTCCTTGGTGGCGATTCGCCCGACCTGGCGGATATCTGCCTGGTACCGCAACTCTACAACGCGCGGCGATTCTCCGTTCCCCTCGACGCCTTTCCCAAGCTGGTGAAAGCCGACGCCGCCGCTGCCGCCATTCCCGAGATCGCCGCAGCGCACCCCGACCGGATCGGGCCAGCAGGCTGACCCTCGCCAGCCGCCTTCACGCCAAGACCCGCTCCGCCCCGGCTGCTGCGGGAAGCAGCGACTCGCCTCGGCGGCGCCTGCGTTCCGCGACCACCCAATCGAACAGGTCGAGATAGCGAATCGCCGCATCCGCTCCCGGCTCGGGGGTCGGCGCCGGTCGCTGGCGGTTCGGCGCGAGCCAGTGGTCGAGCGCGCTGACCAATGCACGATCGTCCCCGGCCGGCACGACGCTGCCCTGCGAAGGCTTCGTCACGATCTCGCGCACCGCAACGCTTGAATCGGTCGCCACGACCGGTGCTCCTTCGGCGAGCGCCTCCCGCAGCACGCCGGGCACACCCTCGAAATCGGAAGTAAGCACCACGGCCGTGGCCCGCGCCAGCGCGGCCTGCGGATTCGGTTCATAGCCCGGCAGATGGACACGGCTCCCGAGGCCAAGCGCCGCGATCTGCGCCTCGAGCGCGGGCCGTTCATTTCCCTCCCCCAGGATGACGAGCTGGGTATCGCGATCCGCAAGGCGAGGCAGGGCGGCGATGATCCTGTCCCACCGCTTCTGTGGCGCCAGGCGACCGACGCCGAGGAGGAAACGCCCCTTGGGCAACCATGAGGGGACCTCGCCCGACACCCGGCGCACCGGCGGATTGGGTATGATGCTGACACGCCCGGGCGAGATACCCATAGTCGAGATCGTCTCTTCGCGCATCGCCGGGGTCATGGCGACCACCTGATCGATGAAGATCGGGTGCAGCGAGAGCCAGACACGATAGGCGGCCGCCATGAGCGGCCCGTGGTCCTGCCGGTTGAGCCTGTTGGAGACCTTCGCCACGATCGGGGGGCAGCGCCCCCCGAGTCGAAACCGGAGATAGGCGGCCACCGACGTGTAATGATTGCCCGGACAAAAGACTATGTCGGGCGAAATTTCCCGAACTAGGCCGACCAGCTGCCGCAGGGCTCCATAAGAAGGATCGCCGAGCGTGCGGATATCCACATTGGGAGGCAACTCGTCGCTCAAGGGCCCGCTCGCATCCCCGATCAGCAGCGTGACTCGCCGTCCCATTTCACTCCAGCTGCGGGCGAGTCGCAACAAGGCGCGCTCGACCCCACCGCCATTAAGCGTTTGAGCATACGCCAGAATGTTGGCGGCGGCGGGGAGTGGGCTCAGCATCTGGCAGGCGCTCTAACAACCAATTGTGCCAAAAGTTTCGCAGCGCAGCACAAAACGGACATTATTCGCGTGCAGCTTGCAAATTGCCGCGCACACGCGATCTAGCTAAGGCGTGCCAACCCCGGTCGAGACCGGCACCAGAAAAAAACAGGTCGAGACGTGGACGGACTGGGATCGAACATTCCTATCATCGACAATGCCAAAACGCCCCTGGTGACAGTGCCGGATATCGCCGGACTGGAACCGATGGAGACGCTGAAACGACGGTGGCCCATGGTGATCGGCGCGATCATCACGATCGCCATGATCGCCGGGCTGGGCCGCGAGCTGTTCGGCTCGGGACTCGCCGGGCTGAGCCGCGCCGTGCCGCACAATCCCCTTTTCTACGTGGCGTTCGCGCTCCTCTATATCGGTCCGCCGCTCGGTGATTATATCATCTTCCGACGGCTCTGGGGAATCCCCCTGTCGGGTCTGAGCGCCCTGCTGAAGAAGCGAATCGCGAACGATGTCGTGCTCGGCTATTCCGGCGAGGCCTATTTCTATGCCTGGGCGCGCCAGCGCTCCCAGATGGTCGCGGCACCGTTCGGCGCGGTCAAGGACGTCAGTATCCTGTCCGCGATCGCGGGGAACGCCATCACGCTTGCGATGGTCGCAATAGCATTGCCGTTCTGCATCGGTCTGCTGACCCCGCTCCAGCTCAAGACGCTGGCGACCTCCGTCGCGGTCACCTTTGCAATGTCGCTTCCCTTCCTGATCTTTTCGAAGCGCGTTTTTTCGCTACCCCGCCGCACCCTGTGGTGGATCTTCATGGTTCATTGCGTCCGGCTGGTTTCAGGCTCGATCTTCATCGCCTTTGCCTGGCATTATGCCCTGCCCGCCGTCTCGATCGGGATGTGGCTGGTGCTTGCGGCGGCACGCCTCCTTGTTTCCCGTCTCCCATTGGTGCCGAACAAGGACCTTCTTTTCGCCAATTTCGCGATCCTATTGATCGGGCAGGATGCAGCTCTGTCCGAACTGATGGCGATGACCGCGGCGCTGGTGTTGCTCGTGCATGTCGCCTTGATCGGTTCCTTCAGCCTGCATGGGTTGCTGAGGACGAAGAATGGCGCTGAATAGGATAATCGGAAGCATCGCGTTGGGCAGCGCGATGATCTTCCCCATGACGGTGGCGGCCCAGGCCGGCGTTCTCGGCAGCGACAGCGTTGCCTGCACGAGCGGCTCCGGCCCGGCGATTCGGGCTGATGTTTCCGGTCTGAAGGACCGCACCGGCGAACTGAAGCTGGAACTCTACCCCGCAAACGACGCCGATTTCCTGAAGGACGATCGCGACCTGAAGAAGGAGGGCAAGTTCTTCCGCCGCGTCGTCGCGCCGACGCCGCAATCGGGCCCGGTGTCGCTGTGCATCCGCGCCCCGGGGCCGGGCAAATATGCCCTGTTGTTCACGCATAACCGCGATGGCAAGAACAAGTTCAATATCTGGTCCGATGGCGCCGGCTTTCCGAGCAACGTCAAGCTGGGACGCACACGCCCCAAGCTGGGTATGGCAATGATCTCCGTCGGCACCGGGGTGACGGTAACCGATATCCGTGCGCAATATCTGCGCGGCCTTGGCGGGTTCGGCCCGCTCAATCCTTCGAACTGACTGCCGGCATGCGGATCGTCGACGTCAATGAATTCTATTCGCCGACCGGCGGGGGCGTCCGCACCTATATCGATCGCAAGATGGGTATCATGTCCGACCTGGGGCATGAACTGATCGTCATCGCCCCGGGCAGCGAGGACCTGCTCGAGGAGCGTCCGGGCGGCGGCAAGATCATCTACGTGAAGGCCTCGCGGCTGCCGTTCGACAAGAATTACGGACTGTTCTGGGATGCCGAGCCGGTCACCCGGCTGCTCGACGAACTTGCGCCCGACCTGGTCGAGGCATCTTCGCCCTGGCGCCCGGCCTGGATCGTCGGGCAGTGGCAGCCGAAAAAGGGCTCGGAGGATGCCGCCAAGGTGTTCTTCATGCACAACGACAATGTCGCGGCCTATGCCATGCGTTGGTTCGAAGGGCTGGCCCCGCCGGACCGGATCGAACGTGCTTTTGCCTGGTACAGTCGCTACATGAGCCGCTTCCTCGACAATTACGACGCGGTCGTGACCAACGGCCCGGCCCTCGAGAAGCGCCTGAAGGCACGTGGCGTGCGGATCGACGCCGCCATGCCGCTGGGCATCGAGCGCGGCCATTTCTCCCCGGAATTGCGTGACGACCGGCTCCGTGCCGCGCTCCTCGCGCAGTGCGGACTGCCACCGGAGGGGCATCTGCTACTGGGCCTTGGCCGGCATCACCCCGAGAAGCGTTGGCGGCTCGTGATCGACGCGGTGGAGCGCGCCGGATCATCCCTACCGGTCGGGCTGATGTTGCTGGGCACCGGCGTGGAAAGCCGCTCGATCGAGAAACGGATTGCCGGATCGCCGCATATCCGGATGTTTCGGCCGGTCTATGACCGTGAGCGGCTCGCCCGGATCGTGGCGAGCTGCGACGCACTGATCCACGGCTCGGAGGCTGAACCGTTCGGGCTGGTAGCCTCGGAAGCGATGGCCGCTGGATTGCCGCTGATCGCACCGGACACGGGCGGTTGCGCGGAGATTGCAGATCCGCATTGCTCGGAACTCTATGTGGCGCGTGACGCGCAGGATGCCGCCCTGGCGATCGGGCGCCTGTTCGCGCGCGATCAGGCGATCCTGCGCCGCGCGGCGATGGTCGCCGCCGCGAAGGTGCGCAGCGACCGTGAGCACACGATCGAACTGATGGACTATTATGCCGGACTGGTGGCGGCGAAGCGCGGCACGCAAAGGCTGAGCCGCGCCGCCCGGGGCTAGCGGCGTTCGAAGATCTCTATCGTCTGCGCGCCCAGCGGCCGCTTCGCCTTGAGCCGGTAGTCGCGACGCATCTCCTCCATCGCGAGAGCCCGCAGGTCGGATCGCTCCCCATGATAGGGCGGGCGGAACACGACGATCCCTGGCTTCAACGCTAGAATGCGTTCGATTTCGGCCTGTTGATCGACCCCGATCGCCCCCTGCTCCCTGATGCGGCCGAGGTGGCTTGGGAAAAGATAGCGGGTTTGAACGCAGCGGCCGCTCGCCGGATAGAAGATGCTTTCGCCCGAGAAGACGAACAGGCAGCCTGGCCCACGCCCGATCTGTTCGACGATAGCCGCGACTTGTGCCCCGGTACCCCGATTGTGCCGCTTGATGAGCAACAGCGTCTGCCCGCCGAGAAAGGCGATGAGCAGCACCGGCAGGACGACGCGGCGACCAGTGCGATGATCGCCGAAGAAGCCGCTGGCGCAGATGGCAAGCGGTACCATGAGCGGCAGCGCATAATGTTCGAACCAGGAGCCGAAGGCGAGCAGGCCCAATGCCGCTGCGATTGTCCAGGCGAAGAGCCAGCGGCGTACCGCCTGCGCTTCCGGGGTATCGGAACCGCCCGAGCGGACCGCGAGCAGCGTGGCCGCGACCAGGGGAGACGTGATGAGCACGATCTTCAGCAGGTTGCCCGCCTGCTCGAGCATCGGATCCGGCTTGCGATCCAGAATCGAGGTGAGATTGGCATAGGCCCATTCGGCACCCGCACCGGCCTGCGCAAAGGCGAGCCACGCCAGCAGGGTTGGCAGCAGCGCAACCGCAACCAATCCCGCCCCATAGGGCAGGATCAACCAGCGCCTCCCGGAACGCCATTCCTGCCACACCAGCCACAGGCCGAAGAAAACCCCTTCGAACACCACCGAATATTTGATCTGGAGCGCAATCCCGACCAGCGCCATCGCCGCAAGGCCACGCGATGGACCGCGCGACGGATCGGCACTCGGCGCGATCAGCGCTGCCGCACCGATGATCAGCAAATTATAGAAGATCGGCGCCTGCCCGCCCTGGCCGTCGACGAAATTGACCCAGAACACATAAGCCAGGGCGCCGGCGAGGGCGCCGTTGCTCCAGCCGGCCCGCTCCGCCAGCCGGGCGATCAGCATCGCGGTCGCGACCAGGCTCGCCAGCGCCAGCGCCTGATACACCCAGATCCCGGCCTTCAACCCGAACATCGCCGCCGGGAGGTAAAGGATGAACAGGCCGATCGGCTTCCTGTCCCAGACGTCGACATAGGGCGTCGCCCCGTGCAGCCACGCATAAGCCGTCGAAAAATAGAATTCCTCGTCGACATGCACGACGGGGCTGCCGAAGGTGATCAAGCGTGCGACGATCGCGGCCAGAAGGATCGTCACCACCCTCAGTCGCATCGTGGACGGCGACGTCAGGCGCGTGGCGATGTCGGCATAGAGGGAACGAGGGGGTAAACTGGCCGGGGAGGATTCTGCGCCGGTCGGGGGCTTGAGCATGGTTTTCCGATTCGGCGGCCGCAGGATCGGCCCCCATAGTAAGCGATGGCGCATCTGTCACGAAGCCGCCACAACCACGGCGCAGGGACGTCCGCGTTCAATGAGGGAAATGCCATGACCGCACAAATCGATCGCCGCTCATTGCTCCTGACGGGTTCGATCGGCCTGGGAGCGTTCACGGTTCCGGGCTTCGCGCAGACGCCGAACATATCGACCGCGCAAGGCTTCACGCACGGCGTGGCGAGCGGCGAGCCCGATGCGGAGTCAGTACTCCTCTGGACCCGCTATGTCCCAACCAGCGGCGAGGCGGTCGAACTCAAGGCCGAGATTTCCGACACGGCGGATTTCGCGCGGATCGTCGCTGGCGGTGCGCAGATCACGGGACCGTGGCGCGACCATACGGCAAAGGTGACACTCGATGGCCTGGCGCCGGGCAGGACCTATCACTTCCGCTTCGTCGCGCCCGATGGCAGCTTCTCCCCGACCGGCCGGACGAAGACATTGCCGCAGGGGCCGGTGGCGCGCTTCCGAGCCGCGATCTTCTCCTGCTCGAACATGCCTTTCGGCTACTTCAACGCCTATGCCCATGCCGCGGCACGGGACGACATCGATCTGGCCGTCCACCTCGGCGACTATTTCTACGAATATCGTACCGGCGATTATCCGGCGGCGAAGGATTCAGTGCCGAATCGTCGGCCGGAGCCGGTCGGCGAACTGATCCACCTGGCCGATTACCGCCTGCGCTATGCAAGCTATCGCAGCGACCCGGATCTTCAGAAGCTCCACGGACTCATGCCGATGATCGTACAGTGGGACGACCATGAATCGGCCAATGACAGCTGGGAGGGCGGTGCCGAGAACCACCAGCCGGACGAAGGCGACTGGAATGCGCGCCGGGCGGCCTCGATCCAGGCCTATCGCGAATGGATGCCGGTTTCCGACGAGCCGTGGAAGGCCTATGACATCGGCACGCTGGCAACGCTGTTTCGCACCGAGACACGATTGCTCGCCCGGACCAGGCAGCCCGATGTCGCCCCGCTGTTCAGACAAGCCGACCCGATCGCGGCGCTGAAGGCCTTCCGCGATGGTGCTTGGGCCGACCCGGCCGCGACGATGATGGGATCGCAGCAGGAGGTGTGGCTCGCGCATGCAATGCGCAGCTCGGTCAAGGCCGGCCAACGCTGGCAGGTGGTCGGCTTCGGTACGATCATGGGACAGACGATCATGCCCGCCGCCGCTACCGGCTGGATCGGCGCCGACGCCTCGGCACGGGCCAAGGGGTATATCACCTCGGGGATCGCCGCTGCAAAGATCGGGCTGCCCTTCAACTATGACAACTGGGGTGGCTATCCGGCAGCCCGAGCCCGCTTCCTCCGATCGGCGCAGCAGCTCGAGGCCAATCTGGTCGTGATCTCCGGCGACAGCCATAATGGCTGGGCCTATGATCTCGCGCAGGATGGCAAGCCCGCCGGCGTCGAGTTCGCCGGGCACAGTGTGACGTCGCCAGGATATGAATCGGGGGTCGGCGTCGACCCGAGGACCGTGGCTGCGGCCATGGTCAGCGCCAATCCCGAGCTGAAATGGTGCGATACCAGCCGGCGCGGTTACATGGCGATGACGCTGACACCGGATCGAGTCAGCAACGACTGGGTCATGGTCGACACCATCAAGGCACGGTCGACGACCGCCACGGTCGGCTACAGCACCAGCGTCATGCGCGGCCGCAACCTGATGACGTAGGAGCATCCGCCCCAAGCTTGACACGCCGATCCGAATGCCGCTGGCGTGGCGGACTGGGGGACGGGCGGCTTGGGGAGGATCGAACAGCGCGAACCGCCAGGTTCTTCGGTCTATCGGCCGGAGATCGACGGGCTGCGCGCGATCGCCGTTCTCGCAGTAGTCCTTTTCCACGCCCGTATCCGCGGCTTTTCCGGCGGATATGCCGGAGTCGACATGTTCTTCGTCCTATCGGGCTATCTGATCGCGCGGCTGATCCTGCGCGAGAGCGCGATGCGACGTTTTTCGCTGATCGCCTTCTACGAACGGCGGGCGAGAAGGATTCTGCCAGCGCTGCTGGCGATGCTCACCGTCTCGGGCTGCGCCGCCTGGATGCTGCTGCCGGGCGACCTGGCGGATTTCGGCGCAAGCCTCGCCGCGATCTCGCTCTTCGCCTCGAACCTGCTGTTCTGGCACCGGGACGGCTATTTCAGCCTGGCCAGCGACGCGACACCGTTGCTGCACACCTGGTCACTCGCCGTGGAGGAACAATTCTATATCGTCTTCCCGGCACTGATCATGCTGGCCCGGCGGGGCGGCCGTCGCGTCCTGGTCGCAGCGCTCATGGCTATCGGAAGCGCCTCCTTCGCCTACAGCGTCTGGGCGATATCGACGCATCCCGAAGCGGCCTTTTACTCACCATTGTCGCGCGCCTGGGAATTCATCGCCGGCGCGCTGCTCGCCGCCGGCATCGCCCCCGCGCCCGTACGCCGGTTGTCAGGTGACACGCTGGCGGCCTGCGGCCTCGCGGCGATCGGCTACAGCGTCTGGCATTTAACGCCCGCCATCCCCTTTCCCGGACTGCAAGCGCTCCCGCCCGTACTGGGCACGATGTTGCTGCTCTGGGGAACCCGGGCCCCGGCCTCGCGCGTCGCGACGCTGCTGCGCGCGCCGCCGCTCGTCGCGATCGGGCTGATCTCCTACTCGCTCTATCTCTGGCACTGGCCGCTGATGGTGTTCGGCGGCTATTATCTGTCGAACCCCTTCGGCCATATCAGACCAGTCATGGCACTGCTGGCCTTTCCGGTCGCATGGCTTTCCTGGCGCTATGTCGAGCGGCCCTTCCGGGAGCCTCGCATGCTGCTGTCGCGGCGCGCGCTGATTGCGGTCGCTGCGAGTGCCAGCGCGACGCTCGCGCTCTACGGCGTCGCCGTGTCCCTCGCCAGGGGCGTACCGGCCCGCTTCGATCCCGTCATCCAGCGCCTGAGCACGCCTGGTCCGGAACCCGATTATCGCTGCTCCGGCCAGCCCGTCACGGCCCAATCCGGAACGACGCGCTGCCGCATCGGCGGCGGCGGACCGCGCCCGAGCTTCGTGCTCTGGGGTGATTCGCACGCCGCGGTCTATTTTCCCGCGCTCGATGCCCTCGCCCGCCGCCACGGAATCGCCGGCTATGACCTTACCGCACTCGGCTGCCCACCGCTGCTGCCCATCACGGCCCGTGCGCAAACGGCGAGCCGATGGATGTTTGCCGAAGACAGAAAGCGCGCCTGTCTTGCCCGCAACGACCAGATCCTGCGCTTCATCGCCGAAATTCGTCCGCGACGGGTCCTGCTGGCCGCGCACTGGAGCACCTATGGCAGCGACACGCCCGCATTCATCGAGCAGGACGCCGCTCGCCGCGCGTTCGAGCAGGGCGTCCGCCAACTCCGCGCGCTTGGCGTGCACGTCTATGTCGTGCTCGATGTGCCCAACGCACCGGCCGATCCGCGCACCCTTGCCAAGGCACAATTGCTTGATCGGGTGCAGACGACGAGAGGCAGTCTCGCCGATTATCTGCGCCGCGATGCGATCTTCCGGACCATGGCCGCCGACCTGCAGCGCCGCGGCCTCATTACCGTGATCGACCCGGCGGAACGGCTGTGCTCGCCAGAGGGATGCCGGGCCATCCAGGATGGATACGCACTCTATTTCGACAGCAGCCATCTGAGCCGGCAGGGAGCGCTTTACCTCGCGCCGCTGTTCGAACCGATGATGCGCTGACATCGGCACGGGCACCGCCATCCGAGCCGGCCAGCCGCGACTACGCCTGTCGCGGAAGGTCACGGCTCGGTCGATGCGACAATGTTCCCACCGCATCCCCCGAAGCATGATAGGCAAACAAAGTGCGTTCCGCGTCGGCTGCGCTGCTCGCAGAAGCGCCAAGGCTGATCGCTGCATTCCCGCTCGTTGATCATGACAGCGGAATAACAACGGTGGGGCCTGAGTTGAATCATGGGCGCCACGCCCGGGAATGTCATGAGGGTCGCTGACATTTTGACGGCGCCCCAGGCGCTCGTCCGGCCACCCGACGGAAGGACATGAAACAGCCGCGGACGCTTCTCATTAGCGACGGGGGAAATTGCGCCTGGACCGGCGCGTGGCGCCCGTTGCGAGCGGATGGAGACGGGGACCCCGGCGACAGGAGAAGCGGGCGCGTGGCCAGTGTGGTCCGGAGAGGTGCTCCACCATGCTCCCGCACGCCCTCGGTCCATGCCGATGCCCCGCGCGACCGCGCGCGATACCGGCGAGCTACACCACCACCCGGGACACGACCATTTCTTCAATTACAAATGGCTGACGCGGCGACTGTCCTGTTCGATGATTGGCGACCTTGTCCGGGCCGGCATAATCGATCCGGCCAAGGTCGCGCGCACGGCGCTTCAGGATGCGGCGTCGGTCGCATCGCTTCTCATCACCACCGAAGTGCTCGTCGGCGAGGTGCCCAGGGGGACAAGCCCGCGACTGCACCGGCCACGGACTATTGATGTGAGACGGGGAGCCCAAACGCAGGGCTCCCCGATTTTCCGGCGGGGTGGTCGGGCATCTCCCGACTAGGCTGCCGCGACGATTCCTTTGGCGAAGTCGCGATAGGAGTGCAGCGGTCGGCCCAGGATCCCGATCAGCCGCTCCACATCGCCTTCGTCCGGGATCATGCCGTCGCTGACGTAGCGCTCGGCCATAAGGCGCATCTCGTACGCCATCCACTTCGGCATGAAGGTGGCCATGTTCTGCTCGAAGCCGCTCGGATCGTCGCCGCCATAGGCAATTGGCCGCGCCAGCGCGTCGGACCAGATCGACGCCACGTCGGCGCCGGTCAGCGTATCGGGGCCGACCAGGTTGATGGTCTGGCTCGGGAGCTTGGTCGGCGCCTGGTCGCGACGGATCAGCTCGATCGCGGCAACTTCGGCGATATCGCGCGCGTCGACCATGGCGATACCCTTGCTGCCGATCGGCATCGGGTAGACCCCGTGCTGGAGGATAACGTCCTTGATCATCCGCTCGTTGTCGATGAAATAGGACGGGCGCAGGATCGTTGCGCCGAAGCCCATCTGCTCCAACATGCGCTCCGCACCGGACTTCACCGCGAAGTGCGGCACGTTCACGGCACGGTCCGCATGAAGCACCGAGAGGTAGACGACCCGGTCGATGCCAGCTTCGTGCGCGATGTTGAGCGTGATGATCGCCTGGGTGAATTCATCGCCGGTCACCGCATTGAGCAGGAACAGCGTGCTGACGCCCGAGAACGCCACGCGCAACGCATCGATGTCGAGCAGATCGGCTTGGGCGACATCGACGCCGGCGGGAAATTCGGCTTTCGCAGGATCGCGCGTGAGCACGCGCACGCCCGCGCCGCGCTTGACGAGTTGGTCTACAACATGGCGACCGACACGGCCGGTGGCGCCGATAACGAGTATGGTCATGGGGGCACTCCTTCTTCTGCCTGGGTGGCACTCGGAGATTTAGTGATCCACTCACGTACCAATAGATGCTATATCTGGACGCCCTGTCTCATAGGTGGAACACATGGATCTTCTCGCCCTGGCGGATTTCAACCTGGTCGCTCGCCACGGTGGGTTCGGTAAAGCGGCGCGCGCGACGGGTCGGCCGAAGGCCACCCTGTCCCGACGGGTCGCCGAGCTTGAAGGAGCGCTCGACCTGCGCTTGTTCGAGCGCGGCGCGCGCGCGCTCAAGTTGACGGAGGAAGGAAGAGCGCTTTACGAGCGAACGGGCGCGCTCCTCGCCGAGATCGATGAGACGGCGGCGGCCATCGCAGCGGGCGGCAACAGGCCGCGTGGACAGTTCCGGATCAGCGCGCCCCTGCTCTTCTCGCAGACCGCGATGGGCAAGCTGGCCGCCGCATTCGCGCTACGATATCCAGAGGTCCGCCTTGAGGTCACGACGGAAGATCGCCCCGTGGACATGATCGAGGAAGGCTATGACCTGGTGATCCGGGTCAATCCCGATCCTGACGAGAGCCTGGTCGGTCGAGCGTTCCTGCACGATCGTCTGGTGGCCGTAGCAAGCCCCGGACTGTCGCCACCGGTGGAAGCCGCCGCTGTTCCCGCAGTGGTACGTGGAGGCGACCAAGCGACAAGCTGGACGATATCAGCACCGATGGGGCGATCGAGCATTATAGTTGATCCGGTGCTCCGGCTGTCGTCCCTCGTGATGATCCGCGACGCGGTAAGGACCGGTGTCGGCGCCGGACGCCTGCCGGTGTCGCTGGTCAGCCACGATCTGGCGGCCGGCAGGCTGGTGTGCTGGGGTGACGTAGAGGGTTCGGAAATCGGCCTGTGGGCGCTCTATCCATCACGGCGGCTCCTGAGCGCGCGGGTCTCCGCCTTTCTCGACCTGTTGAAGGAAGCTTTCCCCACCGGCGCGCCCGCCGAACTTGCGGGCTATCTTGCAAGTTGAGGGGCTGATCGAATTGGCGCTGCTCGGAACTGCGTGCGACCGGTCGGTCGTGCGAAAAGCGTCCGTTCACCGCTTGCAGCGGGAACGGCGGCAAAATTCCCAAATGGAACCGCCTGCCTGAACCCGCGTCTTCGCCGCCGAAAGGTCGAGGTGCACGATACCGACCCTCAGGTAGTTCAGTCCGCACCGCTCGCAGCCAGCACTCTTCAGGGCTTCACGAAGCGGTAGGCGAAGCGATCGGTCTTGCCTTTGATTGTGGGATCGAACACCTTGATCGCGTGCGGATCGTCCTTGTTCGCGAGTATCGTGCCTTGCTCTTCCAGCACGAAGCCGGCCGCCTCCACCTCCTCGCGGACGAACGCTGGGTCGATCCGATGCAGCGCCTGGGTGTCGCTCGTGCCCGCCCCTGTAGCGGCGGCGTGGTCGACGATGACGTAGAACCCACCGGGCTTCAGCCGCTCGTAGACGGCGCGATTGAAGGCGGCCGCCGTCGCGCCCTTGGACTGCATCAACGCGGTGTGGAGATCGTGATAAAACAGGTGCAGCCACACGACACCCGCTGGTTGCGTGGCCTCAGCCATCGCGACTAGGTCCGCCGAGACGGGTTCGACATTCTCTCGGCCCGGCTCCTTCGCAAGCGTCCGCATGAGGCCGACCGGATCGTTCTTGAAGTGGGCGACTTCGGCCGGCACGAAGCCGTAGACCCGCCCTTCGGGTCCCGCGACGTCGGAGAACAGGCGCGTCCAGTCGCCGTCGCCCGGGTAAACGTCGATGACGGTGGAGCCTGCATCTATGCGTGCGAACCGGATCAACTCGGATTGTTTGGATTGGTCGTACATAGGGATCTCCGTTGCGGTTTGGCATTCGACGAGCACTCGGCGGGCGAGGCGGCGAGCGAGATCATGAAGCGCGCAGATGGCTGCCGTCGTCGGGTTGATCTGCTGCACTCTCCGGGCCCGACATCGCGGCGGCCCGTGCCAATGCCTGCGTATCGACATACTCCCGGATGTTCGTCAGGTCAGCGTCCCGGACCGTGATGGCGAAGATCCAGTCGTCCTCGAACGCCCTGTTCGTGGCTTTGATCCTCCCCCGCGCGACGGCCTCCCTCAGTATCTTGGGGACGATCGTGGGTCCGATCGCGGCCGCGGCGGATGCAAAGCTTTCCGTGTCGCGCGTGGTCGCCACGGATACTTCGATGCCGTTGCGGGCAAATGCCCTGGCCAGGGCCTGGCCGATATTGCCGAAGCCGATGATTGCGTAGCTCATCATGTTTCTCCGATCTGGAGTATTGCCGGAGTCAGACCTGCGCCATGCCGCCATCGACGGCGAGATCTATGCCAGTGATGTACGAGCTCTCATCGGAGGCGAGGAAGGTAACGGCAGCCGCGATTTCCTCCGGCTTGCCCCTGCGACCCATCGGGATCTGCAAAGCAAATTGGGCGGCCGCTTGCTCGGCCTGTTCAGCGGTGAGGCCCGTCGTCGTCTCCAGAGCGGGGGTTTCGATCGGCCCGGGGCTCATCGTGTTAACCCGAATCTTGCGATCCTTCAGCTCCAGTGTCCAAGCGCGCGCGAAGTTGCGCACGGCAGCCTTGCTGGCGGCGTAGGCACTGAAGCCGGGCACTCCCAACACGTTCGAGACCGACGAGTTCAGGATAATCGAACTTCCGTCCTTGAGCAGCGGAAGCGCCTTCTGAACGGTAAAGAACAGCCCCTTCACGTTCACGTCGAAGGTCTGGTCGAAATGGGCCTCCGTAGCCATTTCTAGCGGAGCGATAGTCCCGGCACCTGCGTTCGCGAAGACTATGTCGATGTGACCGTGTTTCTCCTTCACGATGGCGTAGAGCCGGTCCAGATCTTCCAGGCGAGACACGTCGCCCACGACCGTCGTGACGTTTTCCGCGATGAAGGCTGCGGCCTCCTTCAGCTCTTTTTCGCGTCGCCCGGTGATCACGATGCGCGCGCCTTCCTCCACGAAGCGCTTGGCCGTGGCCAACCCGATCCCGCTGCTGCCGCCCGTGATGACGGCGACCTTGCCTTCCAGCTTTTTCATCAGTTTATCCTTCGTTGTGTGTGGGCCGGCATGAGACCGGCCGGGGTCAGAGTTGCGCCAGGCCGCCGTCGACGGCGACCTCGCTGGCGGTCATGAACCCGCTGTCCGGGGACGCGAGAAAGGCGGCCGCTGCCGCGATCTCCGACGGATCGGCCATGCGCTGGAGCGGCGTCAGCGCCGCGACGACCTTCTGGCCCTCCTCGCCCAACGCCTCCTTGGCGAGTTCAGTCGCCGTCGCCCCGGGCGACAGCACGTTCACCCGGATGCCAGTGCCCTTCAGGTCCTCCGCCCAGGTCCGCGCGAGGTTGCGCACGGCCGCCTTGCTGGCGCTGTAGGCAGTGAATGCCGGAGCGCCCGTGGTGCCGGCGCTCGATCCAGTCAGGATGATCGACCCGCCGGGGCCCATCAGCGGCAACGCCTTCTGAACGGTGAAGATCGTACCCTTCACATTGGTGTCGAAGGTTTCGTCGATGTGCTCGGCGGTGATCTGGCCGAGCGGAAGCGGGGCCCCGGCCCCGGCATTGGCGAAGACGATGTCGAGGGTTCCGCGCTCGGCCTTCACCGCCGCATAGAGTCGGTCGAGGTCACCCTCATCAGAGACCGAGCCCTTTATCGCGCGGGCATTGGGCCCGAGTTCAGCGACGGCGGCGTCAAGCGCCTCCCGCCGGCGGCCGTAAATGAAGACGAAGGCGCCCTCCTCGATGAATCGCTTCGCCGCAGCGCGGCCGATGCCGGTGGCGCCGCCCGTGATGACGGCGGTCTTTCCATTCAATCTGGTCATGCCGTGCATCCTTCGTTTCGCCATCTCGGGTCTTTGACTGTGCGGGGAGCCCCCCGTGAGCCTCAACATGGGTTCGCCGGAGACAGGCGGTGAGTGCGGAATCGCGCACATCGGTGGTGCGTAGACGATCCAGTCAGGCGATTGGACACCGCGACAATCGCGCGCGCTTTACAGTTCAATGTGTTAGAATGAGCTTTGGAAGGCGCAGCCTGCGGCGCGGGAATGCACCATGATCGACTGGGATGACGTTCGCTACTTTCTTGCTGCCGCGCGCGCAGGCTCAGTGCGGGCGGCCGCCGGGCGCCTGGGTGTGAACCACTCGACCGTGCTGCGGCGCATCGCCCAACTCGAGGAACGCTTGGGCGCACAGATGTTCGAAAAGCTGCCTTCGGGCTACCGCCTGACGGCTGCGGGCGAGGAAGTCCTCGAACTCGCTATCCAGATGGAAGCCTCGTCGCACCAGCTGGAGACGCGCGTGTTCGGGCGCGACCAGAGCGTTCGCGGGCCTCTACGGGTGACGTTGACGCCGATCCTCGCGACACACCTGCTCATGCCGGACTTCGCCGAGTTCGCACGTCTGCATCCGGACATCGAGATGGAAATCCTCTCGTCCGGCGAACTGGCAAATCTGACCAACCGAGAGGCCGATGTGGCGATCCGCGTCGTCTATGATCGCAAGACCCTGCCGCTCAATCTCCATGGCCTGAAGGGACCGGAGCTGTTCGGCGGCGTCTATATGTCCCGCGACCGGCTCGCCGCATGGCGTGCGGGCGCGCACGATCCGATCCGGTGGATCGTCATCAGCGTGCACGGAATTCCGGATTGGGCGAGCGAGGGTGAGGTTCGCACCACGGGGCCCCTTTTCAGGGTCATGGATGCCGCGGCGGAGATCGCTGCTGTACGGCAAGGGCTCGGGATCACGACGCTGCCGTGCTTCGTCGGAGATGCCGACCCCCTGTTGGTGAGAGTGCCGGGTACCGACCTCCACATGTACGGAACGCTCTGGGCTCTCACGCAGGGGGAGACACGCAAGACGAAGCGCGTGCGGCTCTTCACGGAGTTCGTATCCCGCAGGCTCACCGCTTACGCTCCGCTTCTGGCGGGGCTGTCCACGTCGTTCGGGAATGAGGGCGACCACGGTTGAAGAAGACATCGAAGTCCGTGAAGTCCGTCTACCAGTGGACGTGCCATTGTATCGTGGGTTCGATAGACCGGCCCTCCGTCGAACGGAGCCTGCAAAGCTCCAATTTCGGATGGAAACGTCGGCATGGTATTTTCCACGGGACGCGGCGGAAACGGTCGAACAAGGTTCGCGATAAATCAATCGCTTCGCACCTGAGTTGGCATCCCTCCCGCTCCATATCCGTCCGCAGAAGTCCACAATACGGCACTTAATCTTCTATCCAGCCGTAAATGCATAGATTCATTGAGCAATTTCTGCATCTACGAGGCTCTCCTAACCCAGGCTTTGCCCGGAACTCCGACCACCGCCCACCAAGCAGCCGGCAATGTTGTTGACCAGGAAATCATATCTATATAGTTTCCTAGTCAACAAAGAGGTTCCATGTCGTCGATCCATCCCGTCTCGGCGCTAACTGACCATATCGGCTTCTGGCTGCGCATGGTGTCCAACCACGTCTCCCAAGCCTTCGCGGCCAAGCTATCCGAGAAGGAGGTGACCGTCGCCGAGTGGAGTTTGATGCGCTCTCTCTACGGCAAGGGGCCGATGCCACCGAGCCGGGTTGCGGACGAAATGGGCATGACGAGGGGAGCGATCACCAAACTTGCCGATAGATTGATCGCGAAGTCGCTGATCACGCGTGAGGCCAGCACGAACGACGGTCGCGCACAGACACTCGCGCTGACGGATCGCGGCAGTGACCTCGTGCCTGATCTGGCCGCACTCGCCGATCGCAACGACGCGGAATTTTTCGGATGTCTGGCCGAAGACGAACGCCAGACCTTGGGACGCCTCCTGAAGAACCTAATCGAACGCGGTCACATCACGGCTGTCCCGGTCGAGTGAGTATGACTGAACAACATCACGGAGAGCGCCATGAATGATCCGCAGAAGGCGATCGCCCGTGCCTGCCTTGAAGGCGCCCAGAGCGATACGATGAACTTCCCCGAGATCGTCGGAACGCTCATCGAGGCTGGATTTGAAGGGTACGCAATCGACTACCGGCGAGCGACCGCGACTTATTATCTGACTGACGGGAAAAGTATTGTGTTGGAGGCCCACGCCGTTTCCACCGCCATCGCGCCGAAATTCGACGTCTCGCTCATCCAAGCCGCGATCAGGGAAGCGCAGCAACAGGTTCCCGGCTACACCTACCGGGGCTTTTGCGAAAAGGCGGCTTCGGCCGGATGTGCTGGCTATATCGTGTCGTTCTCCGGTCGTCGGGCTCTTTATATCGGACGTACTGCCGAAATCCATGTGGAGCACTTTCCAAACCAATAGATAAAGGTCCGTCGCCCTCACGGATTGAAGCTGTGGTCAGCGGAAATTTGGGGCAGCCGAATGGGCTTTGAGCGAAGAAACTGACTTTGGCTTGGTGCGCTTGCCGCCCGCCTGCGCGCCGCGCCGAGGGTTCGTCGTCAACCACTGGAATTCGCCGATCGAACTGGAAGCAGGAAAGACTCGGAAACTGGCGCGCCGACCTGCAAAACATCAGTGATCAGAGGGGAAGTCGCTATCGGTGGACTTTTGCGGCCCCTGCTGAGGGGTGCCTGGCGGAGACGGAGGGATTCGAACCCTCGGTACGAGTAAACCCCGTACGGCGGTTTAGCAAACCGCTGGTTTCAGCCACTCACCCACGTCTCCGGCCTGGCAGCAGAGGGCGGCTATAGCGAGGGGTGGGACTGCGATCAACCGCGCTTGTACATGTCATCCAACGCGAATTCGACTCCGGTCGTCGCGGCGTTCATTGTGGGGCAAGCCGCGCGGGCGTTAAGCAACCGCATGAAGCGCGCTGGGGGAGTAATACGGATGCGCAAGGCCCTTGTTACGATATTGCTGGTGGCCACGACCTTGGGTGTGGGCGAGGCGCCCTCGAGCGCTCAGGTCCGCACCATCGATCCCAACCAGGCGATCGACAGCGATCTGCAGCGTCAGCCGGCAAATCAACAGCCGCCCGCACCCGATGATACTAATCCCCAGACATCGGCCGCACCCGCGCCCGCACCCTATAGCGACAGCGCGACGCCGGCCGCATCGGCTCAGCCGCAATATCCCCCCTACGACCCCAGCCAGCCCAATATGCCGGCTGGCGGCAACACCGCCGTTGCCGGGGACAATCCTGCCCGCGCCGACGCCAAGGCCGACGCGGCTTCGGGCGAGACCTTCAAGCGGGAAGAACTGCTGAACGCCGCGGAGGGCACGTTCGGCAAGGGCGCCGCCGGGCTTGCCGGCATCCTCGAACGCACGCTCAAGGAACAGGGCGAGCCCAACGCCTACATCTCCGGACGCGAGGCATCGGGGGCAGTGGTCGTCGGCCTGCGCTATGGCAAGGGAACGATGTTCCACAAGGTCGAGGGGCAGATGCCGGTCTATTGGACCGGGCCGTCGCTCGGCTTCGATCTGGGCGGAGACGCGAACAAGGTGTTCGTCCTCGTCTACAATCTCTATGATTCCGAGGAATTGTTCCGGCGCTTCCCGGCGGGCGAGGGAAGGCTCTATTTCGTCGGCGGCTTCGCGGCCACCTATCTGCGCCGCGGCAACATCGTGCTGATCCCGATCCGGCTCGGCGTCGGCTGGCGGCAGGGCGTCAATGTCGGCTACATGAAATTCAGCCACAAGGGCAAATGGCTGCCATTCTGACGCATGCGCCTATTCCTGCTCCGCGAATTTGCGGATCATGAAATACAGCCGGTTCACCTGCTTCGGAAAATCGAAGCCGGGGCTATCCAACAGCACGCTGATCGCGCGCGAAACATAGGTTGCTTCCCCGCTATAGGCCAACGACCAGCCCGGGAAATCGCGCGCCGAACGGCCGCCCAGATCGATTTGCCTGATCGCACGGTGCCGGGCGTCCCGCCCGATACTGGCCATCAACTCGGCGAGATGCGGCCCCGGCCCCTCCAATATCTGGGCAAAGACGGCCGGCGTCGCGACCAGCGCCCCCGTGACGTCAAGCGCCGCGTTGCGTTGCCGGGATACCGCGACAATATCGCGAACCTCAGCCAGGCGGCCGGCGGGACCGACGCACCGCGCACTGACATAGATTAGGGCTTCATCCATCCATCCCCCATTCGGGGGCGCAGACTACACCGAGAAGGCACCGGCGCCACGCTCGTTTTACCCGCCTGCGTTGGCCCCGGGCCCTTTCTCGCCGAAGGTCATGCGAACTCGGTGGCCTCGAACCGGATCGGCTCGCCATCGGCGACCGCAGCAAGCTCGCCATGCCACATCACGCGCCGGCCGCGGACGATGGTGCCGATCGGCTTGCCCGTCAGGGTCATGCCGGTGAATGGCGACCAGCCGCTGCGCGAGGCAAGCCAGTCCTCGCCGATCGTCCAGCGCGCCTTCAGGTCGACGATGCTGAAATCCGCATCATATCCGACTGCGATGCGGCCCTTGCCGACGATGCCGAACACGCGCTGCGGCCCGGCGCTGGTCAGGTCGATCACCCGGGCCAGGGTCGTGCGCCCGGCCGCCACATGATCGAGCATCAGCGGAAGCATCGTCTGCACGCCCGGCATTCCGCTGGGTGACTCGGGATAGGGCCTGGCCTTTTCGTCAAGCGTGTGCGGCGCATGATCCGACCCGAGAATGTCGGGAACGCCCTGCTGCAGCCAGTGCCACAACCCCTCGCGATGGGCGCCGGAGCGGATCGGCGGATTCATCTGCGCGAGCGTGCCGAGCCTGGGATAGGCCTCCTCGCCGGCCAACGTCAGATGCTGGGGCGTCACCTCGCAGGTCGCGATATCCTTGTGCTGGCCGAGCAACTCAAGCTCTGCGGGCGTCGTGACATGCAGCACATGGATCCGTCGCCCGGCGGCGCGCGCCAGCTTCAGGATGCGCCGTGTCGCCAGCAGCGCGCTTTCATCGTCGCGCCACACCGGATGCGAGGCAGCATCCCCGGCCACGCGCTCGCCGAGGCGGGCATTCATCCGTGCCTCATCCTCGGCATGAATCGCGACGCGGCGGTGACCGGAGGCAAGGACCTCAGCGAGCGACTCGTCCTCGGCGACGAGCAGGTCGCCGGTCGAGGCGCCCATGAAGATCTTGACGCCGGCAGTACCGGGTATCCGCTCGAGTTCGGCCAGCGATGCCGCATTGTGATTGGTCGCGCCGACATAAAAGGCGTGATCGCACCACATGCGGTGATGCGCCCGGGCAAGCTTGTCCGCGATGGCATCGGCACTGTCGGTATTGGGCCTGGTGTTCGGCATTTCGAACACCGCGGTGACGCCGCCGAGCACGGCCGCCCGGCTGCCGCTCTCCAGGTCTTCCTTATGGACCAGTCCGGGCTCGCGAAAATGAACCTGGGTATCGATGACGCCCGGCAAGATATCGAGCCCGGCGCAATCGATCGTCTCGCCGGCGTCGCCGGTCGCCCCGATGCAGGCGATTCGCCCGCCACGGATGCCGAGATCGGCGCGTACCGCCCCGCCCGGGGTATGAACCGTGCCATTGGCTAGGATCAGATCATATGCGGCCACACGCAGACTCCGTTCGGGCCGGGATCGAACATCGCCCCCTCCTTCGCCCACAAGGATAGGGGGCGCCCCTCTCGCCAGGGACCGGATGTGCTGCTCCACACAATCGGGGACGAAGAGGTGACAAACTCCAGACGCGCTCCTACCTCAATGGCATGCCGGCAACCACCCTCGCTGATCGTGCCCTTGTCCGTCTCGCCGGGGAGGACGTCCGTGGTTTCCTGCAAGGCCTGGTCACGCAGGACGTTGCAACGCTGGACGGTTCCGCGCCGTGCTGGTCCGGCCTGCTGACTCCGCAGGGCAAGGCCCTGTTCGATTTCATCCTGTGGGCAGACGGCGATGCGATTCTGATCGACTGCGAGGCGGCGGCTGCGGACGCCCTGGCGCGCCGGCTGGCCATGTACCGCCTCCGCCGGCCGATCACGATCGAGCCTGTGCCCGGAGCCGTGCATTGGTCGCCGGCGGGCGAGGATGGCGTTCCCGACCCCCGCCTTGTCGATCTGGGTCGCCGCTGGCTGGGCGCTCCGGGTGAGACAGCGGCCGGCTGGCACGCGCACCGGCTATCCCTGGGCGTGACCGAGGGGCTTGCCGAGCTCGGATCGGACAAGACGTTGTGGCTTGAGGCCAATGCGCGGGAGCTGAACGGCGTGAGCTTCGCCAAGGGCTGCTATGTCGGCCAGGAGAACACGGCACGGATGCACCATCGGTCCAAGGTCAACCGCCGGCTTGTGGTGGCGCCAATCGCCACCGCCGGGGAGCGGACCCGCCACCTCTATCCCGAGCTGGGCCTGATGGTGGAGTTGCGGCGCGTCGACGCGCTGGGGGACGCGATCGTCCCCGCCTGGCTGGAAGCAGCGGTTTCTTCCTAGGGGCGCGCCGTCCACCGAGGCGGGCGGGCCAGATCCATCACGGCGCGGCCGGCCTGAGCGCTCAGGCCGGCGCGCACCGCTTAGCGACCGATCGAACTATAGGCGAAGCCGGCCTTTTCCACTTCAGTGGCGCGGTACACGTTGCGGAGGTCGACCATGACCTGGCCGTTCATGGCCTTGGCGAGGCGAGCCAGATCGAGCGCGCGATAGATGTCCCATTCGGTCACGATCACGACGGCATCCGCGCCGGCCGCCGCTTCATACGCATCACCGCAATAGGTTACTTCCGGCATCATCGCCCGCGCGATCTCCATGCCTTCGGGATCGTGCGCGCGAACCTTCGCACCGGCATCGAGCAGGCTCTGCACGACCGCAAGACTTGGCGCGTCGCGCATATCGTCGGTGTTGGGCTTGAAGGTGAGACCGAGGATCGCGACGGTCTTGCCCTTGCCGTCACCGCCGAGCGCCTGGATCACCTTGCGACCCATCGCGCGCTTGCGCGTATCGTTGACCTGGACGACGGCCTCGACGATTCGGACGGGCGTCTCGTAATCTTCCGCCGTCTTCAGCAGCGCGAGCGTATCCTTGGGAAAGCAGGAGCCGCCATAGCCCGGACCCGCGTGCAGGAACTTCGAGCCGATCCGGTTGTCGAGGCCAATGCCGCGCGAGACGTCCTGGACGTTCGCCCCAACCGCCTCACACAGATCGGCGATCTCGTTGATGAAGGTGATCTTCGTCGCGAGAAAGGCGTTCGCCGCATATTTGATCAGTTCGGAGGTGCGCCGCCCAGTGAACAGGATCGGGCTCTCGTTCAGATAGAGCGGCCGGTAAATGTCGCGCATCACCTGTTGCGCGCGCGCATCCTCGGTGCCGATCACGATGCGATCCGGTCGCTTGAAGTCACCGATCGCAGCGCCTTCGCGCAGGAATTCCGGGTTGGAGACGACGGCAATCTCGAAGTCGCCGGCAACTTCGCTGAGGATCGCCTCTACCTTGTCGCCGGTGCCGACCGGAACTGTCGACTTGGTCACGACGACGACAGGGCCGTCGATCGCGGCGCCGATCTCGCGCGTCGCCTCGAAGACATAGGTAAGATCCGCGTGGCCGTCGCCGCGGCGCGACGGGGTGCCGACTGCGATGAAGACGGCATCGGCACCGGCCACGGCCGCCTTGAGGTCAGTGGTAAAGCTGAGCCGGCCCGCAGCGACATTCGTCGCGACCAGCGTATCGAGACCCGGCTCGAAGATCGGCATCTTGCCCGCTTCCAGCGCCGCGATCTTGCCCGCGTCCTTGTCGACGCAGATCACATCATGACCGAAATCCGAAAAGCATGCACCCGAGACAAGACCAACATAGCCCGAACCGATCATCGTTATCCGCATGCGTGATACCCTGTTCCCTACGTGGATGGCGCCGTTTCCAGCCCGCGTTCCTCTAGCGCACCGAAGCGGGATTGCCACCCCTGGCGATCAATCCTTGCGCAGTTAGTACGCTCGGCCGCCCGCAGGCCAATCACGTGCCAATGCGAGAGAAGCGGAGTGGCGCGCTGGCGACCAACGTCGTGCTTACGGCCGCGCAGCCGGTGACGCACAAACGAAAGGGGAGACCGGCAAGGCCGATCTCCCCTCGATTCCTTCGAAACCGACGTCGAGCTTAGTTGCCCGAACCCGGCCCGTAGGTGACTTCCACGCGGCGGTTCTGAACCTCGCGAACGCCGTCGGCGGTCGCAACGCGCGGGCGGCTTTCGCCGAACGCTTCCGTCGAGATCACGCCCTCGGGGATCGAGTGCGCCGACATGTAAGCCTTCACCGAGTCAGCACGACGCTGCGAGAGGCCCACATTATAGGCGGCCGAACCAGAACGGTCGGCGTGGCCAGCCAGCATGACCTGCGCGTTACCGCAGCTCTGATACTGCGTGATGGCATTGTCGAGGATCGACGATGCATCCGGCGTGATGTCCGACTTGTCCCACTCGAAGAACACGATGAACGGTCCAGGCGAGCAAACCGGCGGCGGCGGAGCCGGGGTCGGCTCAGGCGGCGGCGGGGGAGGCGGCGGGGGAGGCGGCGGCGGCGGCGGCGGCGGAGCCGGCGGTTCGCCGAAGTTGTAGGTCAGACCACCCAGGATGCTGTGCGTGCGCAGCTTGCCGTCATAGGTGCGGCCCGAGACGTCGATCAGCTTGATGTTGTCCGCGGTGAAGAAACGATACTTCAGCGTGGCATCGAGATGGCTGCTCAGCGGTGCACGGATACCAGCCAGACCCTGATAGGCGAAGACAGTATCCGAATCGTCGAGGAAGCTGCTCAGCGTGTTCAGCGCGTAGTTGCTCGCCTTGACGCGAGCCACGCCGACGCCGCCGCCGACAAAGCCCTGGATGCCGTTATCGTCGCCGAAATCGAGCAAGCCATTCAGCATGAAGCTGAGGGCAGTGGTGCGGCCACCGGCATAGTTGTATGTGCCGGCCGGAGCATTGATCGGAACGCCCTGGAGGTTCCGGATCGGGGTCGTGGTGGTCGAAGCGTAAGAATCGACGGTCGCGCTCTTGTACGCGACTTCAGTTTCGAGACGGAACGCCCCGAAATCATATCCGATCGTGCCATCGACATCATAACCATAATGATGATTGACGGTGGCAGCGTTCGGAAGCGCGCCGATATTGAAGTGAATATCTTCAACGATCATCGCGCCGCCTTCGACACCCACGTACCACGAATCATCGCGGGCGAGGGCGGGCGAAGCGAGAGCGGTGGAGGCAAGCGCCATAGCAACGGCAAGCTTCCGCATAAAAATCCCCTTTCTCAGTTGTCACTCGGACAGCCCAAACTCCCTACTCAAAGGTTGGTTTCCGCGCAAGCGAACAAATTCCCCGGGCTGTTGCCGAAGCGCAACAGCTATGGTGGTTTTTACCTTTGCGCGGATGCCGGGACAAGGCTGCACCCGCAAGATTCCGCGTCGCGGCGACGCAGCAATCGCGGCACCCGCAGCGCCGAATGCGTGCCCCCTCAAACGCACTGGCGCACTGCTTGCGATTGCTGGCCATCCGATCCGGATCGCACCGTCATAGCCCGCACGCCGCGCTGAAAAGCCACGTGAATGCGCCATTCCGGGCATTATTCGACCGGTCCGGCCGTACGCGGCGCCCATGGGGGGACCCCGCGCGATGCAACGACGGCGCAAGCCTGCCGAGCGAATTCCACGCCCCTATGCTGCGCTGCAGCGAAGCACACCCACGACCATCGTCCGTGCGGCCCCGCCATCGGCGGCGAAGACTTTACCCGATTTCGCGGCGGTTCTTTACGGGACAATAAAATGCGGGCCGCACTGATGGTTTTGCCGCATGGCAGCGCAGAATCCCGTCGCAAGTGACGCGTATGCCGTTCATTGAGCGCCTACGCGCACCGTCTCTGCCGGCGACTCGCTGGACTCCGACCGCACACTTCCCTTCAAAGCGCCACGGACGGCTTGTTCCTCTCACCCGTGGGCGCGTCACCGATCCTCGGCGGCTCGCGCCCCGATCCGGCGGATCAATCTGCCGCATGGATGTTGGACGCCTGCTTGCCCTTGGGCCCCTCGATGACCTCGAACGAGACTCGCTGCCCCTCGGCCAAGGTCTTGAAGCCGGGCATGTCGATCGCGGAGAAATGGACGAAAAGATCCTCCCCGCCCTCATCGGGCGTCAGAAATCCGAACCCCTTCGCATCGTTGAACCATTTTACCGTACCGGTCGCCATGGTTTGCCCCTCCTGTCGATCCGTTCAATCTCCGTCGCGGACCGGTTCAAGTCAATTCCGTTTCGGAACGGCAACGGTCCGGGGCGGGGCGGCGGAACTCTCCTCATTTCGATCAGGGCCGCGTCGCGCACCAGATCACCTGCCGAGCGCCGCGGCTGCCGCGCGCCTTTACCGCGACTTCCTCGACGGCGAAGCCGGCATCGCTCAAGCGACGCGTGAACCGCGCATCCGCGGCCGCCGACCAGACCGCAAGCACCCCGCCCGGCGCGAGCGCGGCACGGGCGGCCTCCAGGCCGCGCGGCGAATAGAGCCGGTCGTTGCCCGCGCGGGTCAATCCGTCGGGGCCATTGTCCACGTCCAGCAGGATTGCGTCATACATGCCGAGTGCGCCGCCGATGAGCGCGGCGACATCCTGCTCCACCAGCCGGACGCGCTCGTCCGCCAGGCACCCGCCGAACAGCGGCGCCATCGGTCCCCGCGCCCAGGCCACCACTGCCGGGACGAGTTCGGCAACCGTCACCTGCGCCGCGGGATCAAGCAGCGCGAGCGCCGCGCGCAGCGTGAAACCCATGCCGAGACCGCCGATCAGGACGTGCGGCGCCACACGCGGGCCGAGCCGTTCGTGCGCCAGACTGGCCAGGGCTTCCTCGGAGCCGCTCAGGCGGCTGCTCATCAACTCGTTGGCGCCGAGCATGATCGAGAAGTCATCACCGCGCCGAAAGAGACGGAGCTCGCCGCCTCCGGGCACCAAGGCCGTGTCGATCAGTTCGCGCGGCACCATCCGGCATCTCCCTGCGCCTGCATGGCGCCTCCCGTCCTTGGCCGGGCGGCGCGGCACCGGGCAAGCCGCGTTACGAAAAAATCAGGCCACCGACCGCCATGGGCGAGACGATGGCCTGGAAGCGCGATGGCGTGAATCAGGCGGGGCGCCGCGCCGAGACGCGGCGCCCCGTCGGGCCGATCAGCGGCACTTCACCTGCTGGTTGTTGCGATCGATCGACTGACCGGCGACACCGCCGACGATCGCGCCCAGAATCGTGCCGACACCCCGCGAATGGCCGCCATCGATGACGTTTCCGAGAATGCCGCCGCCGATAGCACCGACGATCAGGCCGGTCGTCCCGTCGTTGCGCTTGCAATAATAGCGGCCGTCATTACCGCGATAGACGCGATCATCGGGACCGAGCACGCGTTCCTGGTAGTTTGGCCCGTCGCGATAATAACGCGCTGGATCATAGCCGCTCTCGACGCGGTCGTCGTTCGGATAATAGCCGCCCGGGCCGGCATTGTTGTAGCCGCCAGGCCCAGCATTATTATACCCGCCCGGGCCGCCATAGCCGCCGCCGCGCCGGTTGCGCGAGGCCTGCTGATAGCGATCGAATTCCTGCTGGAAGAGCGAGAGCTCGTTCTGGAGCCGCTGCTGCGCCTGCCGGAAACGGGCATCGTCCTGCGCGGTCTGCGCATTGCCCGGCGTGGCGAGCGCGAGACAACTGGTCGCGAGGATGACGGCGATATTGGTGAAACGACTCATGAAACGACTCTCCCGATACTGTTACGTGCGCAGAACGACCGATGGCGCGGTTCGTTGCATGGCGCTTTGACGGAACGCAAGATGGGCGGCGACCGTGCGGCCGCCGCCCGGCGCATCTGCCGCTCAGCGGCAGATGCGAACGCGGTGATGATAGCGCCATTCGGTCCAGCAGCGGCGGGGGTGGCGATCCCAGCCATAGTGGCGGCCGCGGTCCCAGCCATAATGGCGATACCGGCCATCGCGATCGTGGCGGTCATAGCGGTCGTAGCGGTCGTAGCGGTCGTAGCGACCATGATCGCGATAGCCGTCCCGGCCCTGATGGTCCCAGCCTTGCGCGCTGGCGCCGGTGCTGATGCCCATGGCAGCGATGGCGAGCCCGGCCGCGCCGAGCATGGTGGTGATCTTCATGGGTACTCCTCTCTTGCCCATCGATGGGCGATGAGCCGGAATACGCAGTGAATCGGACATGGTTGCTGAACGCGTTTGTTGGCTGCGGTACAGGTTCGGGCGGAACGGGCCGGAACGGGCGACAGTATAGATCAGTATTGCGGAAGTATCGCCACGGTGCGGAAGGATTTTTGCGACCCACCCGCGCGAGCGCGAAATGCGGGATTTCGCGATCAGGCGATCGCAGCACGGCGACACGAAGCGTCCAGGCGCCTCAAGCGCAAAAGACCGAACAAAGTCACGCGGCGGCCTACCCGGCCGGAAATCCAACACCGATAGCCGCGATTTCTGCGACCGCTATCGCCGCAACTCGGCTTTCCGAAGAAGGTCTCGCGCCCATCTTACCCTGTTCATGCCCTGATGTCGGGTTGGGTGATAGCCGGGGAGACGAGAGCGTTGAATCACCGCGCCGGACGCGATCTCACCCCCGCACGCGGCTCTCGCGCCGGCAGGTACTGACGCCCAGCAGGCTGTAGAGCGGGCAGGTGCCGAGCAGGCTGGTGATCAGGGGCACGAGGCCGATCCAGCCCCACGCCGTCTTCGGCCCGACGAAAGCGATCGACAGCAGGGCTACCCCGACCGCGAAGCGCAGAATCCGGTCGATCACGCCCACATTGAACTTGAACATCGTTCAACCTCCCCAAAATGCCGGGTTCCGTCACCGACTCCCGTGCAGGAAACGATATGGCCCCGTCCGGCGCATAATGAGTTGATTGAAATCAAGCCGGTCCAGTGCCCGGATCGCCGCGCGATCCGCTCAGGCGATGCCGTCGATCACCCGGGCCCAGGCAGCGATCTCGGCATCGAAATGGCGCGCGACGACCAGGTCGCCCGCCAGGCCGCGCGCCGCATCGACCTCGGCCGACCCCGCCCATTCGCAGGTCGCGTTGCCCGACAGGCGGACCATGCCATCGCTTTCCGCCTGGGCGCGGACGAGGCCGCCGCGGTTGAACACGGTGAGTTCCTCGCCGAAGGACGCCCGCCCGGTGAGGCAGGCGGCGAAGGTGGAGGCGGCCATGGCGCTGCCGCAGCTGTCGGTCAGCCCGACGCCGCGCTCGAAGGTGCGGACGAACAGCCCGTCGGGCCGAACCTCGACATAGGAGACATTGGCGCGGTTGGGCAGCCATTCGGGCGCGGCCTCGCAGACCTCGCCCACCGCGACCAGCTCGGCCTCGTCGACATGATCGACGAAGCTGACGAGATGCGGGTTGGGCATGGCGACGGCGGTGAAACGACGATCCGTCGGGAGCATGGCGATCGGCTGCTGGACATTCTCATGCGCCGCGATGGCGAGCGGCCAGCGCGTCACGTCGAGATCGGCCGGCCCGGCAGTCTCGCGGATCGTCGCCACGCCGGGCGCGATCTCCGGATCGCGCGCGACCTCGGCGCTCGACGTCTTCAGCCGGACCAGCGCCCGCTGGATACCGAGCGCCTCGAATCCGGCGCGCGCGACGCAGCGCAGACCGTTGAGGCAGGTCTCCGCCTCGCTGCCGTCCGAATTGAACATGCGCATGCCGAAGGCGTGAACCTTGTCCCCCGCCGTCAGCAGCAACAGCCCGTCGCCGCCGACCGGCCCGCGCCGGTCCGCCAGCGCGCGGGCGACGCCCGCCCATGTCGCATCGTCCAGATCGAGCGCGCGCGCATCGATCAGGGGGAAATCATTCCCCGAGCCATGGCATTTGACGAAATCGAACCGCATTGCCGCGCTCTAGCGCAGCGGTGCCGGTGTCGTCACCCCCGGTCGCGAGACATCTGCGAGACATCGCCGCGGACGTGTGCCAACGTACGCTGCCAGCGGGGGAATCGCGCGTGACGGTCATCTTGTTCATTGCCGTGATCGTGCTGGGCGGGCTGGTATCGCAGCTCTCCGGCCGAATGCGCGTGCTCGAGCGGCGCCTGGCCGAGCTCCAGGACCATTTGCTCACGCTGCACCAGCGCCTGCGGGCGATCGAGCCGGCGAGCCGCCAGGCCGAACCCGAAATTGCCGCAGCGCCCGAGCCGGCCGAGCCCCCCGCCGACATCCAATCGACCGCCGACGCCGAGCCCCTCGCCGCGATGCCGGCGCCGGCGATCGTGGCGCCGCCGGCCGCGCCGTTCGCGCCCGCTCCCGCGGAACCCGGGGATGAGCCGGCACCGGCCACGGCCCCCGCGACCGAAACGCGCGAGCCGGTGCGGATCGGGTTCGAGGCGATCGTCGGCGGCAAGCTGCCGATCTGGATCGGCGGCGCGGCGCTCGTCCTGTCGGCCTTCTTCCTGGTGCGCTATTCGATCGAGAACGGCCTGCTCGGCCCGGCCGCGCGCACGATCATCGCCGGGCTGTTCGCCTTGCTGCTGCTCGCGGCGAGCGAAGCGGCACGGCGCCTGGCCGCGACGCGCGACGATCCCCGCATCGGCCAGGCACTGGCCGGCGCCGGCATCGCCAGCCTGTACGGCACGCTCTATGTCGCGGCGGAACTCTATCACCTGATCGGCGCGGGCAGCGCCTTCGCGATCATGGTGGCGGTGACGCTCGCCGGGCTCGGCCTGGCGCTGCGCCATGGACCGCCGACCGCGATCATGGCGCTGATCGGCGGCTTCGCCGCACCGCTGGTTTCCGGCTTCGACGCAGCCAATATCGGCCCGCTGCTCGTCTATCTCGGCCTGCTCGTCGCCGCGCTGTTCGGGCTGGCGATCCGGCGCGGCTGGGTCTGGCTGGCGCTGGCGGCGTGCGGCGGCGGGTTCGTCTGGGCCAATATCCTGGTCGCGGCGGTGACGGGCGACGCCCTGGCGGGGGCCGGCGGATTCGTCGTGCTGCTGGCGATCGGCGCGACGCTGGCGCTGCCGCGAACCGGGGCAGCACGCCCCTTGCTGCGGGTGCTGCCGATGGTCGCCGGGCTGATCCAGCTGCTCGTGCTGGCCCCGGCCCTCGATTTCGGGCCGCTCGCCTGGGGGCTGTATCTTGTCCTCAGCGCCGCCGCGCTGTGGCTGGGATGGCGCGACGAAACGCTCGCGCCGGGCGCCGCCGCCGCGCTGGCGCTGGTGCTCGGGCTGCTCGGCACGGCGCTGGCGCGCCACGAACTGACCAGCGCACCGCTTGCCGCGATCGCGGTGACCGTGCTGTTCGGCAGCGTCGGGCACCTGCTCGCGCGCCGCGGCGCGCTCTGGGCGGCAATCGCGATCGGCGCCACGGCCGGGCCCGTCATCCTCGCGCTGGGGCTGGCGCATGGCCTGGTATCGGCCGGCCTGTGGGCGGCGCTGCTGACGCTCGCTGCACTGGCCGCCGCCGCGCTGAGCTGGCGCGACCGCGACCGGGCGAACCAGGCGCTGCTGCTCTCGATCGGGCTCGCCGGTGGCGCGGGCGCGGCAGCGCTGCTGTTCGGGCTGGCCGAGGCGGAGCTGGTCAGCGCGCCATGGCGCTGGCCCGCCTGGCTGGCCACCGGGGCTGCACTCGCCGCCTGGTCGCGGCGGTCGGGCGACGCGACGATCGGCCGGCTGGCGCTCGCGCCGCTGGTGGTGACCGCGGCGGCGATGGCGATCGGGTTCGAGCGGCTTGAACCCTATCTGCGCAGCATCGCGCTCGCGGCACCGATGCCGGCGCCGGCCGACCTTGCGGCGATCGGCCTGCTGCCCGCGCTGCTCGTCGGCGCCACCGCGTGGCTCCTGGCGCCCGGCCGGGCGCGGATCGCGCTGGGCTGGATCGCGCTTGGCCTCGGCCTTGCCTTCATTCCCGCCCTGCTGCCCGCGCCGTGGCACACGCCGGGGCTTGCCCTCGCGACCGCGGCGCTGATCAGCTACCGGCGCACGCCGCGGCACTGGGCGCTGGCGGCCGGGCTGACGACGCTTGCCTTCGCCGTGCCGCTGCTCGCCGCGCTGTTCGCGCTGGCGGGCGGATCGCTGCTCGGCAACCGCCTGCCCTGGCTCGACCTGCCCCCATTGCTGACGATCCTGCGCGAACTGACCCTGCCGGCCGGCCTGATCGCCGCCGCCTTGTGGCACGGGCGAGTGATGCCGGGCCCGTGGCGGTCCCGCGCTACCGCGATCCTGGCCGGAATCGCGACGGTCACCGTCTATGCGCTCGCCAAGGCACCGCTCGCCATCGGCACGCCGGAGCGCTTCGAAGCGCTGGGAATGCTGGAGCGAATCGCGATCACCCAGCTCGCCTTTGCGGCAGCCTGGGGGCTGGGACGGTATCGCGCCGACCTGGGCCGCGCGCTGCTGATCCTCGCGCTCGGCCGGTTCGTCTGGTTCGACCTGATCCTGCTAAATCCGGTGCTGGTGCGGCAGTCAGTCGGCTCACTGCCCCTGCTCAACCTCGCGACGATCGATGCCGGGCTTGTCGCGGCATGGCTCTGGCCGCGCCGGCACGATCGCTACTGGCGCGAGGCGATGCTGGCCGCCGTCATCGTCGCCGTGGCCGCTGCAGTGCGGCAGGCGATGCACGGCGACGTGCTGACCGGGGAGATCGGACGAACCGAGAACTGGCTCTATTCGGCCGCGTTCCTGGCGCTGGCCCTGGCCTGGCTCGCGCACGGGATCCGCACCGGGCTGGGCGACCTGCGGATCGCAGGACTCGCGCTGCTGACGGCGGTGACGCTGAAGGTGTTCCTGATCGACGCCGCCGCGCTGGAGGGGATATTGCGCATCCTCTCCTTCCTGGGGCTGGGGCTGGCGCTGATCGGGATCGGCTGGGCCTACGGCCGGATCGCCCCCGCATCCGGCGCGCGGAAAGGCTGACAGCCGGCCCGGATCACAGCCGGACGATATAGCCCTTGTCGGGCGGCGCGCGCCCGGCGAGCTGATCGCGCCATACGCGCTGCAGCGCCTCGGCGCCCGTGCCATGCTCGACCGTCACCCACTGACCCGCCTCGCCGAGGAACCCGGCCCAGCGCGCGGCGAGCGCCACGTTGAAGGCGTCCGGCCCGATCGCACCGATCAGCGCCGTCGCCGCATCCGGCGCGAAGAACCACACGGGCGCCGGATCGGACAGGGTGCCGCCGCCCGCGCGCTCGTCATGATGGGTGACGCCCACCCGCAGCACATGCGCGAGGCGCCCGGGCAGGCGATCGTACAGCGCCCGCAGCAGATCGGCATTGCCGGCGAAATCGACCAGCACCGCGCTTCCCGGGAACGACAGGGCATCGAGCGCGTCATAGGCCAGCACGGTATCGTACAGCCCGGTCGACTCGACGAAGACGACATTGCCCGCGCTGGTGAGCCCGATGCGGCGCACCGCCGGGCTCGCGGCGCGCGCCACATGCGCGGCGGCGAGCGCCGTCTTGCTCGAGGCGCTGGTGACGATCAGCGTCTCCGCGCCGTGCCAGCCCTGGCGGCGCAGCTGATCCTCGATCAGGAAGCTGGTGGTGAACAGCGGCGCGAACAGCATCCGCGCATCCTCGCCCGCCGGATCATGCGCCGGA
>CAISGR010000113.1 GCA_903884945.1 uncultured bacterium
ACCGGCGCAGCCCCCTTGACGCGTCGCGTTTTCCGCGTCTTTGTCGCGGTTATGTCGCGTTGTTCGCGACGTGATTCGCACATGGAGCGCGACATTGCCGGACAAGAACAATGCGAGCGGCGCTCGCACAAACCGCGACATTGAGTTCCTCCGGCCGATGCTGCCGCCGCCCCTGCGCGGCCTCGCCGACCTCGGCGCCCTGCCGTTCGTCGCCACGTCCGAAGCCATCGAACAGCGGACCTGCGGCCAATGAGCGGCGCCCTCGCCATCCGCGAAGCGGAACCCGCGCAGCCGCCGGCCTCGCGTCCGCAGATCACCGTCAGCGTCCGTTACTTCGCCGGGTCGGGCGCCAACTACGACAGCCACGTCCTCTACAATCCCAAGCCCGTCGATCTGGCCCGCGCGCTCTGTGACGCGACGCTGATCTATCCGGAGCAGTTCGAGGTTCACGCCTACCAGGACCGGCCATTCATCTGCGTCACCCGCCGGAGCGACGGCGCCGGCGTGGCGATGATCGAGGCGACGCCGGCGACCAGGATCGACAAGGCGCTGATCGAGGCTTTCATCTGGCTGGAGCAAGAGCGCTGGTGTCCGGCGCCGCCGCTGCATGAACTGATCGCCAAGGCGAACGCCCTGCGCGCCCGCAACTTCTCCCGTCAGCCGCGCACCGCCGAGCACATGCCGCTCGCCCATGACGAGGCGGAGGGCGAAGCGTGACGGTCCACGACCCCCACTTCGACGCGTCCGACAACGATTGGATCGACTGTCCGATCTGCGCCGGCAAGCCTGACTGCGCCCTATGCAGCGGCGCCGGAGGCTTCCTCGCCGAGCCGCTCTCCGAACTTCACGACTTCGACAACCTGAAATCCATCAATGGAGAATTCGCATGAACGCCATCCCGATGCGCGAGCGCGTGAGGCCTGAGTTTCCGCAGACCGTGTTCGCCTATTCAGACCTGCTGCAGGTCCTCCGCACGGAAGGGCCGCTCGACGCTGGCGCCCTCGCCCAGCGCACCGAACGGATCGTCTCGAACGTCAAGCGCGACCAGCAAAAGCTGCGCGATGCGGGTGTCATCCGGTTCGAGGGCGACAAGATGGTGCTCACCGAAAAGGGCGAGCGCTGGTGCGCCGGCCAGGACGTGGCCGTCGGCCTAGCCGAGATCCCCGCCGAGGGCGCGGGCGGGCTGGTGATGGTGCGCCACGACGAGCTGCGTCCGAACCCGCTCAACCCCCGCAAGGCCTTCGGCGCGGAGGAGATCGAGGAAATGGCCGCCTCGATCCTCGGTGAGTCGGCGATCCTCCAGCCCTTGCTGGTGTCCCCGCCTCAGGACGGCGGCCGGCTGATCTTCGCGGGTGAGCGACGCTGGCGCGGCGTGGGCCTGCTCATTGCGCGCAACGAATGGGACCCGGGCCGCGCCCTGCCCTGCACCGTGCGCGACCTCAGCCCGGCGCAGTCGCGCGTGGTCGGCATCGTCGAGAATACTCAGCGCGTCCCGCTGAGCTGGATCGAGCAGGCCCGTGCCTATGCCGACTGGTGCGAGGAGGAGAACATTTCCGCCCGTGAAGCCGCACGCAGGGCCGGGAAGAACCCGCGTCCGGTTCAGGAAATGGTGAAGGTCATCCGGGAGGCCGATCCGGCCGACATCGCGCGCCATGAATCCGGCGATCCGAACATGACCGCGGAGGAGCTGCGATACAGCGTGCGGGAGAAGACGCCAGCTGCTGAGCAGATGGCAGAGGCCCTTCGGCGCCAGTTTCCACACTTCGCCGATGGCGAGGAAAGTGCCGAACCCGTCGCCGTGCCCATGGAGGAGACGCACGAACAGCGCGTGCAGCGCTCCATCGAAACGGCATGCGCCAAGCTGAACGACAAGCAGCTCATGGTCCTGGTGGAGATCGCCGACAAGTGCGCTCGCCAACCCGCAGGCGAATGGGAAGGCCGCGAACTGGTCGGCCACACCCCTTGCGGCGAGCATCACCCCGACCCCATGCACGCGTCGCAGCACCTGGTCGAAAATGTCGGGCTTGGCTTTCTGCATCACCGGGGCCGGTCTTGGGCGCACGTCCACCAGGCCGCGATTGAGTGGCTACGCCGCAATGGCCTTTACCGGCCGGAGAGCGGCCCGGATCGGCAGCAAATGCTCCACATGGTGCGAGCCCGCGCTGCGACGTCAGCGCGCGCAGCCAGGGCGCTCCAGACGGGTGAATACCTCACCCCGTGGCTGAACCCGCCGTTCGCCGGCATGGAGGGCGGCGGCGTAACGGCGACCGATCCGGCGCAGACCGACATCGAGGACTTCGCGCCCCGGCCGGAAAAGTCTGTCGTCCTGACTGTGCATGAGCAACTCGCCCTGGTCGAACTGCAGCACAAGGCCTGCGAGGTCGGCGAGGCGATCGACGACACCAACCAGCTCGCCGTGCGCATTTGGAGGGCGTGGGAGAGCGGCTACGCATCTGACCTCGTCTCCAAACAATTGGCAAAATGGACCATTCGGACGGACGGCTGGTGGGGCTATCTCACGCCCAAGGGCGAGCAGTGGTTGCTGGAGCACGACCTCGCTGAGCCGGGCGGCTCCGATAACGCCTTTGTCAGTGCAGAGCACCTGGAGACGGCGCGGATCGCCGCAGACCGTACCGCCGAGGCCGGCTACGTCACCGAATGGCTGAATGTCGAGAGCCGCCCCAGCGATCTTGCCACGGTTCAACCGCTGCCCGCTGCGACGCAGGCGATCCTCGCTGAGGATGAGGAGGAGTCTGACGATCGGGATGCCGATCTCCTGGCGGAAGTCGCGACGTTCAAGTCGGACTGCAAGATTAGGGCATCCGTGCGCGCCGAGCGCTTCTATACGCTCGCCCGAATGTGCGGCTTGCGCCTGCCCATGGAGATCGCGGAGGCCGACCCCGACGATGGCGTGACGGTCGTCGATAGCGCGGAAAACCCGCTGGCCGAGATCGTGGACGATTACGGCCAGCGCAGCCGCAACCGCCAATTGGCGCTCGCCGAGCTGGTGGCACTTGCCCTCAATTTCGCGGCTGGTGAGTTTGAGCAGCGCGCTATGCCCGTGCCGCTCAGGAAGTCGATCACACCGGACTACATCGTTTGTCTGGAGGACGGGCGGCGGGTGAAGTCTCTCGTTCGCCATATTCGCGCGCGGTTCGACATGAGCCCGGCGGACTACATCGCCAGATGGCGCCTGCCTGCGGACTACCCGATGTTGGCGCCGATGTATGCGCGCGACCGCGACCAGCTCGCGCGGAACGCGGAGGGCTTTGTCGATATCTGGCGCAGCCTCGATTGCGGCGGCGACGAACCGCACTGCTCAAACTGCAGCGACGCGAGCAAGCCCGACCAGCTGGTGGACGGTCTGTGCGCCATCTGCGGCGAAGCCCCGCCTGAGGACCTCGCCCTCAGCGAAGCCGAGGCCTGACGTGGCCGAATTCGCCAACGCCCCGCTGTCCGCCCAGCTCGCCGGCCTCGCGCTCGGCGCTCTGCTTACCGCCGTCGGGTTCGGGGCGCTCGCCGTCGCCAACCCCGTCCCCAAAGTCCGCCGTCAACGCAAGAAAGGCCTACGCCCATGATCGTCACCCTGCGCGGCACGCCAGACCCGGCCCTGCCGTTCCTCCTCGCCATGACCAACCACGACCGGCGCACACCGTCCTTCCCGACGCTTCCGGCGCTAGCCCGCGCCATCCATCGGCGCCGGGCCAATCGCCCGATCATGGTGGTGGACGCCGAGATCGAGTGCGGGACGGAATTGCAGCCGCGCACCGTCGCCGCGATCCACGCCCTCAATGACGAGCAACAGCCCGTCGAATTCCTCGGCTTCGCCTGGATGAAGGGCCGCGACGCCCGGACGCTCCAGCAAGCCCTGCGCACGGCGGAGGGCCGGTGATGCAGAGCCACGCACAAGCCGAAGGCCTGCTGAAGCGAGCGCTGCTCGCTATCCGCAAACTCACCACCAAGCCGGTCTGCATCGGTGTTCTCAGCCGGGATGCATCGGGCACGGTCGTGTCGCTGGACACATCGAACTTCAGTCGTCGCGACTCGATGATGTTTGCGGACTCTGTGCTCGCCTACGCGGAGGAGGTTTACCCCTTCGAGCGCGATTGCGCCTGCTGCGTCTCCGATCAGCAGGCCATGCAGAGCGCCCGTCAAGCGCTCGCTATTGGCCTCACGCCTTCGCGGGAGGCCGTCCATTGAGCCGGGTCAAGAAAGGCTCAGAGGCCCCGATCTACGACTATGTGAAGCGCGCCTACGGCGTAAATCCTGTCGTCGGCGCACGGGTGACGCACACCGAATTCAGGCCGCCCAAGCCCGGAGTGATCGCGCCCGAAAATCCCAGCTCCGGCCACTATGTCATGGTGAAGTTCGATGGCGAGCGACACGCCTCGCCGTGCCATCCAACTTCGCTCGACTATGGCGCGGGCCAGGGCGGGACCGTCGCCAAGACGCCACCCGAAGGGCCAGCTGGCCCACCTCCCATCCACACGCCCGAAGGCGCCCCATCGCGCACGCCTGAGGCCGGCAGACCTATGCGCATCCGCTGATGGCCACGCGCGCAGTCACCTTCCGAAAAGCCGACGTAGCACGCGCAATCGAGGCTGTGACGGCCAAGTCGCTGCCGATCGGCGTCGTCGAGATTACCAAGGATGGGACGATCCGCATCTTGACGGCGGGCGCGCCTTCACCCGTTGATGAAGAGGAAGCCGAACTTGCGGCGTATCGAGCCCGTCGGGATGGTCAAGGTTGACCTAGAAAGCGTCTACCGCGTCCGTGCTAAGGGCCGCGTGTATTACTATGCCTGGAAGGGCAAAGGTGCTCCCCGCCTGAAAGGCGAGCCGGGCTCGCGCGAATTTATCGCTTCCCTAGCTGAGGCGCTGCAGGGGCGAGCCGCGCCCGATAAGACGCGCGTTCGAGGCCTGATCACCAGCTACAAGGCTAGTGACGCGTGGCTGGTCGATATTGCCCCCTCGACCCGCAAGCTTTGGGCACGCTGGCTCGACAGGATCGATGCTGAGTGGGGTCACATGCGCGTCTCCACCTTTCGTCGGCCGGACTTCGTGGACGACGTCGAGAAGTGGCGGGATAAATTCAAAGCCAAGCGCCGTGCGGCCGACACGGGCATGCAGGTCCTGTCTCGCCTACTTTCATACGGCAAGGTTCAGCCAAACCCGTGCGCCCTGGTCAGCAAGCTCTACGAGAACGATCGTTCAGAGATCATCTGGACGCCAGAGGAACTGACGGAGCTAGCCAAACATGCCTCACCAGAGCTTATGTGGGCGGCGCGCTTGGCGGGCCTCACCGGACTTCGGCAGGACGATTGCCGCAAGCTCACATGGACAGAGGTCGGTGACTTGGCGATCGAGCGCCGCGCCAGCAAGAGCCGCAGCGGCAAGACGTACCTGATCCCGATCTATGCCGAGCTGAGCGAGCTGCTCGCCGAGATCCCGCGCCGCTCCGTCCAGGTGCTTACCAACACCCACGGCCGACCTTGGCGCAGCGGCCTCAGCGACAGTTTCGGCGACGCCGCCCGCCGGGCGAAGATCGATAAACACTTTCATGACCTCCGCGGCACAGCCGCTACGCAAATGTATCTGGCGGGTTGGACCCTGCGCGAAATCGGTGAGGCGCTCGCTTGGGAAGAAGAAAGCGTTGAGCGGATTATCAACCGTTACGTCCGCCGCGACGCCATGCTGCGCGACCGGATCGAGCGCATGGACAGACAAGCGCCTTTAACGCTTACATCGCACGATCAAGGCTAGCGCTTGGCTATTTCCGCCCAGACGTGATCGGCAAAGGGCAGATATTCATCGGACAAGATGTGCTCCACCACATGCTCAGGAAGCTGAAGCCAATCAGCCGTTCCGAACATCGTATCTTCCTTTGCGAGCACCCGCTTTTTCGCCGCCTCCCGCAAGTCGTGCGGGAACAACAGCTCGAAAGCTGCCAAATCTGCGAGTGATTCGTTTTTCAGGGCTCGAGTGTCTCTCGCGCCGTTAGTGACCAGCACGGATTCCTGCACAAAGAAGGAAATAATGGAGGTGGGATCTAACGTGCAGTTTTCCTTGTGGTGCAGCAAGATGTGGCAGAGCTCCTTGGTCTGCACATACCTCGTCATCGCAAGGTTTAGCTCCGAATCAATCACGGTTTGAGCAAAAAACTTTTCTGACCCTCGCGGATCATATATCCGGATCAAACCGCGAACGAGTTCCGACTTGAACGGGAGTGTCTTCTTCTCGATAGCCGCCCCGTACTCTTCCTTGATCGCGTGTTCGATGTCATCGAGTGAACTCGGCACAACGTCGGGAACCAAGCAATATCTGGTGAGCGTCTCTTTTACCCGCTTTACCTCAAGGAAAACCGGATAGGCCTCTTCAGAGGTAATGATCATTCTTGCGTAGACCTCAAAAGAAAAAGGCCCCGGTCTCCCGAGGCCTTTCCTTACTACATTAAATTAGTCCGTGCGCAACCTAGGGACGGTTTGAATCGCCCCACTCCGCCACGGTCTTGGCACGACCGCCATCGACTTCGTCGAGAACGCGATTAACAACCACGCACACGTCCTCAACCGTCGACTCCGAGACCTTACCAAGAGAGAACTTCATATCACGAAGTCCTTGGTTCTCTTGCATGGCCCGGAAGTTGGTCTGCAGAGTTGTTCTTGCAGTGTCCATTCTCAAGCCTCCGTTTTTACTAGCAGCAAGCTGCGACAACCTTTTCACCCTTACGGCTCACTCGGCTCCCACCGAGGATCACGCCTAGGCGTAAATCTTCCTCGCTGGAACGCAGAGGGACCGGAATCGTTTCGATACGTCCATCTGATACTCCTTTCCCGCGAATGTAGCGCAACTCGATTAACCCGACCTGAACGGTCCAGATAAACGAGTCGTTAACTCGCGCAGACACGAAGGTGGGGTTTGTTTGATACAAAATCAATGCACTGACTTGACATCACGCACGATTTCGAGTTTCGCAAATTCGCCCTTCGCAACGCGCTTATCTCTCGATTAACCGCGCAATACAAGCGTTGAATCGCGTGTCAAGTGCGGCAGGCGGTCTCGGGAAAAGGCAATCACCCGTTATGCCTGAGCAACGCATGCACCACCAAGCGTTGCTTTCCATGCTGCGGGTTGGCGTCGGCGCGAGGCTGCGGACAGAACGAGAACGGAACCCGAGTGGAAAAACTCTGGAAAAACCGGCTAGCT
>CAISGR010000114.1 GCA_903884945.1 uncultured bacterium
CTGCGCGAAAACAGGAGACGCGATCGCGACGGCGGCAACCGACAACAGGTACGCGGACTTACGCATCAGAAACTCTCTCCATTATTTTTTGAGCTTTGGGTATCTCATGCTGCGATAGCTACGCAGGAGTGCGCGTCTAGGAAAATCGACACCAAAAATTCGATTTTAGAATTCGAGTGATGCGAGACGGCCACAAAAGGTCCACTTCGGACGCAGGCGCGCAAAGGCTTACGCTACGGCACCGTAGCGTCGCTGAAGGACAGGCGAATCAAAAGCAGCCGCGGCGCGGGCCGCGGCTGCAAAAAATGACCCGAACGGGTGGATTTTTACTTGGGTGCGAGCACCATCAGCATCTGCCGGCCTTCCATGCGCGGATAGGCTTCGACCTTCGCGGTCTCGACCACGTCCGCCTGGACGCGCTGCAGAAGCGCCATGCCGAGCTGGCCATGACTGAGTTCGCGACCGCGGAAACGCAGGGTGATCTTCACCTTGTCGCCTTCACCGATGAATTCGATCACCTTCTTCATCTTGGTGTCGTAATCATGGTCGTCGATGTTAGGACGCATCTTGATCTCCTTGATCTCCTGCGTCTTCTGCGACTTGCGTGCGAGGTTCGCCTTTTTCTGCGCCTCGTACTTGAACTTGCCCACGTCGAGGAACTTCGCGACGGGAGGATCGGCGTTGGGCGACACTTCGACGAGGTCGAGCCCGACGCTCTGTGCCTGCTCCATCGCTTCACGGGTGTACATCACACCGAGGTTCTCACCGTCCTGATCGATCACGCGGACCTTCGGCGAGACAATGAATTCGTTGAAGCGGGGGCCGTTAAGCGGCACGGGCGCCCCTTGCGGGCGCCGGATCATGGGAGGACGGATAGGTACTGCTCCTTGGTGGTTTGACAGGCCGATATAGTGATTTTTCGCGTGTTGGGGAAGATGCCCCCGGCTTTCGCCGGGGAAAGCTCACAGATCGGGCGGGGTAGCCCCCTTTTTCAGCATCGCGATCGCCTCATCAAGACTCAGGATCTGCTGCCGGTCGCTGCCGAGTTGCCGTAGCGCGACGGTGCCTTCTTCCGACTCGCGCTAGCCGACGACGAGCAGGTTTGGGACCTTGGCCAGGCTGTGCTCGCGCACCTTGTAGTTGATCTTCTCGTTGCGCAGATCGGTCTCGACACGCAATCCGGCCGCGGCCAGCTTCTCCACGACCACCCTCGCATAGTCGTCAGCATCCGAAACTATCGTCGCCACCACTGCCTGTACCGGTGAGAGCCAGAGCGGGAAGCGGCCGGCATGATGCTCGATCAGGATACCGATGAAGCGTTCGAACGTGCCCAGGATCGCGCGGTGAAGCATTACCGGACGATGCCGATTGCCGTCCTCGCCGACATAGCTTGCGTCGAGTCGCTCGGGCAGCACCGTATCGGCCTGGATCGTGCCGACCTGCCAGGTCCGCCCGATCGCGTCGGTCAGGTGGAATTCCAGCTTCGGCGCGTAGAACGCGCCCTCGCCGGGCAGTTCCTCCCAACCATATTCCTCGGTCGCGCGGCCGGCGGCAGCCACCGCGTCGCGCAGGATCTGCTCGGACCTGTCCCACATTTCCTCGCTACCGAAGCGCTTCTCCGGGCGCAGTGCGAGCTTGATCGCATAGCTCTCGAAGCCGAGATCGCGATAAACACTGTCGAGCAGATCGCAGAACTGCCGGATCTCCTCGATCTGCTGATCCTCGCGCACGAAGATATGCGCGTCGTCCTGGGTGAACTGACGCACGCGCATAATGCCATGCAACGCGCCATGCGGCTCGTTGCGGTGGCAGCAACCGAACTCGGCCATGCGGATCGGCAGATCGCGATAGCTCTTGATCCCCTGGCGGAAGATCAGGACATGCGCCGGGCAGTTCATCGGCTTGAGCGCCATCAGCTCGGCCTTGCCCGACAGGATCGGCCCTTCCTCCTCGGCATTGGGGATTTCGTCGGGCACGACGAACATGTTCTCGCGATACTTGCCCCAGTGCCCGGACTGCTCCCACTGGCGTGCGTCCATCAACTGTGGCGTCTTCACCTCGACATAACCCGCCGCATCCAGCCGGCGGCGCATATAGGCTTCGAGCTGCCGCCACAGGATATAGCCCTTGGGATGCCAGAAAACCGAGCCCTGCGCCTCGGACTGGAGGTGGAACAGATCCATCTCCTGGCCGATCTTGCGGTGATCGCGCTTCGCCGCCTCTTCCAGGCGGAAAAGATGCGCATCGAGCTGCTTCTTGTTGAGCCAGCCGGTCCCGTAGATCCGGCTGAGCATCGCGTTCTTCTGGTCCCCGCGCCAATAGGCGCCCGAGACGCGCGTAAGCTTGAATGCCTGGGGATCAAGCTTGCCCGTGGAGGCGAGATGCGGCCCGCGGCACATGTCGAGCCAGTCGCCGCCGGACCAATAGACCGTCAGTTCCTCATGCTCGGGCAGTTCGGCGGCCCATTCGGCCTTGAAGCTCTCGCCCTGCTCGCGCCAGCGCCTGATCAGTTCCTCGCGACTCCAGACCTCGCGCTTCAACGGCTTGTCGGCGGCGATGATCTTGCGCATCTCCGCCTCGATCGCCGGCAGGTCCTCTTCGGTGAAGGGCCGATCCTTCGGCGCGAAGTCGTAATAGAAGCCGTCGTCGGTCGACGGGCCGAAGGTGATCTGCGTGCCGGGAAACAGGCTTTGCACAGCCTCGGCCAGCACATGCGCATAATCGTGCCGCGCGAGTTCAAGCGCATCCGCCTCGTCGCGCGACGTGACCAGCGCGAGCCTGGCGTCGCCCTCGAACGGCCGCATGATATCGCGCAGATCGCCATCGACCCGGGCCGCGATCGCCGCCTTGGCCAGGCCCGGACCGATCGCCGCAGCGATATCCGCCGGGGTAGTCCCCGGGGCTACCTCACGGACGGAACCGTCGGGCAGCGTTATGCGGAACATCTCGGACATGACGAAATCGGTACTTTCTGACGTTAGGAAGGTGCGCGGGCTTATGCACGCGAGGCCTATATAGGCAAGTCGCCGCGCAAAACGTAGCAATCGCGCCGCCGCTGCCCAAGCCCCCGAAAACCCCCATGTACATCTGAGGTTCAGAGTGTGTCGCTCCGCCGCAACACCGAGCCCGAAATGCGACCGGCGCCCGAGCGGATTTCTGAGATACCAAGTTGAAGCCATTGTTCTCCGGCGATAAGCGCCGCCCGCTTGCAAGCGCACACCCCCAAGAAATTTAGAAATCATCATGAAGAAGTATCTGCTGACCATGGCGGCAGTCCTGGTCGCGACCCCGGCGTTCGCGCAGGATGACAGCGACAGCACCTTCACCGGCCCGCGCGGCGAAGTCCATGCCGGCTATGACAATGTGCACGCCAAGGTGACGGCGACCACGAACGCCGGCGTCACCGTCGCCAGCGGCAGCAAGAGCGGCGTCTCCTATGGCGGCGAGATCGGCTATGACGTCGCGATCGCGCCGACCGTGACGCTCGGCGCCTATGCCGGCATCGAAGGCGCCAGCACCAAGGATTGCACCGAGATCTTCGGCGGCGACGAAGCGTGCCTCAAGGCCGGCCGCAGCATCACCGCGGGCGCCCGGTTGGGCTTCAAGGTCCAGGATCCGTTGCTGATCTACCTGAAGGGCGGTTATTCGAACGGGCGCCTCAACGTGAGCTACGCCAATGGCGGCACGAACGATTTCCGCCTCGGCCGGAACTTCGACGGCTTCCACCTGGGCGCCGGTGCGGAATACGCCGTCACCAGCCTTGTCTATGGCAAGCTCGACTACACCTTCACCCAGTATGACGATTTCGACCTCGCCGTCGGCACGACCAAGCTGAGCACCAATGTTCAGCGCCATCAGGTCAGCGCGGGCGTCGGCTTCCGCTTCTGACATCAGGTTGACGGGGAAACGGGCATCCCGGCGCAGGCCGGGGTGCCCGTTTCCATAGGAACCGCGGAACGCACTGCCCTGCGGCAGATCAGCGGGCGATTCTCAGCATCAGCCCAGCCGCTTCGATCAGGGTGGCCCGCTCTGCCGGCGACAACTTCTCCGTCATGACATCGGTCAGCCAGGTCCGGCGCGCTTCCCCCGCGTCGAGCAACGCAGCGCGGCCCCTGATGGTGATCGTGGTCATCAGATGGCGACGATCCTCGGGGTCCGGGTTGCGCTCCACCAACCCCTCGCGCTCGAGCATGGCGAGCAGCCGGCTGAGCGACTGCGGCTTGAGCCCTTCCTCCTGGGCCAGCGTGACGCCAGCCATCGGCCCGACGCGATACAGTGCCGTTAGCAGACTGATCGCGCTGCCGCTCAGGGCACCGCGGGATTCGGCGCGGAGCCGGCGACTCAGGCGCGGCACCGCCCGTGCGATCAGCGCGACATCGAAACCGCGAACCTGTTCCGTCGACATGACGATACGCATACCATAGTATCTTGCCCGCATGAAACGGAGTCGGGCCAATGACACCAAGGCTGACGGCGATCCTCCCCTGCAACGACCTCGACGCGTCGGAGTCGTTCTACAACCGGCTCGGCCTTTTCCAGGACGAAGCGAACCGCAACGAACATCAGGATTACCGGCCCCTCTCCGACGGGGGCGGCGGCGACATCCATCTGACCAAGGCAGTGGGAGGCCGGGTGGTCAAGGGACGCAATCCTTTCGGGCTCTATCTCTACACCGAGGATGTGGATGCGTTCGCCGCGCGCTTTCTCGGCGAGATCATCGAGAAGGACGGTGCGAGCCACAAGCCCTGGGGCATATACGAATTCGCGCTGAGCGACCCGGACGACACGCTGGTCAGGATCGGATGGCCCAGTCGACGGATGAAGTGACGGGGGAGATACGAGGAAGCGACATGCGCGATTTCATGATCCTGATGCACGACGATGCCACCTCGGAACCTTCATCCGACCTGTGGCGCGCCTGGTTCTCGTCCCTGCGCGACAGTCAGCGCTTCGACGGCGGCAGCTCGATCGGCATGGGAGAGACGTACCGGAAGCTGGGCGTACCGGGACACGCCAGCAGCCATCTGACCGGCTTCGTCCGCGTGCGGGCGGAAAGCCTGGGGGAGGCGCGACGCTTCCTAGCGGGCAACCCGGTGTTCGAATGCGGCGGCACCGTCGAGATTCGGGAACTGCCGCGGGACTGAGCGTCCCCCGCCACCCCAAGTCAGCTATGATCGCTGCCGAACGGCACCACCTTGTTATCCACGTCGTGACCGATATCCGCCGCCCCGAGGAACGGGACGCCCATCTCAGCGCACCAGCGCTCGATCATCGTCTGGACGCTGTCGGCAAAGGGCGGGTCGTTCGGGATCACGTCGTTCACGCGCCCGAGTCGTACGCCGGCAATGCCGTGTAACTGCGTCGCATGGGCCATCTGGAACAGCATCCGGTCGATCCGATAGAGCGGCTCGGAGGTCTCCTCGATCATCAGGACATGGCCGGCGAGATCGGGTAGCCACGGCGTACCGATCAGCGCATTCAGGATGGCGAGGTTGAAGGCGATGGCAGGGCGCTCGCCGAGGCTGGGCTCGAGCGCCGCAGGATCGCGGCGCACCAGCCAATCGAGCGTCCGCGCGATCGCCCCGTCGCCACCGGCGCGGGCGATCTCGCCGACGAGCGGCGCATGCACCGGACGGCCGATCCCCCGTGCATAAAGGGCGCCGAGCAGGAACCCGGCGTCCGAATAGCCGCAATAGCTCTTCGCCCCGGCCGCGGCGCCGAGCCGCGCCATCACCGCGTGCAGGATCCGGTTCGATCCATAGCCGCCCCGCGCGAACCACAGGGTGTCGAAAGCGGGATCATTGGCAAATTCGAGGAACGCGGCCGCGCGTACGTCATCGGTGCCCGCGAAATGGCCGCCATCGCTCAGGAAGCATTGTGGATGGAAGACGAGATCGACGGTCGGAAAGGCGACCGCGGCAAAGGCCGCGGCGCGCGCAGCGACTACTTGCTCGATCGGCCTTGCGGGAGCGACGATACCGATCCTCATGTCATCCAGTCCCGCTCTTGCTTGCCCCGCGTCCGAAATCCCGCGATAGCGCCGAGCCATGCACGACGGCAAATCCTACTTCTTCGTCGGGATCGGCGGCAGCGGCATGATGCCGCTGGCGATGATCCTCGCCGGCCGCGGTGCGACCGTCGCCGGATCGGACCGGACGCTCGACCAGGCCCGCCTGCCCGCCAAGTTCGACGATCTGCGTGCCAAGGGTGTCGCACTGTTCCCGCAGGACGGCAGCGGCATCGTTTCGCCCGACCAGATCGTGGTCGCCTCGGCCGCAGTCGAATCGACCGTCGCCGATATCGTCGCGGCTGACGCCCTGCGCGCAACGCGGATGAGCCGCGCCGAACTGCTCGCCAGCCTGTTCAACGCCAGCACGCTGCCGATCGGCATCGCCGGTACCTCAGGCAAATCGACCGTGACCGGCATGATCGGCTGGATTCTCCACCAGACCGGCTGCGATCCGACAGTGATGAACGGCGCGGTCATGAAGAATTTCGTCGCCCACGACCGGCCCTTCGCCAGCGCGCTGGTCGGCAGCGGCCCGGCGTTCGTCAGCGAGGTCGACGAGAGCGACGGCTCGATCGCGCTCTACTGGCCAAAGATCGCCGTGCTCAACAATGTGAGCCTCGACCACAAGTCGCTCGACGAACTGCGCACCCTGTTCGGCGATTTCATCGCTCGTGCGGGCGTTGCCGTGATCAACCTGGACAATGGCGACGGCGCTGCCCTCGCGATGACGCTGCCGCCGGAGCGCCGCTTCACCTTCTCGATCGGGCAGGAGGCGGACCTGACCGCCCTCAACCTGGTCGAGCGCCCTTTCGGCGTCGATTTCAACCTGTCCGAGCGTAACCGCACGCCGATCCCGGTTTCGCTCAAGGTCCCCGGGCGTCACAATGTCTCCAACGCGCTTGCTGCAATCGGCGCGGCGCGGGCGGCGGGTGTCCCGCTCGACGACGCGGTCGCGGCAATCGGTGGCTTCAACGGGCTTCGGCGCCGGATGGAGCTGGTCGGCGAGGCGCGAGACATCGCCGTGATCGACGATTTCGGACACAACCCGGACAAAATCGCGGCCACGCTCGATACGCTCCATGCCTTTCCCGGGCGACTGCTCGTGCTGTTCCAGCCGCACGGCTATGGCCCGCTCAAGGTGATGCGGCGCGAACTGGTGGCGACGCTGGCGACGAGGCTGCGCGCCGACGACCTGCTCGTCATGCCCGACCCCGTCTATCTGGGCGGCACGGTGGCACGCGAGGTAACGAGCGCGGATATTGTCGCCGATGTCGCCGCGACCGGGCGCTCGGCGCTGCACATCCCGACGCGCGAGGCAGCCGCCGCGCATCTGGCCGCCGCGGCAAGGCCCGGCGACCGGATCGTGGTGATGGGCGCCCGCGACGACACGCTCAGCCAGCTCGCCGCCGATATGCTGGCGACCGTCGCGAACAAGGGTGGCAACGCCGCGCAGGCGTGATATCGCGGCCTCTTCGCGTACAAGATGAGGCCTGCCATGTTCCGCCGCCTGTTCCTCGATCATCCCGCCTCCGTCGGCGAGAGCTATGGCGAGCATTTCGGCGTCGCCTCGCGCTTCGGATTCCTGATGATGTGGGGCGGCGCGCGATGCGCGCTTCACGCGGTGCTGCCGTTCCTGTTCAAGACCGCCGGCAGCGACACGGTGGCCGCCCTCCACGCCGAACTGGTCACCAAGCGCAACGCGGCCCGTGCGGCGCAGACTCAGATGAACACCGTCGAATATGTGATCTGACGGCGCGCCGCCGGCAGCGCCTGACACCCGGGGCCGCGACCTTCCCCCACGGGAGTCAGGACGGCAAGGCGCCTATTCGGCGCAGCGACAAGGCGGCTCACCCCCCGGCCGCGCCGCCGGTCAGAAAGAGGAGCAACGCCTCAGCCTCGATGACCAGCACGGGCCGGCAATCGTCGTTGACGACGATGAGCCGGAACGGAAGCCTCCGGCCGAACAGGGCGGCGCGGCGCCTGGGCGGAAGCGCGTTCAGCACAGTATTTGCGCCGCCGGAAATGATTTCCGCCTGTTCGCTCGTGGAAACGGCAAGCTCCGAGAGATGCAGGATATAGACCGTCATCAGGGAGCGCAGCTACGCGGTGATCCGGAACTTTTCCTTCCCGTCCCGTGAAAGATCTCCCCGGCGGCGAGGCCTGTATAACGCTTGCGGCCTGGCATTTTCGTCTTGAGTGCAGGTGCCCTATGCCTCGCCATGTCAGTCGCATACGCCAGGACCCGTACTGCTGTCGACAAGGCTTGGCAGCACCTCTCCTGGCCACCGCCACCGAGGCACGCGGCGGGGGCCAAGAGCGCGCACTGAGGGGCGCCACGTCCGGCCCAGCCGGTCGCCGATATCGTGGCCCTTCACATGCCGTCCTGTATAGCTTCCTTGACAGTCAAGCACCCTTTACTGTAAAGCTTCCATTACTGATTCGAAAGGGAGCTTTACTATGGCCAAAAGCAAGGCGCTCCGGCGCTACAACCACCGGGTGATCGTGCTGAGCGTGATCTATGCGCTATTTCTCATCGCGGCGGTCTACGGCTTCAAGCATCGCCTGCTGAGCGGCCCGGTCGCCTATGTCGCGGCGATCCTGCCAGCGCTGCCGATCATCGCCATCCTCGGTACGATCGGGCGCTACCTCGTCGAGGAAAAGGACGAATATCTGCGCGTGATGATGGTGCGCCAGGCGTTGATCGCGTCCGCGTTCGCGCTGAGCATTGCCACGGCCTGGGGCTTTCTCGAGAATTTCGGCCTCGTGCCCCACATCTACGCCTATTACGCCGTGATACTCTGGTTTGCCGGGCTGGGCATCGGCACCTGTGTGAACAAGCTCCAGGCGGCGGGAGGGGACGCGTGAGAAATCGCCTCAAGGTGCTCCGCGCCGAACGCGACTGGAGTCAAGGCGATCTCGCCGACCGGCTCGAAGTGTCCCGCCAGAGCGTCAACGCGATCGAGACCGGCCGCTACGATCCCTCGCTCCCCCTCGCCTTCAAGATCGCCGAGCTGTTCGGGCTCTCGATCGAGGAAATCTTCACCAGTCCGTCTAGGGAAACCGGTCAGTGATCTATCCCAAAGCCCGCCTGCTCGCCGTCGCGATCCTGCCGATGCTCCTCCAGCCCGCGAGCGGAGGGTGCGCACCGCCCAGCGCTGCCCCAGTCGCTGCTGCCGCTCCGGCCCAGCTCGACCATATCTCGATCGAGGTCACGGGTGCGGGCAGCCCGGTCTTCCTGATCCCCGGCCTGTCCAGCCCGCGCGCGACATGGGACGGCATGGTCCCGGAGCTCGCAAAAACCCACAAGGTCTATCTCGTCCAGGTGAACGGCTTCGGCGGTGACGCGCCAGGCGGCAACCTGAAGCCCGGTATCCTCGCCGGCATCGTCGCTGATCTCGACGGCTACCTCGTGCGCAACAATATCAGCGATGCCGCGATCGTGGGCCATTCGCTCGGCGGGTTGGTCGGGCTGCTATACGCCAGGGCACACCCCGACCATCTGTCGCGGCTGATGATCGTCGACTCATTGCCCTTCTACGGCATGCTGTTCGGTCCGAGCGCGACCGTCGCCATGGTCGAGCCACAGGGCAAGGCGATGCGCGACCAGCTGGCGGCGACCTATGGCAAGCCAGCCGATCCCGCATCGGCCGAGGCCGTGGCGAACAGGCTCGCGCTCAAGCCGGATTCACGCGCGCAGGTGAAGGCATGGGCGATGGCCGCCGATCCGCGCGTCTCGGGCCAGGCAATGTACGAGGACCTGACCACCGACCTGCGCCCGGATCTCGCAGCGATCAGGACGCCAATCACGCTGGTCTATCCCTGGAACGCCGCCGTGCCGAAGCCCATGGCGGACGGGCTCTACAAGGGCGCTTACGCCACCGCGCCGAACATGACCTATGTCGATGTCGCCGACAGCGCGCATTTCGTGATGCTCGACCAGCCGGCAGCGTTCGCGGCAGCGCTCAAGGCTTTCGCGGACGGGAAATAGACCCACCCAGCCCTCTGGCACGGCGGATTGCCCGCCGATCGAGCCTTGCATCCAGGCCGAATCGTGTCGATGAACATGTCCGACGGTTTCCCGCGTTCGGCTCCCCTTCGAAAGGGATTCTCAATGGGCTTCAAACCTCTCGGGCTCACGCCGCTCATCGGCGTCTTCGACATGATTCGCTCGCTTGCCTTCTACCGGGACCTGCTCGGCTTCGAACTCGTTGCCGCCGCGCCCGAGGTCGATACGCGGGAAGGGCGCTTCTCGCACTGGATGTGGCTGCGGCGCGGCGACGCCGACATCATGCTGAATACGCAGTTCGATTCGAACGAACGACCCGACAGCGAGGAGCCGGCGAGAAGGATCGCACATGGCGATATGAGCCTCTATATCGGGTGTGCCGATGTCGATGCCGCGTTCGAGGAACTGCGGCAGAACGGCCTGCAGGCGGAACCACCCGAAGAGGCCCCCTACGGGCTGCGGCTCTTCAGCGTCAGCGATCCGGATGGCTACCGGGTCATATTCCAGGAAGTCCGATGAACGATCCCCCGCTGACGGGCGGGTGACGCCACGGACAACCGGCAACTCCACCTCTCCCTCGACCGGAGCGAACGGTGTAGGAGCGCGGCATGACCGCCTCCGCACCCCGCCCTGCGCTTGCCTATCACCTCACCGAAGGTGCCGGCCCCACTATCGTCTTCCTGCCCGGTTACGCGTCCGACATGTCCGGCACCAAGGCGGTGACACTCGAGGCCTGGGCCAGGGAGAATGGCCGTGCCTTCCTGCGTTTCGATTATGGTGGCTGCGGCCAGAGCCAGGGCGAATTCGAGGAGCAGACACTCGCCAACTGGCGTGACGACGTGCTGGCGATGCTCGATCAACTCGTCGAGGGGCCTGCCATCCTGGTCGGTTCTTCGATGGGCGGCTGGCTGATGCTGCTCGCGGCGCGGGACCGGCCCGACAAGGTCGCCGGGCTGGTCGGCATCGCGCCGGCACCCGATTTCACTGACTGGGGCTTCACCACCGAAGACAAGCTGGCGCTGTTGCAGAATGGCCGGATCGAGCGACCTTCCGCCTATTCGGACCAGCCGACTGTTTACACTGCGCGCTTCTGGCAATCCGGGGAGGCCAACCGGCTGATGTTCGGCACGATCCCGATCGACGGGCCAGTGCGGCTGGTGCAGGGTCAGGCCGACCCCGACGTGCCGTGGCACCGCACGGTCCGGCTCGGCGAGCTGATCCGTTCAGCGGATGTGCAGACATGGCTGGTCAAGGACGGCGACCACCGCCTGTCACGCGACAATGATATCGCGCTGATCATCCGCGCGGTCGAGGATGTGATCCAGCGCCTATGATCCTGCCCCTGTTGCTTCTCCTCGCCCAGGCCGTCCCCGCACCGACCCCGGCGGTCGGCCCGCCCGATCCGGCCGAGCAGCGTTTCGATCGCTGCGTCGGCCTTGCCCAAGACGATCCCCGCGCGGCCGAGGACGAGGCGGCGCGCTGGCAGCGCGACGGCGGCGGCTTCCTGTCGCATCAGTGCCTCGGCATCGCCTATGCCAGTCAGAGCCGCTGGACCGCCGCGGCGGGCGGATTCGAGGCTGCCGCCCGGGGTGGCGAGATCGCGCGCGACAAGCGGGCGGCGAATTACTGGGCGCAGGCGGGCAATGCCTGGCTGGCGGGCGGCGAACCGATGAAGGCGCGGTCAGCGCTCAACGCGGCGCTCGCGAGCGGCACCCTCGCCGGATTGCAGCGCGGCGAGGCCAATCTCGACCGCGCCCGCGCCTTTGTCGCGAGCGGAGACCTGGCCGACGCGCGGACAGACCTCGATCGTGCTACCGTCGATGCTGCGGCGGATCCGCTCTCCTGGCTGCTCTCCGCGACCCTCGCGCGGCGGACCAATGACCTGCCCCGCGCGAAGAAGGACATCGCCCAGGCCCTCAAGCTTGCCGGCGACGACGCCTCGGTGCAGCTGGAAGCCGGCAATATCGCAGCGCTGGCTGGCGACGAGGCCGGCGCGAAGGCCGCCTGGAATGCCGCCGCCACACTCAAGCCCGGCAGCGAGGCCGCCCGCAATGCGCGCAACGCGCTCCGCCAGTTCGACCCGCCCGCAGCACCGAAATAGCGCTCCTGCCCCACACCGGCGTTGGAGGAGGCAACGCGGCCACTGGCAAGCCGGCGCTTCCGCGCCTATCTCCCGCACGACCAAGGGAGGCCCGCCGATGAAATATCTCCACACCATGATCCGCGTCACCGATCCGGACGCCACGATCCGCTTCTTCAACCTGCTCGGCCTGACGGAGGTCAACCGGATGGAGAGCGAGAAGGGCCGTTTCACCCTGATCTTCATGGCCGCTCCCGGCGACGAGCAAGCCCAGGTCGAACTGACTCATAACTGGGACCCCGAAGACTATTCGGGCGGGCGCAATTTCGGCCATCTCGCCTACCGCGTCGACAATATCTACGAGACCTGCCAGCGGCTGATGGACAATGGCGTGACGATCAACCGGCCGCCGCGCGACGGGCACATGGCGTTCGTCCGCACCCCGGATAACATCTCGATCGAACTGCTGCAGGATGGGCATCTCGAGCCTGCGGAGCCATGGGCCTCGATGCCGAACACCGGGAGCTGGTGACATGAGCGCGGCGACGCGCGCCTTCCTGGCCCTGACCGGCGCGCGTCTGCCCGTGGTGCAGGCGCCGATGGCGAACTTCGCCGGGACCGAACTCGCGATCGCCGCGATCAGCGCGGGCGCGATCGGCTCGCTGCCCTGCGCCGTGCTCGACGCTGCCGCAGTTGTGGCACAGGCGGCAACGGTACGCGGCGCGGCGACCGGGCCGCTCAACCTCAACTTCTTCTGTCACCGGCTTGGCCCGGCACCGGACGAGAGGCGATGGCATGACGCCCTTGCCCGCTTCTACGCCGACGAAGGCGTGCCCCCCCCGGCGAGTGCCCCGGCCCTGCGCCGGCCGTTCGATGCCGCCATGGCCGAGGCGGTCGAGACGGTGCGGCCGGAGATCGTCAGCTTCCATTTCGGCCTGCCCGACGAGGCGCTGCTTGCCCGGGTGCGCGCCAGCGGCGCCCGCATCTTCGGCAACGCGACCAGCGTCGCCGAGGCGCGCCACCTAGCCGGACGCGGCTGCGACGCGATCATCGCGCAAGGGTTCGAGGCAGGTGGCCATGCCGGACATTTCCTTGCGGGGCATCATCCGGTCGGCCTGCTGGCTCTTGTCCCGCAGATCGTCGCGGCGGTGCATGTTCCGGTGATCGCCGCAGGCGGCATCGCGGACGCCCATGGCGCCGCTGCCGCGATCGCGCTCGGCGCTTCGGCAGTGCAGGTCGGCACCGCCTATCTCCGTACGCCTGAGGCGCGGCCCAGCGACGCGCATCGCGGCCGCCTCGCGACCGCCACGGCCGATGACAGCGTCTTCACCAACCTCTTCACCGGCGGCCTCGCCCGTGGCTTGCGCAACCGGCTGATCGATACGCTCGGGCCGGTGAACGAGGCCGCTCCGCCCTTCCCCTATGCCAGCGCCGCACTCGCTCCGCTCCGGGCGCACGCAGAAGCCGCAGGCCGCGACGATTTCTCCCCGCTCTGGGCAGGCCAGGGCGTGGCACTCGCCCGCGAGGAGCCCGCCGCCACCCTTACCGAGCGCCTTGGCGCCGCGGCCCTTTCCTCCGGGAGTTTCGCATGACTGACCTCGAGATCGTCCGCATTCCATCGCTCAGCGACAATTATATCTGGCTGGTGCATGACCCTGTGTCCGGCGAGACGATGGTCGTCGATCCGGCCGAAGCGGCGCCAGTGCTCGCTGAGGCGGACAGGCGCGGCTGGAGGATCGGGCAGATCTGGAATACGCACTGGCATCCCGACCATACCGGCGGCAATGCGGCGATCAAGGCAGCGACGGGCGCGATCGTGGCCGCCCCCGCAGCCGAGGCGGAACGTATTCCGACGCTCGACCTCGCACTGGCCGAAGGCGACACGGTGGCGCTTGGCGATCATGTCGCGACGGTGCTGGAGACGCCGGGGCATACGGCCGGCCACATCACCTTCCATCTGCCCGGCGACGCCATCGTCTTCACCGGCGACACCCTGTTCGCGATGGGCTGCGGCCGGCTGTTCGAGGGCGACGCGAGGCAGATGTTCGCCAATATGCAGCGCCTGGCCGCGCTTCCGCCCGAGACGATCGTCTATTGCGCGCATGAATATACCCAGGCGAACGGCCGCTTCGCCCTGTCAGTCGAACCAGATAATGCCGCGACCGTCGAGCGGATGAAGGCAGTCGACGCAGCGCGCGCGCAGGGCGAAGCGACGGTGCCGACGACGATCGCCGACGAACGCGCCACCAATCCGTTCCTGCGCGCGGATTCAGCCGAACAGCTCGCCGAACGGCGCGCAGCGAAGGATGCTTTCCGCGGCTGAATGCGCTATCTTCGTGCCGGGCGGGGCGTCGGAAAAAGGAGTGGATTCATGCGCATCCTGTTACCCCTGCTCGCGATCGCGCTGTCCGGTTGCGCCGCCTCGGCAGCCGAGAATGCCCGCGCGGCGGCACGCCAGGCGAGTGAGCAGCAAAAGCTCGCCGAGGCTTTGAACGGGCTGACGCCGCAAAAGCCTGTCTCGTGCATCGACGATTACCGGACCGGCGAGGTCAAGGCCTATGGCCCGACCATCCTCTACAAGATCGGCCGCGACCTGATCTACCGCAGCGACACGGGCGGCGGGTGCGAGAATATCGCGCGCGGCGACATCCTCGTCACCAAGTCTATTTCGGGCCGGCTCTGCTCCGGCGATATCGCCCAGACCTATGATTCGACCTCGCGCTTCCAAACCGGAAGCTGCTCCTTCAGCAGCTTCACGCCCTATCGGAGGGTCAAGTGACGCAGCGCACGACCATGCTCGGGGCGATCGCCCTGACCATCGCCGCCTGCGCGACGGCGGCCGACACCGATCGTGCGAGCAAGGATCTGGAAAAGGCGCTGGCCGGGCGTACGGCCGGCCAGCCGACGGACTGCATCAGCACCATGAGCGCTGACGGACCACGCATCGTCGATGACCGCACCCTGCTCTACGGCTCGGGCCGGACGATCTGGCGCACCACGATCGAGGCGTGTCCGTCGCTGCGGCCGGGCGATATCCTGATCGTCGAAATGCACGGCAGCCAGCTTTGTCGCAACGACCTGTTCCGTACGACCGAGCCCGGGGCCGTCATCCCCGGGCCCTATTGCCGGATGGGACATTTCGTCCCCTACACCAGACCCACGCGCTGACGGGCGCGCCTTACAGCACGAAGCGACTGAGATCGGTGTTGCGGGCGATGACCGCGAGTTGCTTGTCGACATAAGCGGCATCGACCACCAGCGTCTGGCCCTGGCGGTCCTCGGCGTCGAAGCTGACTTCCTCAAGCAGCTTTTCCATCACCGTTTGCAGGCGCCGCGCGCCGATATTCTCGATCTCACCGTTCACCTCGGCTGCGATCCGCGCGACCGCGCGGATACCGTCCTCGGTGAACTCGACGGTCACGCCCTCGGTCGCGATGAGCGCGCTGTACTGCGCCGGCAGCGAAGCCTTGGTATCGGAGAGGATCGCCACGAAATCGGCCTCGGTCAGCGCCTTCAGTTCGACCCGGATCGGCAGACGGCCCTGCAGTTCGGGAAGCAGGTCGCTCGGCTTGGCGACATGGAAGGCGCCGGACGCGATGAACAGGATATGGTCCGTCTTCATCGGTCCATATTTGGTCGCGACCGTGGTGCCCTCGATCAGCGGCAGCAGGTCGCGCTGCACGCCTTCACGGCTTACCGAGCCGCCGCGCACGTCCGAAACCGCGATCTTGTCGATCTCGTCGAGGAAGACGATGCCATTGGCCTCGGCATCGGCCAGCGCGATGCGGCTGACCTCATCCTGGTCGAGGCGCTTGTCGGCCTCTTCCTCGACCAGCTTCTCCCACGCGGCAGGTACAGTGAGCTTGCGCCGCTTCAACTGGCCGCCACCGAACGCCTTGCCCATCATCTCGCCGAGATTGATCATCTGCGCGCCGGCCCCGGGGATATCGAAGGGCATCTGCGACTGCGCCTCGAGCTCGATTTCGATCTCGGTGGCGTCGAGATGGCCATCGCGGAAACGCTGGCGGAACGCCTCGCGCGTCGCCTCGCTTGCGCCCTTGCCAGTCAGCGCATCGAGCAGCCGGCCCATCGCGGCATCCTCGGCCTTGTCCTTCACGGCAACGCGGCGGCGCTCCTTCTCGAGCCGGATCGCTTCCTCGACCAGGTCGCGCGCGATCTGCTCCACGTCACGACCGACATAGCCGACCTCGGTGAACTTGGTCGCCTCGACCTTCACGAAGGGCGCGTCGGCAAGCTTGGCCAGCCGCCGGCTGATCTCGGTCTTGCCGCACCCCGTCGGGCCGATCATCAGGATGTTCTTGGGGGTGACCTCGTCGCGCAGGTCGCTGCCGAGCTGCTGGCGGCGCCAGCGGTTGCGCATCGCGACCGCGACCGCCTTCTTGGCGTCCATCTGGCCGATGATATGCTCGTCGAGCGCCGCGACGATGGTCTTGGGAGTGAGGAATTCGTTCATTTTCATTCTCTTTTCCCCTCCCGTTCGCGGGAGGGGCCGGGGGGATGGCTGATTGGAGCAAATGGGGTGGATGGGAGGACAGGCCCTACCGGCACTCCTCCCGCAAGCGGGAGGAGGTTCAGGTCGCGCTTTCCAGGCTTTCGACGGTCAGCCGATCATTGGTGTAGACGCAGACCTCGGCCGCGATCGCCATCGCCTTGCGGCAGATCTTCTCGGGATCGTCTTCATAGTCGACCAGCGCGCGCGCCGCGGCGAGGGCGTAGTTCCCGCCCGAGCCGATCGCGGCGATGCCCGCCTCCGGCTCCAGCACATCGCCATTGCCGGTGAGGATCAGCGTCACTTCCTTGTCGGCGACGATCATCATCGCTTCGAGGTTGCGCAGATATTTGTCGGTCCGCCAGTCCTTGGCGAGTTCGACCGCCGCCCGCAGCAACTGGCCGTGATGCTGTTCCAGCTTGCGTTCGAGCCGCTCGAACAGGGTGAAGGCATCCGCCGTCGCGCCGGCAAAGCCGCCGATCACCGATCCGTCACCGAGGCGACGAACCTTCTTGGCATTGGGCTTCATGACGGTCTGGCCCTGCGTCACCTGGCCGTCCCCGGCGACGACGACGCGTCCATTCTTGCGCACGGAGAGAATTGTCGTGCCGTGCCACGTGGTATCGTTTCCGCTCATGGCCGGCATATGGGATCGACGGGGCGGGTGCGCAATCCGGTTGCGCGTGGACCTGAGCTTGCCCGATAAGCGCGGCGGGTTTTCGGGGGAGCGGCGATGTCGGCACAGGACAAGGGCGGAATAGACCATCGGCTGGAGCGGCTGGTGTTCTTTTCGGATGCAGTGTTCGCGATCGCGATTACGCTGCTGATCATCGAAGTGCATCCGCCACACCTCCCGCACGGATCGCCCGACGCTGCCTATGGGCAGGCACTGGCCGACCTGATCCCGAGCTTCTTCGGCTTCTTCATCAGCTTCTTCGTGATCGGCGCCTTCTGGGCCGGGCATCACCGCGCGTTCGGCCTGGCAGGAAACTATTCCGA
>CAISGR010000115.1 GCA_903884945.1 uncultured bacterium
CATCCCCGACCGCGACGCTTTGCTGGATCCCATCCGGTCCAGCGATGATCGCTGCCCCCCGGCCGCTCGCCTCGTTCATCCGCGTACCGAACAGAGTCAGCTGCAGCGAGGTGACGACAGCAGGCTTGCCCGTGTCGCCGCCACCGGAGCGGAAGAAGGGATCGAAACCCTGCAGCATCGCCGCCGGCGATCCCGCATAGCCCGGCTGGACCGGCTGCCACGGCCCGAGCGCCCCGACCGGCGTCACCAGCACCCACAGCAGGCGCGCGCACTGGACCGCCAGCCCCGCAAGGAGCAGCAGCTCAAGCGCCGAATAAACATTGGTGCGCGGGAGACGCCGCAACAGCGCACGTGCCCGCGCATCCAGAACCAATCGCATGCGGACATTCCCCGATCATCGACCTGCTAGGCGGCGATTGTTACAGTCGTACGTCATCGCTGTGAACCATCAGCGGCGCAACGGATATAGCCAGGATATCGCCGGCGGTGCTGGAAATGCGTCGCCAGCTTTGGCACGATCGGGGCCGATGGCACACGCTCCAGAGACAATCGCCCGCCCTGCCCCGTTCGGATCGGGGCTGCCGGCCGACGCAATGACAACGCATCTGGCCGGCATGCCCGGTGTCCAGCGCGTACCGAGCCCGAAGTTGACCCTGTTCCTGCGCCGCGGCTTTCTCGATCCGGAGACCTGCGCCGCAGTGATCGCGCGAATCGACGCGCAGCGGCGTCCTTCGACCATTTCCGATCCCAATGGCGACGACGCCTTTCGTACCAGCGAGACCTGCGATCTCGATCGCAACGACCCAGTCGTCATCGACGTGGAGGAACGAATCATGGCCTTCACCGGCCTCGATCCGATCTACGGCGAACCGATGCAGGGCCAGCGCTATGCCGTCGGGCAAGAGTTCAAGGGCCACACGGACTATTTCGAACCGGAGGGAATCGATTTCGAGCGCTATTGCAGCGTCTCCGGCAACCGCACCTGGACGGTGATGATCTATCTGAACGAGCCGGAAGCCGGCGGCGCGACTCGCTTCAAGACAATCGACAAAATCGTCCAGCCCGAAACCGGGAAGCTGCTCGCCTGGAACAATCGCCGACCGGACGGATCACTCAATCCGGCGACGATCCATCAGGGAATGAAGGTGCGCAGCGGCGTGAAGTATGTCATCACCAAATGGTTTCGCGAGCGCCCCTGGGTCTGGTGACGCGATCGCCGCTCGCGCCGCCGCCGCGCGGCGATCTCCGAAAATATTAAATGCCGGCAGCGTGGCGCTCCTTCGGCGTGCACCGGCACCTGACTTTTAACTGTCACAGATCCGTCTCTTAACTGTCACGCGAAACGAATGTGCACGTCACATGCCGTTTCTACAGCGGCCTCGATGGGGATGCGAGGGGGCGAGCCGACTCGCGACTGCATCGTCGCACCTACGGCCGTCGAACGACGACGAGAAAACGCTGGAGACAGGGAACATGATCAATACGAACTTCCGTCGCATCTTGTTTGCGACCGCCTCGGTGGCCGTCCTTGGCGGGTGCGGCGCCAATGACATCGCCTCGCCCGGCACGGGCGGGAACGTCATCATCAACAACCCGACCCCGACGCCCTCCACGCCGACCCCCACACCCAGCAGCACGCTGGTGACTCCGGCCACGGGCTGCCCGACCATCGCCGATCCGCAGGGACTGACCGACGCGGGCACGATCACTGGCCCGACTGGCACCTATCGCGTGTGCAGCCTGCCGGCGCGCATCAACAAGAGCATCCAACTCACCAAGATCGCCGGTCTCCTCTACCGCCTCAACGGCCGGGTCGATGTGGGCACCGATGGTGGTTTCACCGCCTCCGCCGCCGACACGAACGTGACGCTGACGATCGATCCGGGCGTGATCATCTATGGCGGCACCGGCGTCTCGTGGCTCGCGGTCAACCGCGGCAATAAGATCAACGCGGTGGGCACCGCGACCCAGCCGATCATCTTCACCAGCCGCGACAACGTCCTCGGCCTCAACACCGACAGTTCTTCGGGCCAGTGGGGCGGCGTCGTGCTGATGGGCCGCGGCACCGTCACCGACTGCAACACCGGCACGATCGCGGCGGGGACCTGCGAGCGCCAGACCGAGGGCGCCGTCGATCCGGCCGTCTATGGCGGCAACGACAACAGCTACAATGCCGGCCGGATGAGCTACGTGCAGATCCGCTATTCAGGCTATGTCCTTTCCTCGAACAGCGAACTCCAGTCGCTGACGACGGAAGCCATCGGCACCGGCACCACGCTCGACCATATCCAGTCGTTCAACAGCTCGGACGACGGCGCCGAATTCTTCGGCGGCAAGGTCAACATGAAATACTACATCTCGGTCGGCGCCGAGGACGACAATCTCGATACCGATACCGGCGTGAAGGCGAACTTCCAGTACGTCATCGTCGCCCAGCGCAGCGGCATCGGCGACTCGATCATCGAAGCGGATTCGGACAATGCGGCCGATGGCGACATTCCGCGCCAGAACACCCGTGTTTCCAACTTCGTGTTCCTCCAGCGCTCGAACAACGGCCCGGATCTCGCCGCGATCCTGCTGCGCGGCGGCACCGACTATGCGCTCGCCAACGGCATCGTCGTGGCACCGAACTACACCTGCCTCAACATCAGCCGCGCCCAGACCGCATCGACCACCGTCAACGCGGCGATCGACGAGCTCGGCGCGCCGGTGTTCAAGTCAGTCGAGTTGCAGTGCTCGACCAAGTATCTCGGCACCAACAGCGTCACGGCGGCGCAGGTCCAGGCGATCTTCGGCACGGGCGCGAACAACAATAACGACAGCTACACGCCGACGCTGACCAGCCTGTTCGTCAACGGCGCAAGCGAAACCGCCGTCACTGCCTTCGACGCCAGCACCTTCGACGCGTTCTTCGACAAGACGACCTATATCGGTGCGGTCAAGGATGCGACCGACACCTGGTACAAGAGCTGGACCTGCAACAGTTCGACTGCAGACTTCGGCACGGGCAATTCGGGGCTCTGCACCTCGCTTCCCACGACCTGAGCCAACGACTTGCTCATGACGGGGCGGGGCGTGGCCAGAAGGCAACGCCCCGCCCGTTTTCGGATTTGGAATAGGGGGTTACCATGTCGAAGCCGCTCGGGCTCGCAAGCGTGTTGCTGATTTCTTCCGCGCTTGTCGCGCCTTCCGTCGCCCGGGCCCAGGCCGCACCGGATCCGGCAGCGAGCGGCAGTGCCCAGCTGCCCGACGCGGCGACCGCAGCACAGGATCAGACGACCGAGGCGCCCGACGTCTCGGTTCCCGGCGGCAGCGACATCGTCGTTACGGGCCGGCGCGGCGTCAACGACGTCCGTGTCTCCAGCGCCGTGACCTCGGTGCTGTCCAGCGCGGATATCGCGCGCACCGGTGAAGGCGACATCGCCGGCGCGCTGGGCCGCGTCACGGGCCTCAGCGTGGTCGGCAACGGCTTCGTCTATGTCCGCGGCCTCGGCGACCGCTATTCGCTGGCGTTGCTCAACGGCTCGCCGCTGCCCAGCCCCGAGCCCCTGCGCCGCGTGGTACCGCTCGACCTGTTCCCGACAAGCGTGATCGCCTCCTCGCTCGTCCAGAAGAGCTATTCAGTGAATTTCCCGGGCGAGTTCGGCGGTGGCGTGATCAACCTCACCACCAAATCGATTCCCAAGGACAGCTTCCTCACCATTGGTGCCGGGATCGGCGCCGACAGCGCCACCACCGGCCAGCTCGGCTATACCTATTATGGCAGCGCCAGCGACTGGACCGGCTTCGACAATGGCAGCCGCGACCTGCCGCCCGCGCTCGCCGCCTATCTTGCCAGCGGCAAACGGATATCCGAAGGCACCGTCGACACCCAGGCGATCGCCAGCCAGCTCGTCAACGGCCGCAATGCCGTGATCCAGCGCAACAAGCACCTGCCCCCGAACTGGTCGGGCACGCTGACCGCGGGCACCAACTGGGATATTGGCAGCGACGTATCGCTCGGGGTGATCGCGACCGCCGGCTACAGCAACAAATGGCGCACGCGCGACACGATCCAGCAGACGCCATCGTCGCTCGACCTCTCGCAGAAGGAACTCGATTTCGAGCGCGTCATCACCGACAGCCATGTCGTGGTGAACGGACTGCTCGGCTTCGGCCTCGAATTCGGCGCCAACAAGATCCGCCTGACCAACCTGTATATCCGCGATACGCTGAAGCAGGCGCGTCTCGGCGTCGGCACGCGCTCCACCTCGGGCACTGCAACGCTGATGCAGCAGGATACCGCCTGGTACGAGCGCCAGCTGATCGATTCGCAGCTGGTCGGCGAGTTCAAGCTCGCCGATACGCTCAGTCTCGACCTGCGTGGTGGCTATGCCAATTCGCAGCGCGAGGCCCCGAACGAGCTGAGCTTCGAATATTATCGCAGCAACAATGCCGCCGACCCCTATGGCGCCTATTTCCTCAACCGGCTGAACAACGGGCAGCAGGGCAGCGCCACCGCCGCCTATTCGAACCTCAACGAGGATCTGTGGTCCGGCGGCGCAGATCTTTCCTGGAAGATCACCCCCCAGATCAGCGCGACGATCGGCTATGCCTATTCCGATACCAACCGGCGGACCGAGCGGCGCGACTTCCAGTTCAGCGCGCCCAGCACCTTCCCGAACGGGGTCGCGATGTTCCGGCCGGACCTGCTGCTCGAACCCGCGGTAATCCGATATTTCGGCATCAACCTGATCGACACCAACGAAGCCAATCCGGTCTTCCGGGCAAAGCTTCGCAACCATGCCGGCTATGCCCAGCTCAAGGCGGAAATCGTGTCGGGTCTCTCGATCGACGCCGGCATCCGCTACGAGACGGCGAAGCAGACGGTGGCGCCGGTGCAGGTATTCACCGTGCCGACGGCATCGCTGGCCTCGACCAATTTGAACCGCGACTATTGGCTGCCGGCGGCAACACTCACCTGGGAGGTGGCGCCCGACATGCAGTTGCGTGTCAGCGGATCGAAGACGATCGCCCGCCCGCAATTCCGCGAATTGATCTACCAGAGCTATTTCGATCCCGACACCAACCGCCAGTATCGCGGCAATCCATTGCTGACCGACAGCCAACTCTACAATGCGGAAGCGCGGTACGAATGGTATTTCGCGCGGGAGCAGCGGGTATCGATCGCCGGCTTCTACAAGAAGATCGATCACCCGATCGAGGCATTCACCAGCTTTAACGACAACACGACCGTCACCAGCTACGCCAACGCACCCAAGGCGACGCTTTACGGCGCCGAGGTGGAAACCCAGAAATATTTCGACCTGGCGGGTGTCGGCGGCGGCGCCTTCTGGGCCTCACATCGCGTAGTCGTCATCGCCAACTACACCTATTCGAAGTCCAAGCTGAAGGTCGGCGCGAGCGATCCGGTGGCGGTCTATGCCTCGTCCTCGACCAAGGCGTCCGACTTCTTTCGTGATGGTGCGCCGCTGACCGGCCAGTCCGACCATCTCGTCAATCTGGAATTCAGCCTGGAGAACAAGAACAGGCTCTCCCAGCAGACGCTGCTGTTTACCTATGCCAGCAAACGGGTCACCAGCCGCGGTGCGGGCGGGCTGCCGGACATCTACGAGAAGCCCGGCATCCATCTGGATTTCGTCGCGCGGCAGGGCCTCAGCCTGTTCGGCGTCGCCACCGACCTCAAGCTGGAAGTGCGCAACATTACCGGCACGCGCTATCAGGAACTACAAGAGAGCGGCGCGAACAAGATCTATCTCAACCGCTACGACGTCGGCACGTCCGCGACGCTCGGCGTCGGCGTAACCTTCTGAGCGCCTTGCGTGTCTCCCCAGCGCCGGGGCGGCGCTGGGGACCTGCATGGAAAAGCCCGCCGGGAACCATTCCCGGCGGGCTTTTTCTATCGGGAATGGTGGGCGCGACAGGGATTGAACCTGTGACCCC
>CAISGR010000116.1 GCA_903884945.1 uncultured bacterium
CGGATGCTTCCCCGCCCGCGCCATTCCGGTCAGGCGGCGAGCTTCTCCGCCTCGGAGTTCGGCACGATCCGGATCGCCCGACCGGCAGCGGCGACGCTCGCGACGCCACCGCGCGTCGTGTAGGCGGCGGGGGGGAAGCGCATCCAACGCGGCACCCAGCGCTCGACCTTGGCGCGCCCGTTCGCGCCCTCCAGATGATCGCGCGCGATCTTCTTGACCGTCTTGGCCTTCTCGCCCGCGTTGGCCTTGGCGACCACGTCGCCCGCGATCTCGGCGAGCAGCGAGGACGCGACTTCGCGGTCGCGGACTAGCTCGAACAGGCAGGCATCGGCCTGCCACCAGTCTGCCATGTCGATGTCGAGATGGCTTCCGACCGCATCGACGGCGGCGCTGCCGACCATCAAGGTCTCGCCCATCGCGACCGCGACGATGTCGAGCACGACACTATCGGGCAGCTCCAGCAGCCGGTGGAACAACTGGCACAGGCCATGGTCGTCGCCGTTGCCGCCGGTGAGCGTCGGCTCCTCGGGCGAGAGGTCGAGCACGGCCAGCACCGCGCGGCGATGCTCGTCGAACCGCGCTTCGCCGGGTGAGGCCTCAACGCTCTCGCGGACATCGTCGTTGCGGGTCGATCGGCTGTCGGGCCGCACGGTCCAGAGCGGCGAGCCGACGATCATGTGTGCGACCGCGAGCCGCAGCGCGACGCCCGGATGGGCGCACATCGCCGCGCGCACGGCGGCATGGCGGTGCAGATCGACATAGCCGGACAGGGCGCTGGTGATCTCCGGCCGGGTCGGCTTTTCGGTCGCCGCGACGGGCAAGCCGCGCTCCGCGCGGCGCGCCTCGGCGCGGGTCAGATAGCCTTCGTGGAAGACCACCTCGCCGTTGGCGCGGACATCGACATAGACGCGCCCGCCCTTGCGCTTGGGGGCCTTCTCATATTCCCAGCTATCGAACCGCTCGGACGCGGGCACGATCACGACATCGCTCCAGCCCGCTTCCAGATAGGCATCGCGACGCTCGGCGATGACGGCATTCTGTGCCGTCCAGAAGGCGTCGGCATCGGCGAAATAGCGGTCATCGCCGAACAGGTCGGCGACCAGCGCGCCCTTGTAGCCATCGACATCGAACAGCGCGTGCGCGGCGCTGATCGACTGGCCGCCCAAGAGCCAGGCCTTCAACTGATGCCCGGTCGGGACATAGGCCTCCTTGTCGTCGAGCAGCGCCAGCCATGCGCGCTGCTGGGACTTGGACGCCATGGTCAGGTGCTTGACGGTCGCGCGATCGATCTTCTCCTGCCGGTAGAGGTCGCGGATGCGCGGCATGAGGTTGCCGAGCGCGAGCACGCGGCGGATGGTGAGGTCGGGAAGCCCGAAGGTCTCGGCGATGTCGGCGATCTCGCGGCCTTCCTTCACCAGCCGGGTGAACGTCTCCCACTGGGTCACCTCGTCGGCGTCGAGCCGCGCGAGATTCTCGATCATCGACGCCTCGATCGCGGCGGCGTCGTCGCCCGCCGCGAGCACGCGGCACGGCAGCGGTTCGGCTTCGCCGGTCTCGGCGGCGACCAGAACGGCGGCGTGGAAGCGCCGCGCGCCCGCGACGATCTCGTAATCGCCTTCGGTTTCGCACGGGCGGACCAGCAGGGTCTGGATGACGCCGCGCTTGCGGATGGTGGGCAGGATGTCGCTGACATCGGGGGCCTTGCGGCTGTGCCGCATGTTGGTCTTGCTGACCGACAGCCGGTCCTGCGCGATGAACATAAGGGTCATGGTCTTGCTCCTTCATGGGAGCCGGACGCGCCGATGATCCTTTGGCGGGTCCGGCAAAGATGGGCGGCGATCCGCGCCGCCCGGTCGGTCATCCGTTTCCGGATGCGTCGGGCGGCGGCCCGATCTCGTCGCTTGGGTCGGTGCCGGGGGCGACCCGGCGCAGCAGGGATTGGGCGTGGATGATCGACCCGGCGCGGCGGCTCCATGCCGCCCAGACCGACAGCTTGAAGCGCCCCTCGAAACCGATGTCGCGCTCGATCCCCAGCCCGAACGGCAGGCGCACCGAGGCGATTTCGGACAGGCTGAACACGCCAAGCTCGGGACAGCCGAAGCCGAGATCGGCGAGGCCGAACAAAGTGTCGCCGTCCTCGTAAAGTTCGGTCGCGAGCCATGTCGCCGCGCCCAGCGGATTGAACAGCTTGATGACCGGGACGGGATCGAGCCGCTCGCCCTTGGCCTCGGCAACTTGGGCGTTGATGGCGTTCGCGCGCAGCGCGAAGCGAAGCTCGGGAGGCAGGAGGATCATGCCGCCAACCTCCCGTCGATGCGGGTTTCGGCGGTTTCGCGATGGCGCGCGAGCAGCCAGTCAGCGGCCTTGCTGGCCTGACTCGCGGCGCGGAAAATGGCGCGATTATCCTCGCGCAGCACCTCCAGCCATGAACCGATATAGTCGGCATGACGGACGGTCGGCACGATCCCGAGTGCGGCGCACAGGAAGGCGGAGCCGAGTTCGGCGACCAGTTCCTCCCGGGCATAGCCCTTGGTGCCGAAGCCGTGCGTCAGGTCGCGGGCCAGTCGCTTGGCGTGGCCGGTGGCGTGGGTCAGCTCGTGCAGGCAGGTGCGATAATAGTTGATCTGCTCGAAGAAAGCGGGCTGCGGCGGCACCTGCACGAAATCGGCAGCGGGCACATAGAAGGCCTTGGGTCCGCCGATCCGGAAATCGACGCCGGAGGCGGCGATCACATCCTCGGCAACCGGCACGATCTCGCGCTCGGGAAGCGGCGCGGGGTCGGGCGCGAGGCCCGGACGCAGCCCTTCGCATTGCGCGATGTTGAAGACGGTGAAACGCTTGAGGAACGGCACCGCCTTGGCGTCCTCGCCGCTCGCCGCCGCCTTGGCCTTCTCTGCCTCGGGGATGAAGCGGTCGGCATAGACCACGGTCTGGCCGCGCTCGCCCTTGATGACCGAGCCGCCCGCCTCCTGCGCCTGCCGAAAGGTCAGCCAGCTTTGCGTGGGGTAGCCGTTCGCGATCACCGCGCCCCACAGCAGCAGCACGTTGACGCCGGAATAATTGCGCCCGGTGAGCGCGTTGCGCGGCAGCGACGGGCCTATGGTCGTTTTGGCGCAGGCGGTGCCGCTCCACGGCTGGACCCATGGGACGCGCCCCGCCTCCAGCTCGGCGACAATGCGGGCGGTCACCTCGTCGTAAAGATTGACGCGCGGCTCGGCACGCTCGGCAACTCCCTTGCCACGGGCGAAACGCCTGGGGGACTTGGACACGAAAGCCTCCTCGCCACCCCAAAAGCCCCATGGCCTCCCCGCGAAAGGCGGGGGTGGGCGGCGAGAAGCGACCAGAGGAGGCCCGGCTCCAGCGGGCCGCGCACCGACAGGGCGCAATGCAATGAAGCACTCCGCGAAGCGGAGTTGCGCGGGCCGCGACGGGCCTCAGGCGGAAGCGCCGGCCACACCCGCCGACAAGGGAAGGCCCACGAACGACGCCGCCGCGCCATCAGCGCGCGGCGACCATCTCCACGTCAGCGATCGTCACCTGCGGCCGAGATCCGCCCGGCGGAGCTCGGCGGACCCAAGGGCCGTAGAGCGCGGCCGCGCCAAGCGCGGCGACGCAACCATCCTATTGCACGGAAGTGCGGAAAACGTTGCGGGGTAGCGTGCCGAACGCCTCGATTGCGGCGCCCAGGCCATCGGCGATGATCCAGCGCGCACGGGCGAGATGGCTGTCCCAGCAGCAACGCGCGCGATCGGCATCGGAAATGGGATCGATACCGAGAATCTCCAGCGACCCCTCCCGCCAGTCGACGCCCGCGTCGGCGGCATCCAGCAGTTCGGCATAGGTCAGGAGGTGTTGACGGTCATAATCGATGACCGTTTCGCCGTCTGGGGCGGCAGGTTGAAGAGTCTGCGGCATTGCGCGCCTCATGAAAACTGCGCCTGTATAACGAATAGGAACTATCGTTCCTAGAAGGATCGTTCCTGTCGGCTGACCGTCGACAAGATGGACTTGAAGGATGTTCTCGCGACCAATGTGAGGCTACTGCGTCAAGCGATGGAGATGACGCAGGAGGAGCTTGCGGAGCGCACTGGCATCAGTTCTCGCTACGTGGGTTCGATCGAGCGTGGCCGCGTTTCGGCAAGCGTGACGATCCTGGGGAAGCTCGCGCGGGCTTTCGAGGTTTCGCCATGCGCGCTCATCTCGCCCGCGAAGAGATAGTCCTCACACCAACGGCAGAACTGACGGCCCTCACAACCGGTGCAAGAGTATGCCGCGTGGCCCGCAGCGGAAAAGCGAGCCGGCAAGCGCGATCCTTCTGCGCGCGCGCGACTTGAGATGCTCCCCGTCGCCCGGCCAGTCGCCGCCCAGCACACCGAGACCGACGTCCCGCAAGCTTGCGCCCGCAGCGAGGGCGTCAGCGGCGCGGAGCGCCGCAACAAGGCGAAGGAAGCGCTGGTCATGATGCGCCGACATATCGCCGCGCACGAGTGCGTCCAGCCTGCGGATCGATACCAGTTGTGGCTCGAGCGGTCGATCGAGGGCGGCTGCCGGTTCGATCATAATCATGCCAGAGTCTAGAGCGCCCTCAATCAGGTCGAGCCGCAGCGCTCCATCGCGCAGGTCGAGGCGGACATGGTGACAGCCTTTGCCCGGCAGGATGCTGTGTGGAACGCGGGACAGGTCGGTGCCGCGAACCAAGTCCCGTGCTGGGAAGATACGCCCGCGCAAAACGTATGGGTCGGCTTCAGCCGTCCACATATAGGGCGCGCGGGCGCAATCGAGCGCGGGATCAGCGGCGAAAGTGAAGCCCCCAGCGAGCAGCAGACTCAGGGACAGTGCCGCCGCTCGCCACAAACGCGCGATAGGCGGGGTCGCGCCGCAGCAACTCCCAGGCGAGCGCCGGGCGGCCTAGGCGGAGCACGGGCGCATAGGCATCCGCGTCCCGCCAATCAGGCGGCGACCAGCGCGGCATCACGGTTGCTGCCCGGCCAGGAACGACGCCGCCATCGCGTCCTGATCGGGACGCAGCGCATCGATTGCGCCGAGATGTTCGGGAACGTCATCGCCAAGCAGGACGGACGGGCATTGGCCTTCGACGTTCCCGAGATTTGGCCGGTGCTGGGCGTAGCCGACCAGTGCCGCCAGTTCGGGGGAGAAACCTCGTGCCACCGCCGGCGGATAGACCAGCCATTGCAGCTCGAACGGCTTGAGCCAGCCGAGACAATAGCTGACGATCACGCCGCGGCGGGGCGCGGTCGAACGGTTGCCGCCGCCTCCGTGCAGCGTTGAACCCAGAAACAGCAACGCGTCGCCGGGCGCGATCTCCGGCACCACCGCCAGTTCCTCGGGCAGGTCGGCTGCGTCTGGATCGGCATGGCTGCCTGCCCACAGCCGCGTGCCGCCGTTCTCTTCGGTGAAAGGGTCGATCGGCCACATCACGTTGATCAGATATTCGAGGCTGCCCTTGGGGCCCGCCCACATGTCCTGATCGCGGTGCGGGAATTGGGCCGGTGCGCCGGGATGGATCTCGATCGCCTGCGTGAGATTGAGCGCGATGCGCTCGCACCAGGGTAGCAGCATCCGCTCGGCGAGTGCGATGACATCGGGATGGCGAACCAGCGCCTCGGCATGGCAGGACCGGCGCAGCAGCGCGCCGAACCGGCGGGTGCGGTTACCGTAGAAGACGCCTTGGCACATCGGTGTCGCGGCGAAGCTCGGCGCCAGGTCGGCCGCGAGGTCGGAGATTACCGCTGGATCGAGGGCCCGGCGCAGGGTGTAATAGCCGTCCTGGGCCAGTTCGCCGGCGGCGATATCGAGGGCGGCTCTCATGCCGCGAACTCCAGCCGGCCGGTATAGGTGCCGGTCCAGGCGAGACGTTCGCGGACGTCCGATGTCACCCGGATGCGGAATGCGCCGATCGGACCGCCCTTCATGCGGAGCGGCGGCCCGAGCGGTTCGGCGCGCCAGCCCATGGCGAGCACCTCGCGGCGAAAGCCTTCGGGAATGACGCCGGTGATGTGTTCGACGGCGCGCGCGAGCGCAAAGTCGGCCATCGCCGAAATGAGATCATTGCGCAGTTCGCGCCGCCGCATGGCACCGTGTCGGCTGGGCAGACACAGCCGCGTGCTCTCCCATGTCGTGGCCCCGACCGGCACGCCGCCGGGGCAGAGATGCGGAAAGACGTCGCCGAGCAGGTGGGGCTGCCAACTCGGCAGCATACGCAGCGACGCCTCGTGCCTCCCCGCGTCGTCGATCGCGATAAGATAGACCGCGTCGGCAGTATCGAACTGGTCGATCTCGAACCGGTCCTCGACGACCGGCACGTCCCAGTCGAAGAAGTCAACGAACTGCGCCTTACGATCGGCAAACATGGTCTCAAGCGCCAGGGTGTGCGGGCTCGCTGGGTAATTGTCGATGGTGAGGATCATGGTGTGCTCCCGGTGATTACCGTCGGGAAAGGAAGCAGCCTTTGACCGTCAGGATCAGCACCCGGAATTCCGGGCGGGTCAGCGGCGCCGCAGCTCGTCGAGCGTTATCTCGCCCGCCAGCAGCGCCGCCGCGACGAGTTCGGTCCGGTCGCGCGCGCCGAAGAGTTTGCGCGCATCGCGCAAATAGCTTTCGACCGTGTCCTCACTGAGATCGAGCCGGGCCGCGATGAGCTTGTTCCGAAGACCATGACCGGCGAGGACGACGCAATCGTGGTGACGCGGCGCGAGGCGCGGCAGCGGCCCAACGAGCTGCGGCCCGGCCAGCCGACGTGCGCGTTGGAAGGCGAAGATACCAAACATCTGGGCGGGAGCGAGCGCCAACTGCGCCATGCGCTGCGAGCGGAAGCCGGCGAAGGTGCAAGACCCGAGGCTGTAGCCGAGCTTGCCACAGGGCACGGTGATGCCTTCGTTCAGACCCTCACGGCGGCCCAGCTCAAGTACGATGCGATCGCGGTGATCGAGCGTGATGATGTCGCGCAGTTCCGACCAGAGGAAGGCACTATCGGCGAACAGACAGCTGCGCATGATGGGATCGCGACGATAGCGGCCCTCGCCGATGATCCGGCGCTCGGCACCCTCGGCATAGTCGCGCAAATCGACAGTGCCCGCTCGCGGCGCGCGCAGATCCTCATGCGTGATGAGTGCGAAATGGCGGCTGCGGATTTCGTCACTGAAATCGCGCGTGATCGACCGAAGCGATTTCCAGTCCATTGCAGCGCGAACCGCGCGCAATATGTCGTCTGCCAGGCCGAAGCCGAACGCGCCGGATGACTGGTTCCCTCCAGCCATTCGCTGACCTCCTGCCGCGGCTTTCCGCGGACCCGGTCCCCCATTGCCGGTGTGGTTGCAATTCCGCCCCGCTCGCGACTGTGACAAATGACAGTCAGTCGACGGGTAACATCCTGGTCGATCCATTTCGGCAAGTTCGATGCGTTACCCGAAAGCGCGATCTACCGGTCCAGCATCCGGGAGCGGCCTCCCCCGTGAAGGGCACCTGCTGTTCCCATTGGAGAAAATTTCTGCGTCGGCACAGAAACGCGTTACCCGTTTCTGGGATTTGCTTGTCTCTCCTCCTCGGACAAGTGTGACGCGAGGACTGCTCCGACGGACAAGATGGTCGAAGACGACGTGCTCAATGCCTGGTTCGTGCGAGAGGTGCTCCCTCTCGAGCGGGCATTGACGGCCTATGTACGGCGGAACTGGAGAGTGGCGGAAGACGTGTTCGAACTGCGGCAGGACATCTACGAGCATGCGCTCATCGGCGCGCGGCGCGAGCTGCCGGCCAATACCCGTGCTTACATGTACACGCTGGCTCGCAATCACCTCATCAATCAGGCCAAGCGCGCCCAGATCGTGTCGTTCGAGATCGTCGCCGACCTCGACAACGAAATCATGGACTTCGACATGTTCGAGGCCGAGCGCGCGCTTACCGCGCGCGACGAGCTGCGCCACGCTAGGGCTGGGATCGACAAGCTGCCGCCGCGCTGCCGGGAGGTGATGCGGCTGCGCAAGCTCGACGGAATGTCGACGCACGAGGCGGCGCAAGAGCTTGGCGTCTCCACCGAGACAGTTCGCCAGCAGCTCAAATACGGGATGAAGGCGCTGATCGATCATATGATCGGCGGCAGCGGCAAGATCGTGCGGCCGAAATTCGGCAGGCGTGCGTCCGAGGAGACGCAGTCATGACCCGCCATCAGGTGATTGAGGATCAGGCGCTCGACTGGGTGATCCGGCGCGATGAACCGAATTGGTCCGACGGCGACCAGGCTGAACTGGACGGTTGGCTCGCCGAATCGATGGCCCATCGGGCGGCCTGGCTGCGCGCGGAGCATGGCTGGGCACAAGCGGATCGGGTCCGGTCGCTCGGCGACTGGGGCGATCTTCCGAGCGACGGCTATCGCAGGCGCGGGTGGTTGCCGGCGGCGATCGCGGCGAGCCTGCTGCTGGCCGTTGGCATCGGCGGCTATTCGCTCGTGCCGCAATGGTGGAACGAGCCGGAAGCGCAGGAGGCGCGATTCGACACACCGGTCGGTGGTCGCAAGATCATCGCATTGGCAGACGGTAGCAGGATCGAGCTGAACACGCAGTCGGTGGTGCGCGCGGCTGTATATGAGAAGAGCCGCGACGTTTGGCTGGATTCCGGCGAGGCCTATTTCGAGGTCAAGCATCGCGATGGCGAACCGTTCGTGGTCCATGCGGGCAGGCAGACTGTCACCGTTCTCGGCACGAAGTTCTCGGTGCGGCGGGACGGCGACAAGGTCACCGTGAACGTTGTTGAAGGCCGCGTCCGGGTGGACGATGGCCAAGTCCGCAACGCCAGTGCGGCAATCATTACAGCGGGCGACACGGCGATCGCGCGGGGCGGCTCGACATTGATCGCGCCGAAATCGGAAGAGCGCGTCGAAAGCGCGCTGGCTTGGCGCGATGGCATGCTGAACTTTGACCTGATTCCGCTGTCTGAGGTCGCTGCCGAATTTAATCGCTACAATCACACGCAGCTGGAGGTCGATCCGTCGGTCGCTAACATCCCGATCGGCGGGAGCTTCCAGGCCTCCAACGTCGACGCGTTCGCACGGCTGCTGCAGGACGCCTACAGGCTGAAGGTCGAGCGGAATGGCGAGCAGGTCAAAATCTCGAGCTGATATGTTACCCTTTTATGTCGGCGGATTGTCGCGCATTCCGAGGGGCTAGAAATATGCCCCAAGAAGGGGGCATCATGATCCGGACACTGGCAACAGCACTCGCAACCACCACTTGCCTCGTGGCACTCGCCACGCCCGCGGCGGCGCAGACGCGTGAATTCAATGTATCGGCCGGCTCGCTCAGGGCTGCGCTCGATACATTCGCGCGCCAGTCCGGCCGTCAGGTGATCTATCGCGGAGACGAGGTACGATCGGTAAAGTCGCCAGGTGTGCGCGGGGCGCGCACTGCCGAAGATGCGCTCGAAGCCTTGCTCTCGGGCACCGGGTTCGCGGCCAAGAGGGATTCGTCCGGCGCATTTGCGGTGGTGAAGGTGGGAAACGCAGCCACCGCTGAAATAGCCTCCTCACGAGACGAAGCCGCCACCGGAAACGCCGCGGCAGATGGCGAGACCGGAGATATCGTTGTCACGGGAACGCGCATCGCCGGCGCTTCACCTGCTTCGCAGGTTATAGACGTTACGCATGCACAGATGCTCGAAGCAGGCCAACGGGACCTAGGCGAGGTCGTTCGTAGCCTGCCGTTGAATTTCGGCGGGGGACAAAATCCGGGAGTGCTGCAAGGCGCGTCGACGGCGGCGATCGCGAACCAGAATATCAGCAACAGTTCGTCGATCAATCTCAGGGGACTCGGGCCGGACGCGACACTGACGCTGATTAATGGCCGTCGGCTGTCTTACGACTCTTTTGGACAGGCCGTAGATATTTCAACCATTCCGCTGGCGGCCGTCGAGAGTATCCAGATAGTTCCGGACGGCGCCTCGGCGCTTTATGGCTCGGATGCAGTGGCCGGCGTCGCAAACATATTACTAAAACGCGACTTTGAGGGTCTGGAGACGTCGGTACGTCTTGGTGGCGCAACAGACGGCGGAGGCTTTCAGCAACAATATGATGCCACTTCAGGAGCGCGTTGGGGAAACGGCGGATTCCTGATCAGCGGGCAATATTACAACCAGGACGCAATTATGAGTTCGCAGCGGAGCTATACAGAAGCCCTGCCGCGCCCTGCAGACCTGTATCCGTCCTCAAAACAATATAGCGCCCTAATAACGGCACATCAGGATGTCGGCTCTTTCGTTACAATCGGGATCGACGCCTTATACGGCAATCGCTCTTCGTTTCAGCGAGTTTCGCCTGCATCTCTTACCACGATACAAGACTCGAGACCGCTCAGCAAAAGCTATACGATCGCTCCCAGCGTGACGCTACATCTTCCCGCCAATTGGACGGCGAGCGCGAACGGCATCTTTGGATCCAATAACTCCTACTACCGATCTGGAACGACAAACAGTATTGCCGGCACGAGGACCGTCGCAACGGGGTGTTACTGCAACGACGCCAAGGGGGCCGAGATAACTGCGGAAGGGCCCTTGTTTGAGCTGCCCGGGGGCACCGCGCGCTTGGCACTAGGCGGCGGTTATCGTGAGAACACATTTTTTGCAATTTCCGACAGCAGCGATAGCCGTCAGGGAGGGTCGCGCTCTAGCTACTATAGTTATGGCGAAATCAACTTGCCGCTGGTCTCCAAGGCGAACGACATTCCTGGTTTGGCAAGTCTGACCTTTTCAGGCGCAGTGCGATACGAGCGTTATCGTGATCTTGGTGGTGTTTTCACCCCGAAAATTGGTGCAATCTATTCGCCTGTTGAGGGCGTCGACATAAAAGGAACGTGGGGGCGGTCTTTTAAGACCCCGACGCTTCTCCAGCAGCACCAGACGAGTTATCTCTATCTGTTTCCGGCCAACGCTATCGGTGGCACCGGATATCCTGCGACGGCCACGGTGTTGATACCATTTGGTGGCAACCCTTCGCTCAAGCCCGAACGTGCGGAAAGCTGGTCGACCACGCTCGACGTGCACCCCGTTGTCCTTGAGGGCTTTCGCGCGTCGCTCAGCTATTTCCATATCGACTATCGCGACCGCGTGGTTCAACCTCTGAATTTGGGGTCGGCACTCAGCAATCCGGCATATGCCGAATTCATCAGCTTCAATCCGGATGCCACGACTCAGGCAAACCTGATTGCCAATGCCTCGCAGTTTTTGAATTTTGCGGGCACCTACAATCCCAACAACGTGGTTGCGGTAGCGAGCGATCTCTACACCAATGTCACTCGTCAAATAATTCATGGAATTGATCTCTCTTCTAATTACCGCTTCTCCTTTGCGTCTGGATCGATGAACTTGTCTGCAATGGCAAGTTGGCTCACGAGCAGACAGCTGAATAGCGCTACGGCGCCGGTTATCCAGCTTGCAGGCTATTTCTACAATCCACCGCACTTTCGTGCGCGGGGTGGCGCGACCTGGTCAGACAAGCGTGTTACGGCCGCCGCGTTCCTCAATTATATCGGCGGTGTTCGGGACGACCGATCAGTCCAGCCCGTCGATGGCGAGTCGATGACAACTATAGACGCCACGCTCTCCTATCGCTTCGGAGACGATATTACCTCAAGGCGCAACCTCGTTGTGACACTTTCTATACAGAATCTGACTAACGAGGCTCCGCCGTATCTGAGACCTGCGGCCACAAACATCGCTCCATACGACTCGACAAACTATTCATCGACTGGTCGGTTCATATCAGTCGCTGTGACCAGACATTGGTGATGGGCGGGTTGGCAAAGCTCTTCCCTCATAGCTCAGAGCACCAATGGGACATGCTTTACGGGTGTTCGAGAGAACATACCAATCTTATCGAATTTAGTCGCGATGACGTTGCAGGGATCGATGTATTACCGGGTATGATCTACTTGCCGCTTATCTACACAATTAAGCTCAGAGCAAACTAGCGATGCGATTCTCTTCGATTGTTACTGCCGTGTTGGCACTAGTGGCCCCGCTCACTTCGGCTCACGCGGCAGACGCCTGCCGAGGCCTCGACTGGCGGCAGGGCTTACAACCTATAGCGAAGCGCACACTGACTGCGGGGGACCTTGTCCGCTTGCGCGACATTGGACCAACCGGAGACGACAATCCACCTTCGCATATAATGGCGATTTCACCCGATGGGAAATGGCTCGCTTTTCAGCTTCGCCAAGCCGATCCAGATGCCAATCGCTATTGCTTGGCAATGATTATCCAGCCACTCGACAATCGGGAAAGTGCCCGTTTCGTCGATACGGGCGGCGACTTCGCGCTGGCGCCGGACGGCGTTCCAACAGTGCCGGTTACCGCCATCGGCATCGCTGCGGTCGTCACGCCGCGCTGGTCGCCCGATAGCACCTGGTTTGCTTTTCTGAAACGCGTTGATGGCGTCAATCAAGTTTGGCGTGCGGCACTGGTTGCGGGCCAGAGTCGCGCGGTCACTCCGAAAAACCTGAACGTTGAGGATTTCCGTGTTGTTGGAGCGGGACGGATTGTAGTGCGACTCACGGGGGTTGCAGCCACGCCTAACGACGAAAGTCTAGTTGGGTATCACTATGATGAACGATTCGTGCCAATGCGGTCGAGCATCCCGATCGTTCCGAAAGCCGTAGCACGGTACGTCTCGTTTGACGTGGCAACAGGTGTCCAGCGTGACGCCGATTCTGCTGAGGTCGCGCTCTTCGAGCCTCGCGGTACGTCCGACGACTCACTTTTCGGACAACGTTGCAATTTCTCCCGATCCGCTCGGGGCAGTGGCCTCTTGTCCCCAACCCAAATCGATATGAGGTGCCGTGGGGCGCCAACCATCTCTTGTCGAGCCGAAGCTTGCGAGAACAGCTACGGACCCGTCTGGACGGCTGGGAAAGACGTCCGCTTCCTGCGACGCGAAGGTTGGGCGCGGATGACCTCCGCCATCTATCAATGGACACCTGGAACGGACCGCCTCCAGCGCCTCTACGCAACTGACGACGTGCTGGCCGACTGTCAGCCGGCCCGTTCGGACGAGTTGATCTGTCTGCGCGAGACGTCGCTGCGCCCGCGACACCTTGTAGCGATCGACCTAACGCGCGGGCATGTGCGTGAAATTCTCAACCCGAATCCTGAATTCGAACATTTGGCGTTAGGTGGAGTCGAGCGGATCAAGCTGAAGAGCAGCTTCGGTATTCCGGCATTTGCTGACGTCGTCCTTCCCACCGATTACCGGCCCGGCCAGCGCTATCCATTGGTTGTTGTGCAATACCAGACACGGGGCTTTCTACGCGGCGGAATAGGTGACGAATTTCCTATTCAGCTTTTCGCCAACAACGGCTTTGCGGTGCTAAGTATCCAACGCCCGGCACCCGCTGGTGGCGTCGAAGACGCAACCGACGCCATCGACATTGATCGTCGAAACCTCGTAGGGTTTGCAGACCGCCGCAACGTCCTCTCAGTCATAGAGACGGGCGTAGACACGCTGATCGCGCGCGGCATTGTCGATCCCGTTTCGGTCGGCATAACTGGCTTAAGCGATGGGTCTTCTACGGTCCAATTCGCGTCGCTCAACAGCAGCAAGTTTGCCGCAGGAATTGTGAGCGGATGCTGCTGGGAGCCCGCACAAGACGCTTGGGTCGGGCCAGCCTTTGCTAAGCGCTTCGACGCTATCGGCTGGCCAAACCTAATCGCCAATGCACCTTCGTTCTGGGCGCGCATGTCGCTTATAGCGAACGCAGAGCATGTGCGGTTTCCGCTACTGTTCCAAGCCGCCGACGACGAGTTTCGGGCTGCAGTAGAAAGTGTAACGGCGCTCCGCGAAGCCGGAAAGCCTGCCGACCTTTTCGTCTTTCCTGACGAATATCACATTAAATGGCAGCCGGCTCACAGACTAGCGGTGTATGAACGTGACCTCGACTGGTTCATGTTTTGGCTTCGCGACCTTGAGCCAAGCGATCCTAGGCGCCGGGCCGAGGTCAAACGGTGGATGATGATGAAATCGCCGCCCCTTCACTAGGAGTAAGCCGACGGGGTGATCACAGTGACAGGACCCTCAATGGGGGACGCGGATAACATCAGTCATCTTCAAATAGCGAAGCGCTCCAGCTCGGGCACGTCAAGCATGTCCGGCCACCCCATTCCCCCACTGCCGCAGCAACGCGGGCCATCGATATTGTGAGCCGGAGAGTTGCAGTTCGACGGCTTGGCTGACCCCAAGAAGGTACCCAGTGTCCCCATCAGGTATCTGATCTAACGCCCTAAATTCGGCGACTTTCGAGCCGGCCCGCGAGTGAGTGACTCGAATGCGGGCGGAGGCTCGCATGACCCCGACCAAGCTGCTGATTGGCCAGATCCTGATTGTGTTTGCGATCGTCCTCGCGGGCATCTGGTTCGCGACGCAATGGGCGGCGGCGAAGCTCGCATACCAGGCGGAACTCGGCACGCCTTGGGCGGTGCTCGCTGGCATTCCCGTCTATCGGCCGTGGGCGATCTTCCTGTGGTGGTATCGCTTCGACGCCTACGCCCCGCATGTCTTCGATCGCGCCGGCGCGATCGCCGGCGCCAGCGGATTCGTTGGATGTGCTGCGGCGGTTGCCGGTTCGCTGTGGCGCGCGCGCCAGCACCGCAACGTCACGACCTATGGTTCGGCGCATTGGGCTTCGCTGCGGGAAGCCAAAGCCGCGGGCCTTTTCACCCCCGGCGGCATCTTTCTCGGCCGGCTGGGTGATCGCTATCTCCGGCACGACGGTCCCGAGCATGTCATGGCATTCGCGCCGACGCGTTCCGGCAAGGGAGTGGGTCTCGTCGTGCCGACACTGCTCGGATGGTCCGGCTCAGCCGTTATTCACGACATCAAGGGTGAGAACTGGCAGCTGACCGCCGGCTGGCGCGCGAAGTTCTCGCATTGCCTGCTGTTCAATCCAACCGACGTCGAATCGGCACGCTACAATCCGCTGCTCGAAGTGCGGCGCGGCGTGAACGAGGTCCGCGACTGCCAGAATATCGCCGACGTGCTGGTCGACCCCGAAGGCGCGCTCGAGCGACGCAGCCACTGGGAAAAGACCAGCCATTCGCTGCTGGTGGGTGCAATCCTCCACGTGCTTTATGCCGAGGAGAACAAGACACTCGCCCGCGTCGCGACCTTCCTCTCCGACCCGCAGCGGTCGTTCGCGGACACGCTGCGGCGGATGATGACCACCAACCATCTCGGCAGCGACGAGGCGCCGATCGTTCATCCCGTGGTCGCCTCGGCCGCGCGCGAATTGCTCAACAAGAGCGAGAACGAGCGCTCCGGCGTGCTCTCCACCGCGATGTCGTTCCTCGGGCTGTACCGCGATCCGACGGTAGCTGCCGTCACCTCGCGCTGCGACTGGCGGATCTCCGATCTCGTCGAGGCGCCGCATCCGGTCTCTCTCTACCTCGTCGTGCCGCCGTCCGACATCAGCCGCACCAAGCCGCTCATCCGCCTGATCCTCAACCAGATCGGCCGCCGGCTGACGGAGAAGCTGCACACGACCGGCACGGACACGGCGCCGGGCGCGAACCGGCACCGCCTGCTGATGATGCTCGACGAGTTTCCGGCGCTCGGCCGCCTGGACTTCTTCGAGACCAGTCTCGCCTTCCTCGCCGGCTATGGCGTGCGCGCCTTCCTGATCGCGCAGAGTCTCAATCAGATCGAAAAGGCTTATGGCGAGCACAACGCCATCCTCGACAATTGTCATGTCCGGATCGCCTTCGCGACCAATGACGAGCGGACGGCCAAGCGCATCTCCGACGCGCTCGGCACCGCGACCGAACAACGCGCGATGCGAAATTACGCTGGGCACCGGCTCGCGCCGTGGCTCGCCCATGTCATGGTCAGCCGGCAGGAAACCGCCCGCGCATTGCTGACGCCCGGCGAAGTTATGCAGCTAGCGCCGAGCGACGAGCTGGTGTTGGTCTCGGGGCATGCGCCGATCCGGGCGAAGAAGCTGCGCTATTACGAGGACAGGCAGTTCACCGCGCGCGTGCTGCCGGCGCCGTCCGTGGATGCGGCCGACTATCGGGACCGGCCCGCTGCCCGCCCCGACGATTGGACGGGCCGCGTGCGCGGAGAAGATGCGCGGCTCGCCGCCGCCTCCGATGCGGACGAGCATGCCGACACCGGCGGTCTCGAGCAGGCGCGGAACCCTGCGCACGAGATCGAGCTGGAGGTTCCGGCGGAACCCGAGATCGTCGATCCGCTCGGTTTAGGCGAGGACGACGGCGACCAGGCCGCGGAGCGCCGGGCATTTGACCGCGTGCAGGCGCTCGGTGCCGCGCGCACCGTCTATGGCCTCGATGCCGCGTCGGGTCAGCCCGACGACCTGCAGCTGGGGTTCTGACCGTGGAGAAGGTCCGCCACCAGCTGTTCCTGCCCAAGCCGCTTTCCGATCGACTCGAGGCACTCGCCGCAAGGCCCGGTGCCAGCAAGTCGGCGATCCTCGTCGATGCGGTCACCGCCTGGCTCAACCGGCGCGGCGCCTCCGAGCTGGAGGATCGGTTCGCGATCCGGCTCGACCGCCTGACCCATGCGATCGGCCGGGTCGATCGTGACGCCTATGTCATCCTCGAGACGCTTGCGCTGTTCATCCGCTTCGAACTCGCGATCCAGACGCCGCTCGCGGAAAACGACCATGCCGGGCGCGCGCTTGGTGCCAAACGGTTCGAGGCGTTCGTGACGCAGGTCGGACGGCAGGTTTCGACCGGGCGCCGCACGCTCGCGGCGACTTCGGAGCAGGACGCATGAGCGCGAGTCTCGCCTCGGAGCGCCGCCGCCGCATGCTGGTCACCGCGCTGGGTGCCGACATCGCCGCGGCCATGCGCGACAGCCGCACCCAGGAGATCATGGTCAATCCCGACGGCGCGCTTCGCCTTGACCGTCTGGGCGAGGGACGCGTCGACACGGGCATCCGGATGGAGCCCGACCAGGTCGAGCGTATCATCCGCCTCGTCGCCAGCCACGCACGCGCCGAGATCCATGGCGACCGGCCGATCATCTCGGCGGAGCTGCCGCCCCATGCCGAAGGCCGCGCCGGCGAGCGCTTCGAAGGCGTGCTCCCGCCCGTCGCGCCGGGGCCGTGCTTCTCGATCCGGAAGCCGGCCGAACGGCTCTACACGCTCGAGGACTATATCGCCGACGGCATCATGAGCGAGACGGCGGCGGATAGGCTCCGCGCCGCAGTCACGCAGCGCCTCAACATCCTGGTCGCGGGCGGGACCAGTTCGGGCAAGACGACGCTCGCCAATGCGCTGCTTGCCGAAATGGCCTGGGTCGATGCGCGGGTCATCCTCATCGAGGACACCCGCGAGCTGCAATGCCCGCTGCCCGACACCGTGGCGCTGCGCACCCGCCCCGGCGTCGTGTCGATGACCGATCTCGTCCGCTCCACCATGCGCCTGCGGCCCGACCGGATCATCGTCGGCGAGGTGCGTGGCCCCGAGGCGCTCGACATGCTCAAGGCCTGGAACACCGGCCACCCAGGCGGGATCGCCACCGTTCATGCCAACAGCGCGGTCGCTGCGCTCTATCGCGTCGAGCAGCTGGTGCAGGAAGCGGTCGTCACCGTGCCCCGCCGGCTGATCGTCGAAGTCATCGACATCATCGTCTTCATCACCGGCCGCGGCACTTCCCGCCGGATCGCCAGCATTGCCCGTGTCGGTCCGCTCGACCCGGATACCGGCGCCTACGCGCTGACCGAGCTTCTCACACCGCCCAACCAAGGAGATTGATCATGACTGCCCTTAGAATTCCCGATCGCCGGAGCACCTTCATTGCAGGGGCGATGTTCGGCCTCGGCCTAGTGCTCGCCGGAACGGCGCACGCCTCCGGCACCGGCATGCCATGGGAACAACCGCTCCAGCAGGTGCTCGATTCCGTCCAGGGGCCGGTCGCCAAGATCGTGGCGGTGATCATCATCATCACGACGGGGCTGACGCTGGCGTTCGGCGAGACCGCGGGCGGGTTCCGCCGGCTCATCCAGATCATCTTCGGCCTGTCGATCGCCTTCGCCGCGTCGAGCTTCTTCCTGTCCTTCTTCTCGTTCGGCGGCGGAGCGCTGATCGCGTGAGCGCCACGAACCAAGCCGGCGGTCATATCGAGGGCTTCGAGGTTCCCGTTCACGGGAGCCTCGGAGCGCCAATCCTGCTCGGCGGCGCGCCACGTGGCTTGGCGATCGTCAACGGCACGCTCGCCGCCGCGATCGGGCTCGGGCTTCAGCAGTGGATCGCCGGCATCGTCGTCTGGGCGGTCGGGCACAGCGTCGCCGTGTTCGCCGCGCGCCGCGATCCCGCCTTCGCGCCGGTCCTCGTCCGCCACCTCCGCCAGCGGAGCTATCTCGCATGCTGAGCCTGCGTGAATACCGCCACAGTGCCGACCGTCTCGCCGACCATCTGCCCTGGGCGGCGCTGGTCGCGGACGGCGTAGTCCTCAACAAGGACGGCGGCTTCCAGCGGACCTTCGCGTTCCGCGGCCCTGACCTCGAATCCGCGACCGAAGCCGAGCTGGTCTCGGCCTGCGCGCGCGCCAACAATGTGCTCAAGCGCTTCGGCACCGGCTGGGCGCTGTTCCTCGAAGCCGAACGCCGCGAGGCGCTCGGCTATCCCGCGAGCAGCTTCCCCGATGCCGCGTCCTGGCTGGTCGACGAGGAGCGGCGTGCCCGTTTCGAAGCCGACGGCGCGCATTATGAGTCCCGCTATCGCCTGACCCTGACCTGGCTTCCCGCCGCCGATGGCGCTGACGCGGCCGGACGCTCGTTGGTAGAACGGCCGGAGACCGCAGGCGCTGGCCGTGACTGGCGCGGCGCGCTTGGCAATTTCATCGCCGAGACGGACCGCGCACTCGACCTCTTCGCGGCGTTCATGCCCGAGGTGCGTGCGCTCTCGTCGGCCGACACGCTGACCTACCTGCACGGCTGCATCTCGAACCGACGTGTGTCCGTAGCGGTGCCCGAGACGCCGATGTACCTCGACGGCCTGCTGGCGGACACGCCCCTGGTCGGCGGGCTGGAGCCGTTGCTGGGTGCGCGGCATCTGCGCACGCTGACCGTCACCGGCTTTCCCAACATGAGCCGGCCCGGCATCCTCGACGCGCTCAATGAGGCAGCTTTCCCCTATCGCTGGACCACACGGTTCATCGCGCTCGACAAGACGGACGCGACCAAGCTGCTGACCAAGCTCAGGCGCCAATGGTTCAATAAGCGCAAGTCGATCACCGCGCTGCTGCGCGAAGTGATGTACAACCAGCCGGCGCAGCTGCTCGACAGCGATGCCGACAACAAGGTCGCCGACGCCGATCTCGCGCTTCAAGCGCTCGGCGGCGATCATGTCGCGTTCGGCTATCTGACCACCACCATCACGGTGTCCGACGAGGACCGCTTGGCGGTCGAGGACAAGATCCGGCAGGTCGAGCGGATCACCGGCGGGCTGGGCTTCACCACGATCCGCGAGGGCGTGAACGCGGTGGAAGCCTGGCTCTCCTCGCTGCCCGGCCACGCTTACGCCAATGTCCGCCAGCCGATCGTCCACACGCTCAACCTCGCGCATCTGATGCCGCTTTCGAGCGTGTGGGCCGGCCCCACGCGCAACGGCCACCTGGACGGACCGCCGCTGCTGGTCGCCCAGACCGCCGGATCGACGCCGTTTCGGCTGTCGACCCATGTCGGCGACGTCGGTCATGAGATCATCGTCGGACCAACCGGCGCGGGCAAGTCCGTGCTGCTGGCGCTGCTCGCCTTGCAGTTCCGGCGCTATCCCGAGTCTCAGGTCTACATCTTCGACAAAGGCTTCTCCGCCCGCGCCGCGGTGCTGGCGATGGGCGGGGCGCATCACGCGCTGGGGCTCGGCGGCGGCGATGAAGGCGGCAAGGCCATCGCGTTCCAGCCGCTGCGCCACATCGATCGCGCCGACGAACGCGCCTGGGCCGCCGAATGGATCGGCGCCCTGCTCGCCCATGAAAAGGTGCTGGTGACGCCGGAGGTCAAGGAAAGCGTCTGGTCGGCGCTCACCAGTCTCGCCACCGCTCCGATCGAGGAACGCACGCTGACCGGCCTCTCGCTGCTGCTGCAATCGACCGCGCTGCGCTCGGCGCTATCGCCTTACACGCTGGAGGGGCCGTTCGGCCGGCTGCTCGACGCAGCCGAGGACGATCTCGCCATTGCCGACGTGCAGTGCTTCGAGACCGAAGCGCTGATGGGGCAGGTGGGCATCGTTGCGCCCGTGCTCACCTATCTGTTCCACCGGCTCGAGGAGCGCTTCACCGGGCGGCCGACTTTGCTCATCCTGGACGAAGCCTGGGTCTTCCTCGACCACCCGCTGTTCGCGGCGCGCATCCGCGAATGGCTGAAGGTGCTGCGCAAGCGCAACGTCGCGGTGGTATTCGCGACGCAAAGCCTCGCGGACATTTCCGACAGCACAATCGCGCCCGCCATTATCGAAAGCTGCCCGCAGCGTATCCTGCTGCCGAACGATCGCGCGATCGAGCCGCAATCCCGCGCCGCCTATGAAAGGTTCGGACTCAACGACCGCCAGATCGAGCTGATCAGCCGCGCCACCCCCAAGCGGCATTATTATCTGCAATCCGCCCGCGGCAACCGGCTGTTCGAACTGGGGCTCGGTCCGATCGCGCTTGCGCTGTGCGGTGCGTCCGATCCCGCCAGCCAGAAGCGCATCGAGGCGATCCTGGCCAAGGACGGGGCAGCCGACTTCGCTGGGCGCTTCCTCGAATCCGCCGGCCTCGAATGGGCCGCCGATCTGCTCGCCAACTTTTCCCGAACCTCAAACCAAGGAGACCTGTAATGCGCATGTTGTCGCGCAAATCTGTGATCGCGTCCGCGCTCGGCCTGAGCACGGCCGGCGCTCTGGTGATGAGCGTCACACTGCCGAGCCAGCCGGCACGCGCCCAATGGACCGTGTTTGATCCGTCGAACTACGCCCAGAACTTGCTCACCGCCGCGCGTTCGCTTCAGCAGATCAACAACCAGATCCAGATGCTGCAGAACCAGGCGCAGAGCCTCGTGAATCAGGCGAAGAACCTGACCACGGTGAGCTTTCCCGAGCTGACCCAGCTTCAGCAAACGATCCAGAAGATCGACCAGCTGATGGCGCAGGCCTCGAACATCCAGTTCCACGTGGCCGGGCTCAACCAGCAGTATCAGGCGCTGTATCCGACGACGTTCAACACGGCGCTGACCAACAACCAGCATGTCGCCGACGCGCGCGCGCGCCTCGCGACGTCGATGTCCGCGTACCAGCAGACCATGACCGTCCAGGCGCAGGTGGTCGAGAATATCGCCGCCGACGAGAGCACGTTGAACAGCCTCGTCGCGCGCAGCCAGGGTTCGCAGGGTGCGCTGCAGGTCCAGCAGACGACCAACCAACTGCTCGCTTTGGTGGCCAAGCAGCAGTTCCAGATCGAGCACATGATGGCCGCGCAATATCGCGCCGATGCGCTGGCGAACGCCACGCGCACCCAGGCGCAGAGCGATGCGCAGAGCGCCAGCACCAAGTTCCTCGGCTCCGGCAACGCCTACACGCCCCAATAGGCGACGCCGGCACGGGCGGCGGCAACCGCCTCACTGCCGCCGTCGCCGCGGGGTTCGGCTCAGCTCCCCCGGCCGGGCCCCGCGGCATTCCCCTCTCGTCAGGAAGCAGCGCAGTTGAACGATCTCAACATCATCGATCAGTTCATGCAGGCCTTCATCCGCTATATCGACAGCGGGTTCGGGCTGCTTGGACCCGACGTCGGCTTCCTGAGCCGCACGCTGATCGCGCTCGACATCACGCTCGCGGGACTATTTTGGGCGCTGGGCGGCGAGGACAATGTCCTCGGCCGGCTGATCCGCAAGATCCTCTATATCGGCGCGTTTGCGTTCATCCTGAACAGCTTCTCCACGCTCGCCGACATCATCTTCAGGTCGTTCGCGCAGGCCGGACTGACGGCTGGCGGCGGCACACTATCGGCGGACGATCTGCTCAAGCCTGGGCGGCTCGCCGGTACCGGTTTCTCGGCAGCGTGGCCGCTGCTCCAGCAGGTCAATCAGTATCTGGGGTTCACAACCTTCTTCGACAACTTCCTGACGATCGTCGTGCTGCTCGTGGCGTGGGTGATCGTCATCCTCGCCTTCTTCATCCTCGCCGTGCAAATGTTCGTGACGATCCTCGAGTTCAAGCTGACCTGCCTGGCGGGTTTCATCCTCGTGCCGTTCGCGCTGTGGAACCGGACCAGCTTCCTCGCCGAGCGCGTGCTCGGCAATGTCGTAAGCTCCGGCATCAAGGTGATGGTGCTCGCCGTCATCGTCGGCATTGGCTCCAACTATTTCCAGCCGTTCACCGCTTCGTTGCAGGGGACCGAGCCCGACATTGGTAAGGCGATGAGCCTGGTGCTCGCCAGCCTCGCCTTGTTCGGCCTCGGCATCTTCGGACCCTCCATCGCCTCCGGCCTGGTCGCTGGTGCGCCGCAGCTCGGAGCCGGCGCGGCGCTCGGGACCGCCCTCGGCGCAGGCGGCATCATGTATCTGGGCGGTGCCGGGGCCGTGGGCGCGGCGCGCGGGCTCGCCGCCGCCGGCCTCGGCGCAGTGCGGGCGGGGACGGCGATGGGATCGGCCGCCTCGACCGCCTACACGCTCGGCCAGGAAGGCGCCGGCTCGTCCAGCGTCGGCGCGGGCCTTTCCGGCATGGCGAGTGCCGCTGGCGGCGCCGCCCGCTCGCGCATGTCCGCTGCGTTCGGCATCGGCGAAGCCGCAGAGTCCGGCCGGCAGGCCGCGTTCAATGCGCTTACCAACCGCACGCCCGCCGCAGCGGCGACCGATTCCACAGGAAGCGCAGACGCCGTGCCCGGATGGGCACGGGCGATGAAGGCGCAACAATCCAACCGCCATCACGGCCAAGCCGCCATGCACGCGGTCAGCCAAGGCGACCGCGGCGGCCACGGTGCCACTCCCGACATCAAGGAAAGGGACGACTGACATGCTCTTCAAGCGAGCGGTGCAGCGCTATGGGCGCACGCCTGCACCTGAAACACCCTACCAGCGCGCCGGCCAGCTCTGGGATGAACGGATTGGCTCGGCACGCGTGCAGGCACGCAACTGGCGGCTGATGGCGTTCGGCTGCCTCGGGCTGACCACCGCGCTGTCGGGCGGCCTGCTCTGGCAATCGCTGCAGAGCCGGGTCGTGCCCTATGTGGTCGAGGTGGATCGGCTCGGCGAGGCCCGTGCCGTCAAGCCCGCCGATGCGGACTATCAGCCGACCGATCCGCAGGTGGCCTGGTTCCTGTCGCAGTTCATCAGGCAGGTCCGCTCGGTGTCGCTCGATCCGGTGCTGATGCGCCAGGACTGGCTCTCGGCCTACGACTTCACCACCAAGCGCGGTGCGGTGTTTCTCGGTGACTATGCCCGTTCGGCGGATCCGTTCGGCCATGTCGGCGAGCGCACCGTATCGGTTCAGGTCACGAGCGTCGTGCGCGCATCCGACAAGTCGTTTCAGGTGAAGTGGGTCGAGACAGCCTATGAGCGCGGCGCGCTTTCCGGCACTTCCCACTGGACCGCAATCCTGACGGTGGTGTCGGTTCGTCCGGCGAGCGCAGAGACGCTGCGCAGAAACCCGCTCGGCATCTATGTCGACGCGATCGACTGGAGCCGCGAGCTCGAACCCACCGCGCCGAAGCCGTCGCCCGCGGCAATTCCCGCAAACATCCCGGCCGGTTTGCCGATCGATCCGAACCTCGCCGCCCCAACCACCAACACGGAGATTCAGCCATGAAACCCGCATTGCTGGCGACGACGGCGCTCGCCGTCGCCGCGCCCTCGTTTTCTCAGACGCTGCCGACCGCCACTGCGCCGGTGTCAGCGATGCCCACGGTACCGCCAGTTGCCGCGGGGAACGCGACGCCGCCGGTCGTCGCGGCGCCGGTTGCCGCTTCGCCAGCCGTCCCGCGCCCACCGGTACGCCATGCCTATCGGCCACCGTCCCCAGGCGAGCTTCGCGTGAGGGCCGCCAATCGTGCCGCGACGCTCGAACCCGCGACCGGCGGGTATCTCAACGCCGTGCAGATCTATCCGTATAGCGACGGTACGATCTATCACGTGTTCACGGCACCGGGGCAGGTCACCGACATCGCCTTGCAGCCGGGCGAGACCCTCTGCGCGGTCGCGGCCGGCGATACCGTACGCTGGGTGATCGGCGACACGAGCAGCGGCAGCGGGGACACGAAGCGCACGCATATCTTGGTGAAGCCCTTCACCAGCGGGCTGGCGACGAACGTAATCGTGACGACCGACAGGCGAACCTACCACTTGTCGCTGACCAGCACCGATCACACCGCGATGTCGGCGCTGTCCTGGATCTATCCCGCGGACCAGCTGATCGCGCTGAAGGCCGCCGCCGAGCAGGCACGCGCTGCCCAGCCGGTCGCGTCGGGCCTGTCGGTCGACCAGCTCCACTTCGGCTATACGATCACCGGCGACGAGCCCGCGTGGCGGCCGCTGCGCGCGTTCGACGACGGGCGCCAGACATTCATCGAGTTTCCGGCATCGCTAGGTGTCGGCGAGGCGCCGCCTTTGTTCCTGGTCGATGCCAAGGGGACAGCCAGCCTCGTCAACTATCGCGTCCAGGGCCGCTTTTATGTCGTCGATCGCGTGTTCGACACGGCCGAATTGCGGCTCGGCCTCAAGCATCAGGACGTGGTGCGGATCAGCCGGACCGGCGAGGCGGCGGGTGGACGGAGGGGATCGTGAGCGAGACCATCGCAGCCCAACCTGCCAAGCTCGATCCCGAGACGCTGGCAATCCGCAGCCGTCCGCCTCGCGCGATCCGGTTCAAGCGCGGTATCATCATCGCCATCGCGGCAATTGGCTCGGTAAGCATCATCGCGGTGACGTGGATGGCGCTGAAGCCGCGCCTGCTCCACGGCGCGTCGACGCAGGAGGAGCTTTCACAGCCTAATTCGCGCCCGAGCAGCGACGCCCTCAACGGCGCTCCCGCTAACTATGGCGACGTGCCACGCCTCGGTCCGCCATTGCCGGGCGACCTGGGCAAGCCGATCCTCGAACGGCAGCAGCAATTGGCGACGACGGTCGATCCCGCCAACCAGCAGCTCCAGCAGGCAGAAGCGGCGGAGCGTGAGCGGCGGCTTGCCGAACTGAAGGCCGCGCGCGAGTCGGGCGTGCTGGTGCAGGGCCGACAGGCGAATGGCGTGACCGAGGCTGCCGCCCTAAATGCGCCCGCAGCCTCCTCGACGACGGACAAAGCCAAGCTGGCGCTCGACCCTACCAACGATCCCAATGCGCAGGGGCGCAAGGAAGCCTTCGTCGCCAGTCTCGACCGTCAGGGAGACGTGAATCCGTACGTGCTGACGCCGTTGCGGTCACCCTACACGCTGTCTGCCGGAAGCGTGGTCTCGGCCAGCCTCATTACCGGGTTGCGTTCCGATCTCCCCGGTCTTGTCACTGCGCAGGTCACCGAGAACACTTATGACAGCGCGACCGGCCGCATCCTCCTCATCCCGCAGGGCGCCCGGTTAATCGGCAGCTACGATAGCGTCGTCGCGTTCGGACAGAAGCGCGCGCTGATCGTCTGGCAGCGCTTCATCATGCCCGACGGCAGCTCGCTGCGCATCGATAATGCGCCCGCGACCGATCCGTCAGGCTATGCAGGCCTCCAGGACAAGGTCGACTTCCACACCTGGCAGCTGCTCAAGGGGGTCGCGCTGTCGACGATGCTGGGAGTCAGTTCCGAGCTGGCGCTGTCGGGTCAGAGCGACCTCGTGCAGGCGCTGCGCATGTCCACACAGGACAACGTCGCGCGGGCCGGCGACCAGATCACCCAGCGCAATCTCGGCATCCAACCGACGATCACCATACGTCCGGGCGCTCCCGTCCGGTTGGTGGTGCACCAGGATCTGGTCTTCGCGCCGGTCGCGGCAAGGGAGAACTGACATGGCTGATCTGAAGCTCGCAAAGCTGCCGGATCGCACACCGGTCAAACTCTCGATCACCATTACGCCGGACCTGCAGGCCGCGCTCGCTGACTATGCGTTACTCTATGCATCCATCTACGGTGTCGAGGAGCCGGTAGCCGAACTGGTGCCGGCGATGCTCGCGGCGTTCCTCGAAAGCGACCGCAACTTCGTACGCTCCCGCGAGGCCAACGCGAGGGCGCAGAAATGATCGAGCGGGCATGGGAGCAGAGGATCGATCCCATCACGGTCCGTATCTCGACCGCGGTTCGAATTACCGGTCTTAGTCGCTCGCGCATCTATGAGCTGATCCAGAGCGGAGATCTGGAAACAGTAAAGGTCGGCCGCGCGACGCTCGTCCAGTTCCAGAGCCTCAAATCCCTTGTCAGCGGGCAGCTTGCGACTGAATAGTTTGGCATGGTGGCGATTGCATGTCTCGGCTGGGGTTCTCTTATCTGGGATCCTGATGGCCTGCCCGTGGGCGAATGGCACAAGGATGGCCCCGAGCTACCGCTGGAGTTCGCCCGCCTTTCTAGTCGGGGGAGGGTCACGCTGGTGCTCATGCCCGATGGTCCTCGCGTTCCAGTCTTGTGGACGTTGCTTGATGTGGCATCCCTGGAGGACGGAGAGGCGGCCCTGCGGAAACGGGAAGGGACGAAGCCGGACTGGATCGGGCGCTGGCCGTCGGTCCGTGACGATCGCTACGCGTGCGATATAGGCAAATGGGCGACGGCCAAGCGGCTTGATGGCGTGGTGTGGACCGGGCTTCCGCCAAAGTGGGGTGACGAGAACGGTCGTATCCCTACGAAGGACGAGGTCTTAGATTATCTTTCGGCGCTGCCGAGCGAGGCTGCGAGCGAGCCGCTCAAGTATATCCGTAATGCGCCACTTCAGATCCAGACACCGTACAGGGCAGCTCTGGCGAAGCTGGTGGGAGCCTGACGGCTCCCACTTGATATCTTATCCGGTGTGCCGCCGTCCGAAGTCCGGGCGGATCACCTTCCCACCGTCACGAAGTTCGTCGAGATAATCCGACCAGCGCTGCATCATGGCAACCCTTTCGTCCCAGTACTCGCCGCGAGCATAGGCCCGGCGAACCTGATTGGTATCCACATGCGCGAGCTGGCGTTCGATCGCGTCGGGGTTCCATTCGCCCATCTCGTTGAGCAGCGTCGCGGCCATCGCCCGGAAGCCGTGCGCGGTCATCTGGTCCGTCGTGTAGCCGAGCTTGCGAAGGCCCTGATTGACAGCATTCTCCGACATCGCCTTGCGCGGCTTGCCGAGGCACGGGAACAGGTATTTCCACCAGTGCGTGTGCTCGTGAAGCTCCCTGAGCATCGCGATCACCTGCCGCGACAGTGGCACGCGGTGGGGGCGCCGCATCTTCATGCGCTCCGCCGGGATGAACCAGATCGCCTCGTCGAAATCGATGTCGGTCCATTCGGCCTGCCGCAGCTCGCCTGGGCGAAGCAGGACGTGCGGGGAAAGACGCATAGCCATTACCGTTACCTTGTGCCCGGTGTAGCTGTCGATCGCTCGCAGTAGCGCACCAACCTCGGACGGCCGCGTGATGGCCGCGAAATGCTTGACCTTGGGTACGGCGATCGCGCCGCGAAGGTCGGCGGCGACATCCTTGTCGCACCGAACGGTCGCCACGCCATAGCGGAACACACGGCTCAGGACGCTGCGCATGCGCCGTGCGCTCTCGTAGGCGCCGGTCGCCTCGATCTTGCGCAGGACGGCGAGCACCTCATGCGGCGTGATCTGCGCGATCGGGATGGTGCCGATCAAGGGATAGGCTTTGGCGAGCAACCAGCGGATCTTGTCGACGGTCACGGGCGCGAGACCGTCCCGTTCGCATTTGACGAGCCATTCCTTGGCGACCGCTTCGAAGGTGTTGGCAGCGGCGTATTTGGCGGCGATCCGCGCCCGCTTTTTCTCCAGCGCCGGATCGATCCCCTCGGCAATCTTCTTCTTGGCTTCGTCGCGCCGGGCACGCGCCTCTGCAAGGCTTATGGTTGGCCACCCACCGAGATGAAGCTTCTTCTGCTTGTCCAGGAAGCGGTAGTTGAAGCGCCACAGCTTCGAGCCGTTGGGCTGGATAACGAGATAGAGGCTTTGAGAATCGCTCAGGGTCCAAGCCTTCTCTCGCGGCTTGGCGGCATTGATCTGGATGTAGGTCAGCATGGTCGTTTTCCCAGCAAGGCCGGGTCGATCCGAGGGCAACAAAAAGAGCAACAATTGTGGTCGCTGCACATGCCCTTAGCCGGATTTCGCCGGACGGTGTCTGGCGATTCTCGGTCTAAAAATGCTGGGAAACCAGCCGCTTACTGGACGCTGCTGGACGTATCCAGAGCCAGTATTGGTGCCCAGAAGAGGACTCGAACCTCCACGGCCTTGCGACCGCCAGCACCTGAAGCTGGTGCGTCTACCAATTCCGCCATCTGGGCACGGGGTAGGGGGCGGGCCTTAGGGGACGCCTGTGCGCCTTGTCAACACGGGTGCCGCTGGGGCAAGGGGGCCGGGAAACGTTTTCGAGGCACGCAGGCATGAAGAACAGGCTGGTTACGCTGATCGGTGGCGGCGGATTTCTGGGTCGCTATGTCGCGCAGGAATTGCTGGCGGCGGGCGCGCGGGTGCGAATCGCCCAGCGCGATCCGCGCGAGGCGCTGTTCCTGAAGCCGCTGGGCGGCCTCGGGCAGACCCAGTTCGTCGCCGTCGACGTGCGCAAGCCCGAAACGGTCGCGCGCGCGGTCGCCGGCGCCGATGCGGTCGTAAACCTGGTCGGCACGCTCAGTGGAGACTTCCATGGCCTACAGACCGTCGGCGCCCGCACGGTCGCGCAGGCCGCCGCTGCGGCCGGCGTGGGGTCGCTCGTCCATATCTCGGCCATCGGGGCCGATCCCGAAAGCCCGTCCGCCTATGCGCGTTCCAAGGGCGAAGGCGAGGCCGCGGTCCGCGCGGCCTTTCCCGGCGCCACGATCCTGCGGCCGTCGATCGTCTTCGGACGCGAGGACCAGTTCGTGAATCGATTCGCGGGCATGATCGCCAGCATGCCCGTGGTGCCGGTGCTGCGCGGCTCGACGAAATTCCAGCCGGTCTATGTGGTCGACGTCGCGCAGGCTGTGGTCGCGGCGCTCGGCGGCGATTCGGCCAGGGGCAAGACGCTTGAGCTGGGCGGGCCGGACATCCTGTCGATGGGCGCGCTGATTCGCTGGATCGCGGGCGCGATCGGGCGCGATCCGGTGATCGTCGAGCTGCCCGACATGATCGGCGGGCTGATCGCGCTGGGCGGCTTCCTGCCGGGCGCGCCGATCACGCGGGATCAGTGGCGGATGCTGCAGCGGGACAATGTCGTTGCCGCCGGGGCGGAGGGCCTCGCTGCGGTCGGCGTGACGCCGACGCCACTCAACGCGGTCGCGCCGGGCTGGCTGGTGCGCTTCCGGCACAATGGCCGGTTCGGCGCCCGGGCTGCCGCGTAACCTCGCCAGAACCGACCCGGTAACCGTATCGCGGCGTGGGGCCGCATGAGGGGGAATACGCGTGGAAGACCTGATCACCATCATCCTGCTCGGCATCGTCGAGGGGGTGACCGAATTTCTCCCCGTTTCCTCGACCGGTCATCTCATCCTCGCCGGGGCGCTGCTCGGCTATGACGATTCGCGCTGGCAGTTGTTCAACATCGTCATTCAGCTCGGGGCGATCCTCGCCGTGGTCGTGCTCTATTGGCGCACCTTCTGGGCGGTGATGCTCGGGCTGGCGAAGCGCGATCCGATTTCGATCCGCTTCATGCGCAATATCCTGATCGCGTTCATCCCCGCGGTGGTGATCGGCCTGGCGCTACGCAAGCAGATCGAGGCGCTGCTGCTGCAACCAATCGTCGTCGCGATCGCGCTGATCGTCGGCGGCGTCGCGATCCTCGTGATCGAACGGGTGGTGAAGCCCGGGGAGACCGTGGGCGTGGCCGAGGTTCCCGCGAGGACGGCGGTGGGCATCGGCTTCCTGCAATGCCTCGCCATGATCCCGGGCGTCAGCCGATCCGGTGCCACCATTCTCGGCGCCCTGTCGCTCGGCGTGGAGCGGCGCACGGCGGCCGAGTTCAGTTTCTTCCTCGCCATTCCGACCATGCTGGGGGCGAGCGTGCTCGAAATCGTCAAGCATCACGATACGTTGACGGCCGCCCGCGGCGTCGGGGTCGGCGGCATCGCGCTCGGGTTCGTCGTCGCCTTCGTGGTCGCCGTGCTGGTCGTCCGCTGGTTCGTCGGGATTGTCGGCCGGCGCGGGTTCGGGCCGTTCGCCTGGTACCGGATTGTGGTTGGCAGCGCGTCGCTGGCCTGGCTCCTGGCAAGATAGGGCCGAACCGGTCTCTTATATTGCTCGTACGGCAGGACGAAACGTGCTTGCTTTGCCGATCAGTCGAATATAGGTAAGCAACACTGCCCTAATTACATGAATCCGCGTGACAGCAAGGCCGAAATCCGCTAGCGCACCCGTGAATTACGGGGCGCAGAGCAATGGCCAACGATCTTTTGTTGCAGTTCGTCGATCGACCGCAATCCTATCCGGGCAAGCGCGCGGCGGCGCAGCGTGCCGAGGATTTCCGGGAAATCGCCGATCGCTACGCCGTGCCGGCTGCCGAGGCGCAGGCCGGCCGCTGCTCGCAATGCGGCGTACCCTATTGCTCGGTGCATTGCCCGCTGCACAACCATATCCCCGACTGGCTGAGACTCACCGCCGAGGGGCGGCTGCGCGAAGCCTATGAACTGAGCAACGCGACCTCGACCATGCCCGAGATCTGCGGCCGCATCTGCCCGCAGGACCGGCTGTGCGAAGGCAATTGCGTCATCGAATTCTCCGGGCATGGTGCAGTCACCATCGGCTCGGTCGAAAAGTTCATCACTGATACCGCCTGGGAAGAGGGCTGGGTCGAGCCGCTGGTGCCGGGCGCGCCGCGCGGCCAGTCGGTCGCGGTGATCGGGGCCGGTCCTGCCGGCCTGTCCGCAGCCGAATTTTGCCGCGTGCTCGGCTATGACGTCCATGTCTATGACCGGCACGATCGCGCCGGCGGGCTGCTGACCTACGGCATCCCGGGCTTCAAGTTGGAAAAGCAGATCGTCACTCGCCGGATCGACCGGCTCAGGGCCGGCGGCATCGTCTTCCACCAGAGCTTCGAGGTCGGCCGCGACGCGACGCTGGACGAGCTGCGCCGGCGTCACGATGCGGTGCTGATCGCCACCGGTGTGTACAAGGCGCGCGCGATCAAGGCGCCGGGCGTCGGCAGCGGCGGGGTGGTCGAGGCGCTAGACTATCTCACCGCTTCCAACCGCAAGGGCTTTGGCGATGCCGTGCCGGCGTTCGACGATGGTCGCCTCGATGCGGCGGGCAAGAATGTGGTGGTGATCGGCGGCGGCGATACCGCGATGGATTGCGTTCGCACCGCGATTCGCCAGGGCGCGAAATCGGTGAAGTGCCTCTATCGCCGGGACCGGGCCAATATGCCGGGCTCGCAGCGCGAGGTCGCCAATGCCGAGGAAGAAGGCGTCGAGTTCGTCTGGCTTTCTGCGCCGCAGGCGTTCGATGCCGGCGAATCGGTCACCGGCGTCCATACGACGAGGATGCGGCTGGGTGCCCCCGATGCGAGCGGCCGCCGCGCGCCCGAAGCGGAACCGGACAGTGGGTTCTCCTTGCCCGCAGACCTCGTCATCAAGGCACTCGGCTTCGATGCCGAGGATCTGCCGGTCCTGTTCGGCGCGCCCGAACTGGGCGTGACGCGCTGGGGCACGCTGCTGGTCGACAACAAGACGCTGATGACCTCGCTCGACGGCGTGTTTGCGGCGGGCGACATCGTGCGCGGCGCGAGCCTCGTGGTCTGGGCGATCCGCGATGGGCGCGATGTCAGCACGGCGATGCACGCCTGGCTCAAGGCGAAGGCAGCGGCCGGGAGGCAGGCGGCGTGAAACTCCTCCGTCGATTGATTTTGGCGCCCTGTCTGGCCGCTCTTCCCGGTGTCGCAGCGGCACAGGCGGTCCCACCGGCCCCGGCGGCGCTCGACGCGGCGCCGGTCGATCCGGCGCGTCTTGCCGCGGCGCGGCCGGTGATCGACCGTATCTGGCCGCTCGGCACCTATGCGCGGATCATGCACGGCATGATGGAGCAGATGATGCAGTCGACCGTGGCAAGCATGTACGACATGCGCGTGGAGGATCTCGCCGGCATGGGCGGCGCCAGCGGCAAGAATCCTGCCGCACTCAAGGGCAAGACCATGGGTGAGGTGCTGCAGGCGGAGGACCCCGCCTATAAGCAGCGCATGAAGATCACCATGGACGTGATGATGGGCGAGATGACGCGCCTCATGACCGAGATCGAACCCGATGTCCGCGAAGCCCTGGCGCATGCCTATGCCCGGCGCTTCACCGTCGAGCAGCTGGGAGACCTCGATCGCTTCTTCGCCACCCCGACGGGGGCGATCTACGCAGGCGAATCGATGACGGTCATGATGGGCCCCGACATGGCCCGGGTGATGCAGTCCTTCATGCCGCGGATGATCAAGGAAATGCCCGCGATCATGGCCAAGCTCGCGGAGGCGACCAAGGGTCTGCCACCGCTACCGAAAAAGGCGCCGAAACAGTGACCATGGAAACCGAACGCGCCCGCCTCGCCGAGGTCGGCATGTACCGCCCCGAATTCGAATCCGATGCCTGCGGCGTCGGCCTCGTCGCCGCGACGGACGGCACGCCGTCGCGCCGCGTCGTCCAGTCGGCGATCGATGCGCTCAAGGCGGTGTGGCACCGCGGCGCGGTCGATGCCGATGGCAAGACGGGAGACGGCGCCGGCCTGCATGTCGATCTGCCGCTGAAATTCTTCGACGATGCGATCGTCGCCTCGGGCCACAAGGCCATGCCGAACCGGCTCGCGGTGGGCATGATCTTCCTGCCGCGTACCGATCTCGGCGCGCAGGAGGCGTGCCGCACGATCGTCGAGAGCGCGATCATCGACGAGGGCTATACCATCTATGGCTGGCGTCAGGTGCCGGTCGACGTCTCGGTGATCGGGCAGAAGGCGCAGGCGACGCGCCCCGAGATCGAGCAGATCATGATCGCCGGGCCGTTGCCGGGCGATGCCAGCGCCGCCGAGTTCGAGAAGAATCTCTATCTCGTCCGCCGCCGGATCGAGAAGCGCGTGATCGCGGCGCAGATCCAGGGATTCTATATCTGCTCGCTGTCGTGCCGCTCGATCGTCTACAAGGGGCTGTTCCTCGCGGAGAGCCTGTCGGTCTTCTATCCCGATCTGCAGGACCAGCGCTTCGAAAGCCGCGTCGCGATCTTCCACCAGCGCTATTCGACCAACACCTTCCCGCAATGGTGGCTGGCGCAGCCGTTCCGCTGCCTCGCGCACAACGGCGAGATCAACACGATCCGCGGCAACAAGAACTGGATGCTCAGCCACGAGATCCGCATGGCGAGCCTCGCCTTCGGCGACAATTCGGAAGACATCAAGCCGGTGATCCCGGCCGGCGCGTCGGACACGGCCGCGCTCGATGCCGTGTTCGAGGCGATCTGCCGCTCGGGCCGCGACGCGCCGACCGCGAAGCTGATGCTCGTGCCCGAGGCGATGGTCGAGAATGGCGACGTGCCGCCAGCGCACACCGCCATGTACCAGTATCTCGCCTCGGTGATGGAGCCGTGGGACGGCCCGGCGGCGCTGGCCATGACGGACGGCCGCTGGGCCGTTGCCGGCATGGACCGCAATGCGCTCCGCCCGCTGCGCTATACCCGCACCAGCGACGGCCTGCTGATCGTCGGCTCGGAGAGCGGCATGGTCGTGGTGCCCGAATCGACCATCATCGAGAAGGGCCGGCTCGGGCCGGGCCAAATGATCGCGGTCGATCTCGACGAAGGCGTGCTGCTCGACGATCGGGCGGTGAAGGACCGGATCTCGGGCGAAGCCGATTATGCCGGCATGATCGGCAACTTCGCCCGGCTCGAGGATCTGCCGCCTGCGCCAGGCGACGCCACCGTTCGCTTCGAGCGCGCCGATCTCACGCGCCGCCAGATCGCGGCGGGGCAGACGATCGAGGACATGGAACTGATCCTGTCGCCGATGGTCGAGGGCGGCAAGGAAGCGATCGGCTCGATGGGCGACGACACGCCGCTCGCGGTGATCTCGGACAAGCCCCGGCTGATCAGCCAGTTCTTCCGCCAGAATTTCAGCCAGGTCACCAACCCGCCGATCGATTCGCTGCGCGAGCGCCATGTCATGTCGCTGCGCACCCGCTTCGGCAATCTCGCCAATATCCTCGATACCGAGGATCGGCGCGACGGCGTGCTGGTGCTCGATTCACCGGTGCTGACCGGGGAGGACTGGGCGCGGCTCAAGGCCTATTTCGGCGCCAAGGTTGCCGAGATCGACTGCACCTTCGAAAGCGGCGGCGGTCCGGAGACGCTGCGTGCCGCGATCGCGCGCATCCGCGGCGAAGCCGAGCAGGCGGTGCGCGAGGGCAAGAGCGAGATCTTCCTCAGCGACATGAACATCGGCCCGCACCGCGTCGGCATCGCCGGCGTGCTTGCCGCCGCGGCGGTGCACACGCATCTCGTGCGGCGCGGCCTGCGCTCCTATGCCAGCATCAATATCCAGACGGCCGAATGCCTCGATACGCATTATTATGCAGTGCTGATCGGCGTCGGCGCGACGACGGTGCACGCCTATTTGTCGGAGGCCTCGATCGTCGATCGCCACGGCCGCGGGCTGTTCGGCGACCTGACGCTCGCGCAATGCCTCGACAATCATCGCCATGCGATCGACGAAGGGCTGCTCAAGATCATGTCGAAGATGGGGATCGCAGTGATCTCCAGCTATCGCGGCGGCTATAATTTCGAGGCAGTC
>CAISGR010000117.1 GCA_903884945.1 uncultured bacterium
CCGGTCACGCGCTGCTGGATGTAGCTGGTGTAGCTGCCCATGTTGGCGGCCTTCACATATTCGCCGTCGTTGATGATATCGACGCCGCATTCGATCTGCTTGTCGACGACTTCGCGCACCGCTTTGGGTAGCCGCACCGCGATCTCCGCCTGCTTGGTGTCGGCGTCGACGAGCAGGGCGTCGAGATCGGCGGGGCGTGGCAGATTCCCGCCGTGAGTCGTCAGGATATGGTCCGTGGAACGCCGCATTGTCTCTTCTCCTAGGTGGTTGTCGCCGGCTTATGTTCGGCGGACGAATTTCTGGATCTGGTGGTCGCCGTGTCCCTCGGGAATCCAGCCGGGGCGGATTGCGAAGCTGTAGGGCACTTCGGCAACATAGACGTCCCCATGGCTATCGACCGCGATGCCGTGCGGCGCGATGAAATTGCCGGGGGTGTGACGGTGCTCGGACGAGCCGCCCCAGCGATCCAGGACCTTGCCCTCGGGGCTGAGCACCGTGACACGGCCGGGATGATCCTGGAGCATTTCACCGAGGACGAAGCTCTTTTTGCCCTTGGGCCGCCACAGCTCGGCAACATAGACGATGCCGTCGCCGTCGATGGCGATGTCGCACGGGCGTTGAACGTCGGTCCATTGCTCGAGATAGTCGCCGTCGGCGGTGAAGACCTGGATACGGTCATTCTCGCGATCGCAGACCAATACGCGCCCCGTGGCGTCGCAGCCGATGCCGTGCGGGAGGTGGAATTCGCCGGGGCCGGTGCCGATCTCACCCCATGACTGGATCAGTTCGCCCGCCGCGCTGAAGCGATGGACGCGGCAATTGCCATAGCCGTCAGCGACATAGAGTTCGCCGCTTGGCGCCACCGCGAGGTTGCAGCAGCGATTGAACGGCCCGCCGGGATAGGCAATGCATTCGCAGGCATGGACCTCGTAGGGATGCTTGGGATCATAGCCCGTGTCCGATGCCTGACCGGGCACGCCGAGTGTCATGAGCGGCTCGCCTTCGAGGCTGAAGACGCGAACGCTGTGATCGCCATTGTCCACGCAATAGACTCGGTCGTCGGGACCGATCGTCAGGCCGTGTGCCATGGTGAAGAGATCGTCGCCCCAGCTGCGGACGAAGCTGCCGTCGCGCTCATATACCAGGACGCGGTGCGGGAAGCGGACGAACAGATAGACGCGATCCTGCGAATCGACGGCTACCCCGGTGACGTCGCGATGCGAGACGCCCGCCGGCAGGTGCTCCCAATCGGCCACCACGTCGAACGCAGGCGCTGTCTTGGTTGCCACACCAGGCATTTCGCTCCCCAGCGGATTATAAAAAAACCAGCCTAGACGTCCGCTCATCCCTAAGCCAAGCTGATATATATCGTTGCTCGCGCATTTGTATATAGCGAACGACATATGATAAAGCCAATTGGCGGGCAGGATGGGTAGTCAACCGATCGCCGCACCGGGAGGGGATTTGCATGACGGACACTGGGGCTCGGCCGATCGACGTGGACACGTTCCTGGACGGGCTTAAATTCAGCCGCTTTCATCTGATCGTCCTGATCCTGTGTACGGCCCTGGCTGCGATCGACGGCTATGAATTGTATGTCGTCGGCTGGGTGCTGCCGGTGCTCGCCAAGGACTTCGGCGTGGCGACGACGGCAATCACGTCGGCGCTGGTCGCTCAACAGGTCGGTATGCTTGCCGGCGCGTTCGTCATTCCACCGCTTGCCGACCGGATCGGACGGCCCCGCGTGCTGCTGTTCTGCTATCTCGGCATGATGCTCAGCGCGCTGGCGATCCTCACCACCAAGTCGCTGCTGCCGTTTACGGCCTGCCGCTTTGCCGCCGGCTTTTGCGGTACCGCGATGATCCCGATCCTGGTCACCCTCGCCTCCGAGACCGCGCCCAAGCGGCTGCGCGCGACAGTCAGCACCATCACGGTCAGCGGCACGATGATCGGCGCGATGCTGGGCTCGCTGATGCAAGGCTTCGTCCTGGCACCGTTCGGGTGGCGCGGCGCGTTCTGGATCGCAGTGGCGCTGCCCGCGATCATGCTTCCCTTGATCTATTTCTTTCTTCCCGAATCGCTGCGGTCGCTGGTCGCACGCAACCCGCACGATCCCGCCATTTCCGCGCTGACCAGGCGGATGCGGCCGTCGGTGTTCGGCGATGCCGACGTCGTACTCACCGTGGCGCCCAAGCCCGACCGCCCTCCCCTTGCGATCCTGCTCTCCGACATTTTCGGGCGCGGCCAATTGCTCCGGACGTTCCTGATGTGGGGAATCGCAATCTCGAGCTTCGTGTTCATCACCGCTGGCGTGTGGAAGACGACGATTTTCAAGGACGTGATCGGGCTGTCGCTTCAGCAGGTGGCACTGATCAACGGCATCAACACCGCCGCAGGCTTTATAGGCATGCTCACGATCGGCTTTTTCATCGATCGATTGGGCTTCAAGTGCGTGATGACGGGCAGCTTCCTGCTCGCGGGGTTGGGGGCGACACTGGTCGGCCTGCTGGCCCCCGGCGCCGGCATGTACATCGCGGTCGCCTTCATGGGGATGTGCCAGCATGGGAGTCAGGCCAGCATCCCGGCGCTTGCCGCTGCCCTCTATCCGACACGCAGCCGCGCCACAGGCGTCGGCTGGACCTATGGCGCCGCTCGCGTCGTATCGATCTGGGCGCCGCTATTCGGCACTTTCGTGCTGAGCGAAGGCTTCGGCGCCGTCGGCATCTTCGCGATGCTGGGGGTGCCGCTGCTATGCGGCGGCCTATTCACTTTCTGGCTGATGAGCCTGAAGGGCGCGCCGCAGGTGATCACGGTCGGGCATGGGCGGGGTTGAAGCGCCCGTGCCGGCAATCGATGCCCACGCCCATATCTTTACCCGGGCAATGCCCTTCGCGGCGAACGCCCATTCGCGGCCGGACTATGACTATCCGGTCGAGGCCTGGCTTGCCGATCTCGACGCCCATGGCATCGGCCGCGGCGTGATCGCGGCGGCGAGCCTGTTCGATGACGACAATGCCTATACGCTCGCGGCGCTGGCGGCGCATTCCCGGCTGCGCGCGACGGTGCTTGCCGGGCCGGAGACCAGCGCCAAGCAGTTGCGAGCACTGGCCGGGCGGGGCGTGGTCGGGGTGCGGCTGACCTGGCGGCGGATCACCGATCTTCCCAATCTGGCGGAGGAACCGTGGCGCGGGTTTCTGGGTCGGATCGCCGAATGCGGGTTGCATGTCGAATTGCTCGCCGGCAGCGCACAATTGCCCGCGCTGCTGCCGCACTTCGCTGGCGTACCCCTGGTGGTCGATCATTTCGGCGTCCCCTCGCGCGATGAGAGCGAACGCCGCGCCGGGACTGACGCACTGCTTCGCGCGATTGCCGGTGGCCAGACATGGGTCAAGATGTCGGCGGGCTTCCGCCTGTCCCCTGCCATTGCCGCCGAATGCGCCGCACGCTTGCTCGCCGAAGCTGGACCAGGGCGCTTGCTATGGGGCAGCGACGCGCCGTTCGTGAACCACGAAGCCGGTATCACTTATGCCGACACGCTGGCTTTGTATCATCGCCTTGTCCCCGACGCGGCAACTCGCCGGGCAATGGACGCGACCGCACTCGACCTTTATTTCAACATACGGAGCTACACCCTATGAACCGCCGCGAGCGCGCCATTGCCACTGCCGAGCTCGAAATGGGGCTCGCCGATTTCTGGCATGACGTGGACAATAATTGGGGCCGCCAGGCGAGCGACTATTACGCCCCGGAGGCCGTCTATCGCTCGGGCCGGCTCAACCTTGAGGGACGCGAGGCGATCCAGGGCTTCTATAGTTGGCGCGAAGGCCGCGGCGCGCGCGTGTCGATCCATGCCTTCACCAATTTCCGCGCCGAATTCGACGAGCAGGGCGGCGCCACTGCGACGTGGTTGATGTTGCTATGGGCCGCCGATGGCGAGGCGCCGCTCGAAAGCCGCGTTCCCACCCGAATCAGCGAGGCGACCGAGACATTCCGCTGGGACGAAACCGCGGGGCGCTGGCTGTGCACGCTGCGCGAACTCAAGAACCTGTTCCGCGGCAGCGACCAGCTCAACTTCAGCTGAGTCGCATCAGGCGGTGAGCGACGTCACCGTTGCGATCACGAACGCCTCGCTGCGGTCGCCTGCGGTTCGGAGGATTTCGGCGCCGGGGGCCAGCACTTCATTGCGGATCGCGAGCTTGTCCTGCGTCGACACATCGCCGGCATGCGCGCCGTAATCGAGCCGCCCGTCGCCCATCAGCGTGAACGGAAACAGCGTCCCGGGCCTTCTGAAATCGCCGATGCGGCCGAACGCGGGAAACGGGCCGACCGCCACGCCGCGAGCGTCGATCGTCAGGTCGAGCACGATCTGCCGGTCGGTGGCCTCCTCTTCGCCTTGCGGAACCAGGGTCACCCGCACGATATCGCCCACTGAAAAACCTTTCTGAATTTGATGCAAAAAAGGGCGCTCCTTCGGTAGGAGCGCCCTTCATTCGTCGGTGACGGATCAGAAGCGCGCGCGCGCCCCGACCGTGAAGGCGCGACCGACCTTGTCGTAATATTGGCCGTTCACCGGGCCGTTGAGGATGATATACGGAACGGGCGGCGGATCCTTGTCGAACAGGTTGTTGATCGCCCAGAAGAATTCGAACCTCTTATTCTCTCCGGCGAAGATCTTTCCGAACAGGTTGAAATAAGTAACCGCCGGCACCCTGTTGTCGTTGATCGTGTTGGTCGGCAGCGTGTTGTACGTCACGTCCTGGACGCCCTTGCTGATGAAGATCGTCTGCAGCGTCAATTCCCACGCATTGGTGCCCAGAGTCGTCGACAGGTTGCCGCGGAAGTGCGGAATCGAGCCGAGATTGGCCCAGCCATTCTCCCCGGCGCGGTCGATTGGCGCGGCGCCCGTGCCCGAATCGACCAGCGCATGGAGGACATAGGTGCCGCTCGCGGCGATGCTTCCGCGGCCGCCCGATCCTAGAAAGTCGAGTGACGTGCCGTAGTTCAGGGTCACGTCGATGCCCTTCTGGGCGAAGGCACCGACATTGAGCGAACCAGCGTTCAGCGCGGTGTGGATCCGATCGTTCGGGTCGGGGGTGGAGAGATCGGGCCCATAGGTGAAAAGATTGCAAAAATAGGCTTCGCCGGCGCTGCACAGCGCTGCGATGTTCGCCGTCGACAGGTTGGTAATCGCGTCGTCGATCTTGATATTGTAATAATCGACCGAGATGCCGAGGCCGCGCAGCGCGCCGCGACCGCGATAGGCCGCGCCGACCGTAAAGGTCTTCGAGAATTCGGGCCCGACATTGGGATTGC
>CAISGR010000118.1 GCA_903884945.1 uncultured bacterium
CATCGTCGTGTCGGAAGCGCCGCCGATCGACTCGGTCGTGCAACTGGCGACGGCGCGGATCGACGTGCCGATCGAGGAACGGATCCGCCTGCTGCGCGCCGTCGTGGGCGCGCTGGGGCGCAGGCGCATCGACGCGGCCGGGGCCTATGTCGTCAAGCTCGACAGCTGGCACACCTTTGCCCTGCCGCTGTTCCGCCTGGCCTTTCCCGACACGCCCTGGATCTTCCTGTACCGCGAGCCCGTCGAGATCCTCGTGTCGCACGTCCGCATGGCGGGAATGCAGACGGTGCCGGGCGCGATGGGATTCGATCCGTACGGCATCGAGCGGGGCGACGAGTTGCCGCACGGCGATTATGCGGCGTGTGCGCTCGGCCGGACCGCCGAGGCGGTCGTCGAGCATTTCGGGCTCGGAGGCGGGTTGCTGGTCAATTATGCCGAGCTGCCGGGCGCGATGGAAGCGCGGATCCTGCCGCATTTCGGGATTCGCCCGGATGCCGCGGGGCGGGCGGCGATGGCCGACGCGTCCAGGCGCGATGCCAAGGCGCCGACCGAATCCTTCACGCGCGACACCGAAGAAAAGCAGTGCGCAGCGGACGATCGGGTCCGGGCGCAGGCCGCCACCTATATGGACGCCTCCTTCCGGAAGCTCGAGGGCCTGCGCCTAGCCGGCGAGACATGAGCGCCATCTTCGGAATCCTGCGCTTCGATGGCGAGGCGGCAGCGCCGCGCGAGCTGGAGCGGATGGGCAAGACCCTTGCCCATCGCGGGCCCGACGGGCGCCGGGCCGTCGCCGAAGGGCCGGTCGGCCTCGGCCACTGCCTCTTGCGGGTGAACCAGGAGGATTATTTCGAGGCGCAGCCGATCCGCGACGGCGCGGTCCTGCTCGTGGCCGACATGCGCCTCGACAATCGCGAGGCGCTCGCCGCCGAGATCGGCATCACGGACGCGGCGTTGCGCGACATGCCCGACAGCGCGGTGCTGCTCGCAGCATATCGGCACTGGGGTGCGGAACTGGCCGAGCACCTGCTTGGCGACTTCACCTTCGCGATCTGGGACGGCGCGGCGCGCAACCTGTTGCTCGGCCGCGATCATATGGGGCAGCGCGGCCTGTTCTATCATCATGGCGAGGGCTTCCTGGTGTTCGCGACCGAGGTGCAGGCGCTCTGGGCGGTCGAGGGCGTGCCGCGCCGGCTTTCCGAGGACGCGATCGGCCGCCGGCTGCTGATGTCGGTCGACCGTATCCCCGGGCAGACGATCTTCGAGCATATCACGGTGCTGCCCAATGCGACGGTGCTGCGGATCGACGCCGGCGGCGCGCTTTCCGCCCGCCGCTACTGGGAGATCCGGGCGGGCGCGCAACATCGCGGGCGCGACGAGGCCTATTTCGTCGAAGCCTATCGCTCGACCGTCGAGGAGGCAGTCGCCTGCCGGGTGCGGCGGTTGATCCGGCCGCCGGCATTGTGCTTCAGCGGCGGCTTCGACAGCGGCACCATCGCAGCGCTGAGCGGCCCGATCGTCGCGCGGCAGGGGCGCAAGGTGATCGCGATCGCGTCAGTGCTCGAAGAGGGCGAGACGCGCCGGTTCGGGCCCAACGCGCGGGCCGCCGCCGAGGCCTATCGGCCCTGTCCGTTCATCGACCTGCGCTTCTACACGCGCGGCGAAGACGGCATCTTCGACGATATCGAGACCTCGTTCGCGATCACCCACAATATCATCGGCACGCCCTATGTCCGCCGCGGCATCTACCGGATCGCCGCAGAGGCCGGCGCCCGGCTGGTGATGGACGGGCATGGCGGGGACAGCAGCGTCAACATGCGCAGCCGCGGCATGCTCGGGCGGATCCTGCTGCGCGGGCGGCTCTTCCGCTTTGCCCGCGAATTCCGGTTGCGCATGCGGGCGACGGGGCGACGGCCGCGGCATGTGCTGCGCCAGGACGTCCTACCCGGGCTCGTGCCGCTGTGGGGAATCGCCGCCGTCCTCGCGGCGCGGCGCCGCTTCATACCGATGTGGCGGACACGGCCGATCTCCGACGCGTTCGCCCGGGCGCTGATCGCGCGTGGCGTGGTCGATCCCGCGCGACTGCGCGAACGCTATCCGGTCGAGAATCGCTGGGAAGCGCGCCGGCAGGCCTTGTTGCGCAATTCGGCAGCCGGCCCGCCCGTGCAGCGGACTCTCGCCGCCTCCAGCGGCCTGGATTTCTCGCGGCCGTTTCGCGACAAGCGGGTGGTCGAACTGGGGCTCGCCATTCCCGAGAGCCTGCAGTTCAGGGACGGGCAGGAGCGGTACCTCGCGCGACGCGCCTTCGGCGACCGGCTACCTGGCCGGCTATTGGCGCGCGGCCCCGGCAACGACCTGGAAGATCCGGATTTTTTCCGGATGGCGAAGATGCAGACGCCAGCCGCGCTGGAGACGACACGCGCGCTCGATCGCGATGGCAGGCTGTCGCGCTATGTCGATCTGGAAAAGGTCGGCGCGGCGATGGCCGCCGACGAAAACCGCCGGAGCGATCACACGCGACTGTATATCGCCAGCCTGGCCATCGCCACGACGCGGTTCATCGCCTGGTTCGACCGCTCGAACGAGTGACGTCCCCGTCGCGCGCGGGGGCGTCAGGACCCGCCGATGGGAATCCCGGAGGTGGTTGTGTCGGTGTTGTTGGTATTATGGTTTTCGGTATGCTGCGCCGCAGAAACAATCACCAGCGGCGTCGACCAGGGCTTGCGCGATTCCATGCCTGCGCTCGCGGCCCGGCCGTTCGAAACGTCCCCCGACATCTCGGCTAAAGACTTGTGTGACATAGTTTCGAACTACCCCCCGGGCGCCCCGCGCCTCATTCATCCCAGACTGGAATATGGCAGAACGCCCATGGCCGCGCAACGGGACGGGGTGCGCCGCGAAGATCAGCCGCGCACAAATCGATCTACGAGGTGCAGCAATATCATCCGTTATGGCTTTGCATTATTATAGATTATCAAGTGCTTAAGCATATTCGTCAGTCCCGGTGCGAGACGTTTCCTCCAAATTGACTATTGTGTCTTTCCGGGACGGGGGTACATTGGATTGTCAACACCGGGGGGCTGGCGTTGTGTTGCGGTGCGGCCTCCAGGTTCAGTTCGAGAGGCAGGCATGACACAACCGTTCATGGGCGAGATCCGGATGTTCTCGTTCGACTTCCCCCCGCGGCATTGGGCGTCGGCGGCCGGCCAGTTTCTCGCCATCCAGCAGAACCAGGCGCTCTTTTCGCTGCTCGGTACGTTCTATGGCGGGAATGGCGTTCAGACCTTTGCGCTACCCGACCTGCGCGGCCGGACGCCGCTGCATTTCGGCACCGGCGGGGGCGACACGTTCGTTATCGGTGAGACTGGGGGCAGCGAAAATGTTGGGCTCCTGGCGACCCAGATGCCGCAGCATAACCATGTGCTGACCGGCACCACCGCCACTGCCGACAAGCGTGCACCCGGGGCGCACAGTTTCGCCGCAGACACGTCCGCGATCGTGGATTTCTATGCGCCGTACACTGGTCAGGGCGTCGTGTCGCTCGCGCCGACCGCGCTCGCGACGCAGGGCAGCAACACGGCGCACCCTAATATGCAGCCCTATGCCGTGGTGAATTTCAGCATCGCGCTGCAGGGACTCTTCCCGTCGCGCAACTGACGTCTGAACCCACGATACGCTGCCGACCGGCACGGAGGATATAATGTCGAACCCATTTCTTGGCGAAATCAGGATGTTCGCGGGCAGTTTCGCGCCGCGCGGCTTCGCCTTTTGCCAAGGGCAACTCCTGCCCATCTCCCAGAATGACGCGCTCTATGCCCTGATCGGCACCACCTATGGCGGCGACGGGCAGAACACTTTCGGGCTTCCCGACCTGCGGGGGCGCGTGCCGATCAACCAGGGGCAGGGCCCGGGCCTTACGACCCGGGTTCTGGGTGAAAAGGCGGGGACCGAGACGGTCCAGTTGACCACGGCGCACCTGCCGGCACACACCCATGCGATGTATGCCACGACGGCCAAGGGCAGTCAGTCGGTGCCGGCCGCCAACTCGATGCCGGCGCAACCGGATGGCGACAATCAAAGCAGCACGGCGACCTTCTACGTGATACCGGGCGCCAACCCGTTACAGCCGTCGACAATGGCTGCAAGCACCGTCGCTGTTTCCGGCGGTAACCAGCCGCACGCGAACATCATGCCGGTGTTGTGCGTAAACTTCATTATTGCGCTGGAAGGCGTCTTCCCCAGCCGCAACTAGCATCGGAGATCGACCGTGACGGCACCTTTTATCGGTGAAATCAAGATATTCGGATTCAATTTCCCGCCGAAAAACTGGGCTTATTGCAACGGCCAGCTAGTGGCGATTTCGCAGAACACCGCATTGTTCTCGATCCTGGGTACATATTATGGCGGCAACGGCCAGAGCAATTTCGGCCTGCCGAACATGCAGGGCAGCTCGCCCGTCGGCGCCGGCCAAGGCGCCGGGTTGACTGAATATGTAATCGGGGAGCAGGTAGGGGAAGGCACCGTCACGCTGCTCAGCACGGAGATGCCGACGCACACCCACTTGGTGAACAGCGCGATCTCGAATCCTCCGGTGGTCGCGCAGCAGGTACGCACACCCGGGCCGACCGCCCTGTTATCCACCTCCGGCCCTGGCAGTGCCTATTCGGTTGCGGCGACGCCGGCGCAGGCCATGGCGCCACAGGCAATCGGACTGGCGGGGGGCAACCAGCCGCATCAGAACCGGCAGCCCTATCTCGCGATGAATTTCTGCATCGCCTTGTACGGCATCTTCCCGACGCGGAATTGACGAGGCTTCCATGGGCATGATCGACGCGCCGTCGGCATTTCAACTGCCGGCGGCGCTGCTGGCGCAGGGCTATACGCTGCGCCCCGAAACCGAAGACGATGTTCCGTTTCTGCTGCGGCTTTACGGCTCGACGCGCGAAGAGGAACTCGCGCAGGCGCAGGGCTGGAGCGCGGAGATGAAGCAGGCCTTTATTGCGCAGCAATTCCAGGCGCAGCGCCATCACTACAAGACGCAGATTCCCAATTGCAGCTATCAGGTGATCGAGCGCGACGGAGCGCCGGTCGGCCGGCTCTATCTGGAGGAGCGGGTTACCCAACTCCATATCACCGACATCGCCTTGATGCCCGAGGCGCGGGGCCAGGGGGTGGGGCAGGCGATGCTCGAGGCGTTGATCGAGTCGGCGCGTGCGCGCGGCAAGGCGCTCGGCATCTTCGTCGAAAAATTCAATCCGGCACTGCGGCTCTATCGGCGGCTTGGGTTCGTCGAAATCCAGGACGCCGAGGTCTATCTCGAAATGGAACGCCCGCTGGACGGCGCCGCGGCGCCGGTCAGTTGAAGGTGGCGAGGTACTGAATGCCGGTCTCGTTCCTGGCCGTCGGCACCAGGAAGATTTCCAGATCACCCATCACGTCGTGGCGCAGGCGAAACAGCCGCTGCTCCAGTGCGTCCTGAAAGATCGACTGGAAGAGCAGCGAGAAGGGCTTGCGGATCATCCCCTCGGGCTTGCCGTAGATCTTGATCGGGGTTGCTTCGACAAGCGTGAGCACGATCTCAAGGTCCCCGCCATGGACGATCGTGAAACCGCTATCGATATGCGGCTCGAAATCCTCCAGCGTCAGCACCGTATCAACCGTCATTTTCCCCGCTCCCCTGGGCAATCAAACCCGCGCCCGTCGCTGGACTGCCGCATCGGCCGGCCACAATCAAGATCGCATCGGCTGGAAATCGCGCGGCCCCCGGTTCAGACGAAACAGCCGAGTTCGGCCATGGTCGGCTTGACCGGATAGCCGGTGACCTTCACCCCGGCGGCGTCGAGCCAGGCATGGGCGTCGATCGGCTTCTCGTCACCCTTCCCGGCGCCGAAATGCATCACGCTGGCAATGCCGCGGCGGCGCAGCATCGCCTGCGCGGCCATTGCCTGCTGCAGGCAAACCGACCGGAACGGCATATGGGGCGCGCTGACGCGGACCGCCCAGCCGACTGCCCGCGCGATGCGCGCGCGATCGGCGTCCAGGCCACCCGCCTGGGCCTGCACGCGCGGGTCGGTCGGGGGCACGAAGGTGCCGAGCCGCACGGCGACGCGCCGGAACGGCAGGACCGCGAGCAGGACCCGCGCGACGAGCATGCTTGCGCAGGCCTCCGCGACGAGCAATTGCCGTCGCGGCCCCATCAGCAGCGCAGTGCCGATCTTACGCGGGATCGATCGCAACGGCGCCGTTCCTTTCCATCTCCGCCAGAAAGGCCCTGACCTCGGTTTCGCAATCCGCCGGCGACACGGCGAATTCGCGCTGCAGTTGCGCGCAAAGGGTGGCCAGGTCGCTGGGTGTCTCGAGCAGATCCCAGATCCGCGAGCCGACCTCGTTCATCCCGATATATTTGCCATGCTCAGTGCTCATCATCATGACCTCGTCGCCGACACGGGCGCTGAGCCAGTCTCCCTTGCGTTGAATCACCCTGCAATCCTTTCCTGTCGAACACCCGAGAACTGATAGCCGAGGCGTTCCATCATCGCGCCATGATCCGCTTCGATCCGGGCGACCTGCGCGGCCGAGAGTTCGTCATGCCAGGCGCCGGAGACACCGCGACGAAAGAAGCCGATCCCCGATAGTCGCCGCGACGCCTCCCGAAAACCCCTCTCGGTCTCCTGCTTCCGCAACTCGCCAAAGTCGGCGAAACGCGCCGCCTGCGCCGCCTCGGCCGCCGTGACCGCGATCCCGGCAAAGGCGAGCGCGCGCTGCAGGACGCCGGGGGTGTCGCGATGGAGATCCTCGTAGCGAACCAGATGGACGGGGATGTCACCCTGGTCGAGCCAGCTTGCGTTATACGCGCTCCACGTCAGCAACTGTTGCCGAAGCTGGTTGGGCTGGCGATCGCGGCTGCCGCAGAACGAGGCGCCGGACTGCGCCATGAAGGCGATCGCCTCGTCGAGCGACTGTCCGTTATGGCTGGCGAGGCTCGGCGCCACGTCGCGCGGATCACGCACGATCACGATCGCGCCGGTCGCCCCCCGCTGCCCGCCGAGCAGCGGCTCGCCGTCGCCGGTCAGGGTCCAGGCGTCGTGCGTCTTGACGAAGCGCGCCGAGCCGATCCGCGTTTCGGCCTCGTCGGTGTCGACCTGTTCCTGCTGCTGCGCCACGGCCGCATAGACGCGCGGTCGCAGGCGATCGCATTCCTCATGGGTCAACAGGCTGGAGGCAAACAACATGTTGTTGTCGAACCAGCCGCGCGCGCTCGCGATGCCGCCGCGCTCCGGCAGGTCGTTGATGTCGACCGGGGCGTCCCGGCGCAGGTTGGCGATCAGCATCCGGAACCAGGTGTTGCCGGATTTCGGGTAGGAAGAGAGCCAGAAGGTTTGCCTCAAGCTGCCCGCTCCAGCAGGCCCAGATCGCGCCAATGCGCCTCAAGCCAGCCGATCACCTCGGGAAATCGACTGAAGTTCAACTCGCGGGCCAGCGTGAAGATGCCGGCCCGGGCGGAGATGGCGGCGGCCGCGTGGAAATAGAGCCCGGCCTGATCCATCCGACGCACCATCGCCGGGCGATAGGCATTGTTGCGCACGATCAGCCCGCCATCGACGATGTTCGGCTGGAAGATGCCGGGCGCCTGGGGCGGGTGCGCCTCGGCCAGTACGTACACCGCCGCGAGCGGCAGGGCGGTGGCGGCGGCGGCGCGCGGCTCGACATAATATTTCTCGAGCTCGGGGCGCACGGCGGCGTTGCGACGCTCCGCCAGCGCCAGCCGCTCGATCGCGTGCTGCCAGAGCTTCAGCTGGCGACCGTCCGGCTCGACCCAGGGCACGCCATCGCCACGGATCGAGATGCCGCAGAAATCGTCGGTGACGAGATCATAGCCGGCATCGACCAGCCCCGCCGCGAGCGTCGACTTGCCCGCGCCCGAAGGGCCGCAGAACAGCACGGCGCTGTCCCGCACGCGCACGGCGCTGGCGTGCAGCACGATCCGGCCCCGCTGGTGGAGCAGCACGCCGAACCCGGTGCTGATGAGGAAGATCGCCGCTTCCCGGGCCGATATCCCGGGCTGGAGCTCGAACAGGATCTCGCGCCCGCCGGTCAGCAGCATGCGCACGATATCGGGCACGTCGAGCAGGAAGCGGTCGTCCGCGATCGACCAGTTCGGGCCGCCCGCGGCGGCATTGTCGAGGGCTGGCGGCACCATGCCCGAGCGAATGACGATTTGCGCTGCAGCCGGCCCGAGCGGATCGCCCGGAATCAGGCCGGGGAGCGGGATCTCGCTCGCCACGCTGAGCCCGGAAACCATGTAGGAAAACAATCGACGACCCCCGAGAACCCGCGGGCCCGGTCCGGGCGCCGCGGTACGGGTCTTTTGATCAATCTTCCTTTGGCGCGCAACCGTGCCGCGCGCCTTCCCGCCGGGTTACCGTCCCGGAGCGGGCTGCGGCGGGGAGGCGCGCCCGGGCTGGCGAAGCGGCGCCGGCTGCGGCATGGATGGAGCATGAACCCGATCTATGCAGCGCTCGGCACCACGATCTTCGAGGCCATGTCCGCCCGCGCGCGGGCGACCGGCGCGATCAACCTGGGGCAGGGCTTTCCCGATGGCCGCGGCCCGGAGGATGTGCTCGCGGCGGCGGCGCGGGCGCTGCTCGAAGACTCGAACCAGTATCCGCCGATGCCCGGCACCACTGCGCTGCGCCAGGCGGTGGCCGATCATTATCGGGTGCATCAGGGCCTCGACCTCGACCCGCAGGAAGTGATCGTGACCTCGGGCGCGACGGAGGCGCTGGCGGCGGCGATCCTCGCGCTTGTCTCGCCTGGCGACGAGGTGGTGATGTTCCAGCCGCTCTACGACGCCTATCTGCCGCTGGTCGAGCGCGCGGGCGGCGTGGCGCGGCTGGTGCGGCTCGAGCCGCCCGACTGGCGCATCACGGCCGAGGCGCTGGCGGCCGTCGCGAGCGAGCGCACCAGGCTGCTCATCCTCAACAACCCGCTCAACCCGACCGGCACCATGACGAGCGCGGCCGAGTTGTCGCTGCTTGCCGATTTCTGCATCGGCCATGACGCGATCGCGATCTGCGACGAGGTATGGGAGCATGTCGTTTTCGACGGCGCGCAGCACCTGCCGCTGATCGCGCTGCCCGGGATGCGCGAGCGCACTGTGAAGATCGGTTCGGCCGGCAAGATCTTCTCGCTGACCGGCTGGAAGGTCGGCTGGATGTGCGCGGCGCCCCGGATCGCGCAGGTGCTGGCCAAGGCGCATCAGTTCCTGACCTTCACCACCCCGCCCAACCTCCAGGCGGGCGCCGCCTATGGCCTGGGCAAGGACCCGGCCTATTTCACCGACATGCGCGCCGGCTATCAACGCTCGCGCGACCGGCTCGCGGCGGGCCTCACGCGGCTGGGCTATGCCGTGCTGCCGAGCGCCGCGACCTATTTCCTCTCGATCGACCTGCCGCGATCCGGCGTGAACATGGGCGATGTTGCCTTCAGCGAATGGCTGGTCGAGGAGGCGGGTGTCGCTTCGGTGCCGGTCTCGGCCTTCTACGCGCGGGATCCCGTCACCAGCATCGTCCGGCTCTGCTTTGCCAAGCAGGATTCGACGCTCGATGCCGCGCTCGAGAGGATGCTGCGCCGGCCCTAGCTTCCCCACCGCCGCGAGGGGTCAGACCTTGTCGATCAACCCGCGCTCGGTGAGATACCCGGTCACGAGCCGCGCCGGCGTCACGTCGAACGCGGGGTTCGCTGCCCCCGAAGCCGTCACGCGGATCGATCCGCCTTCGCCTGCCACATGCGTCACCTCCTCGGGAGAGCGTTCCTCGATCGGCACGTCGGCGCCGGTAGGGGTGCCGGGATCGAAGGTGGTGTAGGGCAGCGCGACATAGAAGGGCACGCCATTGTCCTTCGCCGCCAGCGCCTTCAGATAGGTGCCGATCTTGTTGCAGACATCGCCGTTCGCAGTCACGCGGTCAGTGCCGACGATCACCGCATCGACCTGGCCCTGCATCATCAGGTGCCCGCCGGCATTGTCCGCGATCACGGTGTGCGGCACGCCGTGCCCGGCCAGCTCGAAGGCCGTGAGCAGCGCGCCCTGGTTGCGCGGGCGCGTTTCGTCGACCCAGACATGCACCGGGATGCCGGCATCATGCGCGAGATAGATCGGCGCCGTCGCGGTGCCGTAATCGACCGTCGCCAGCCAGCCGGCATTGCAATGCGTCAGGATGTTGAGCGGGCGATCCGGGTGCTGCGCGTGGAGCGCGCGGAACAGCTCGAGCCCGTGCGCGCCGATCGCCTGGTTGAGCGCGACATCCTCGTCGCAGATCGCGTCGGCCCGGGCGAAGGCGGCGGCGGCGCGCTCGGATGCCGGCAGCGGGCGGACCGCGTCCGCGACGGCATCGAGCGCCCAGCGCAGGTTCACTGCCGTCGGACGCGCGGCGAGCAGCAGCGCGTGCGCGGCGTCGAGCGCCGCGTCCGACGCGTCCGCGGCCAGCGCCATGGCCAGGCCATAGGCGGCGGTCGCGCCGATCAGCGGCGCGCCCCGCGTCCACATCTCGCGGATCGCGCGCTCGGCCTCGGCCGCGCTGCGCAGTTCGACCCAGACGATCTTCCAGGGCAGCTCGCGCTGGTCGAGGATGCGCGCACCGAGCCCGTCGGCCGTGCGGCCGATCGAGCGCTGATGGAAGCCTGCGAGCTTCATGCGGCGATATCCTCGAAAGATGCGATGTCCCCGGCCCCGCCGTCGCGGTCGATCAGCAGCGCCTGCAGCCCGGCGGACCGCGCGGCGGCGATCTCCTGCGGCGTGTCCGACAGGAACAGGATGTCGCCGGGGGCGACGCCGATCGCGGCGGCGATGGCGCGATAGGAGGATGGCTCGCGCTTCGGCCCGGTCGTGGTGTCGAAATAGCCGGAGAAGAGCGGGGTCAGGTCACCGGCATCGCCGTGCCCGAACAGCAGCTTCTGCGCCGCGACCGAGCCCGAGGAGAAGACATGGAGGCTGATGCCGTCAGCGTGCCAGCGCCGCAGCGCGGCGACCGCATCGGCATAGACATGGCCGGTAAAGGCGCGCTCGCGATAGCCGTCCGCCCAGATCATGCCCTGCAGCGCCTTGAGCGGGGTCGCCTTGCGATCCTCGTCGATCCAGCGGAGCAGGGTCGCGACCGGATCGCCGGGCTCGGTCGCTGCGACCTCGGCGAGGATCGGCGCGCTCTGCTCCGGATGCGCTGCGACGAAGGCCGGAAGGCGCGCGCGCGCATAGGGAAACAAGGTCTCCGCCACGAAGGCGATGCTCGAGGTCGTGCCCTCGATATCGGTCACGATGGCGCGGGGCATTCAGGCGTGCGCCGGCTCGTGGCGGGGAAAGCGATCGGCGATCGCGTCGCCAGTGAAGCGCGCGACCCACCCGTCCGGATTCACGAACAGCCGGATCGCGGTGAAGCGTGGGGCGGGACCCATGTCGAACCAGTGGCGCATGCCCGCCGGCACCGAGATCAGGTCGCCCGCGGTGCAGAGCATGTTGAACACCCGGCCGCCGTCATGCAGCGTGAACAGCCCTTCGCCATCGACGAAGAAGCGTACCTCGTCCTCGCCATGGGTGTGCTCGGCCAGGAACTTGCCGCGCAGCGTGGCGCGATCGGGATGGTCGGGCGCGAGCGCGATCACGTCGACCGACTGATAGCCCGCCTGCGCCTTCAGCGCCGCGATCTCGGCGGCGTAGACGTCCAGGATCGCGGCCGGATCGGGCAGGGGACGCGTGGGCCAGCGCTCGAACCGCACGCCGACCGCGGCGAGCGCCGCGGCGATCGTGTCTCCGTCGGCGCTTTCGAACAGCGGCGTGGTTCCGTCCGTCTCGTCGAAGATCTGCAAGTGACTCATCATCCGCCTCCGTGCCGGAAACTCATCTCGGCCAGCTCAGCCGCGATCATCCATTCGATCGCCTCGATCACCCGCTCCGCCTCGGCCATGTCGCGGCCCCAGCCATAGAGGCCGTGGCTGCGGATGAGATAGGCCGGCGGCGCGCCCGCTTCCAGCAGCCGCGGGGCGATCGCTGCGTCGAGTGCGGCCATGTCCTGCGTGTTGTCGACGATCGGCAGCGTGACTGCGGCCTCGTGCGTGGCGATGCCGGGGAGCGCCTTGAGCATTTCGTGGCCGGAAAGCAGATAGCCATCGGCACCGGGCGCGGCCCGGGTGAGGCCGACGGCGGTCGGCGAGTGGCTGTGGAGCACCGCGCCGACGCCGGGGAAGTCACGGTAGATCGCCATGTGCAGCGCAGTCTCCGCCGAAGGCTTCTTGCCATCGAGCGACCGGCCCGATGAATCGACCGACATCACATCGTCCTCGGTCAGCCGGCCCTTGTGCCGGCCCGAGACCGTGACCGCGAAGCTGCCGTTGCCGAGGCGCATCGAATAATTGCCGGCGGTGGCCGGCGCCCAGCCCTTGCCATCGAGCCAGCGCCCGACCGCGACGATCGCGGCTCTCGCCTCGGCAAGCGTGGTGGCGGCCATCGACGCGCGATCCTTAGCGGGTAGCATGAAGCGGCCGTTAGCACATGTTTTGTGCGGATTGCTTGCCTGTAATGTGTGGCGAGCCACGCGACGGCGGGGAGGGGGCTGCCTGGGGCGGCTTCCCCGGAAGGTGGCGCGAGGTCGTCTCGGCGTGTCCGGACATCGTCGCCTAATGTCGGCTTCCGAACAGACTGCTGCCCCCATCGGTGTATTACCGAAGGCCACACGGGAGCAGGCAATGGACCGTTTTGTCACTCAGGGAAACATCCGTCGCTTCAACCGCTTGCTTGCGGGCACCAGCGATGACCAGCAGCGACAGCTGATCAACCGATTGCTCGATGAGGAGATGCGGAAACTCGCGGTTCGCGAGCCGGAAACGGATAATTTGTCGCCTGACCGATATCGATAGCCGGGCTGCGCCGCGCGCGCCCAAAGCGCCGGTCTCGGGGCGCTTCAAGCCGCCTGAAAGAGCGCAGCGCGACTTGCCTTGTCGTGGCTGTAGCATTCGCACGACCGTCGCTCGAGCCCGGCGCGATCCAGGATTTCCAGGCGGCCCCGCGCATAGTCGATCAAGCCGGCCTCCTTGAACGCACCGGCGGAGATGCTGATCGAACTGCGCAGGGCGCCGACCATTACCCCCAGATATTCCTGGGTAAGAAATATCGTCGCACTTTCGACGCGATCGTGGGTTACGAGCAGCCATCTGGCCAGCCGCGCGGAGACGTGATGATAGGCGTTGCACGCGACGGATTGCTCCGTCTGCGCCGCCGTCATCTGCGCACTTCGGAGGATGAGCTTCCGCAAGGCCGTACTATCCTCGATCCGCGATTGCAGCGCCGCCGCCGGAAGGCGCGCCGCACCGCCACCGACCTGAACGAACGAGCGGGTCGTGGACGGAAAGCCGGTCAACGCGGACAATAGCCCGGCGACACCTTCGAAGCCGATCGACGCCGTTTCGAAGGCGCGCCCGTCTCGGAGAACGGTCACAACCGAAATGATAGAACTACCTGGGAAATAGACGTAATCCGGAAGTTCCCCGCTTTCGCAGAGGACCTTTCCGGGTTCCAAGGCAACTTCGCGCAGATGAGGCGCCAGGGCCGTTTTATCCGCAAAACTCATGGCTGACAGAAAAGCATTCCGAAATGCCATCGCTCCCCCGTCCTTCCCTCAATCTCGTCACTCGCAAGAGGTGATATGTTAGAATATTTCATCTTCTTTGAAAGAAGAAAATGGATTTACTGGAAAACATGATCACCAAGCGCGGATACGAATGAAGTAATTCACCACCACATCATCCTATGTCATCGATACTCATAATAACATATGTTGTGTTATGTGGAGTGTGGCTGCCGCACTTCGATGCGAAGAGCTGTCCGCGCTATGTCGGAGTCGCGACAGACCATGACCTCGATACCTGATCATAATGGCCGCGCTTGGGCCCTTCGGTTGCATCCTGCCGCCCGAATCGGGAGCGCGGGCCTGGGGGCGGAGCCATGCAGTCAACCGATCGGGGTTATTTCCAGCGCAGGTCATTTGATGAAATCATGGCGGCGATGCGGGCCGATTGTTCGGAGGCGATGATTTCGCACGTGAAACTTGCGGAACTGCACCTGACGCGGTGCATCGGTTCCGAGCTCGTGCCGACCGACGAATGCGTCGACTGCACCCTGAAGAATATCTGCGACAACGCCTGACCGCGGAGTTTGCCGCAAAGCATAGGTCGCCGCCAAGCGGACGAGCGTCGTGGTGATGAGAGCGTAATGTTCAGGGAGGGGCTTCTGTAGGGGCGCTTCCGCAGGGTGGCGGGTTTGGCGCCGGTCAGGCCGAGGAGCCAGTCGAAGCGGCCCTCTGCCGTGATCTGCACGCCGCGCGTCGGCACGCGATGGGAAAGTACCGCCGGCTAATGAAGGGCACAAGCGAGGAAGCCGCATCGATTTCTTACATGAGTCAGCAACTCCGGTCGCATTATTCGCGCTCAAGAGCCGCCGACCTAATCGGCTCTGCGACAGTGCGCGAGTAGATCCTTGCCGCCACGGCTTTCCAATCCGGTCATCTTTTCTTCCGTAGATTCCCCAATGCCCGCGGTTGGCTATTCCATTCAGGGCGGTGTTGCAGATTTCCCGCAAAGCAAGGGCGACAACTATATGGTCATTCGTTCCGACGTTGCCCAACAGCAGGGAACGTCGCTTGTCGTCTCACAGGGGCAAACCCGTGCCAGCCCGACATCAGAAGCGACCGAGCGTGAACCGCCGCTGCGTGCAGATCCGGGGCGGCCATTCCTGATCAAATATGGTAAGCATCTACGCGGGGTCTGCGACTGGCTGATCGCGCGATGTTCGCTCATCTCGAATGAGCCACTGCTCAACGTCAGTGATTTTCCCTGGACGGCATTGCTGCGCAACAATTGGGAAGCGATCCGTGACGAGGCTGTCGCGGCCGCGTTGGAAAAGCCGGCGCCCTCGCTCGCCAATATTTCGCCGGATCACCGGGCAATCGCCGAGGTCGACAAGTGGCGGTCGTTCTTCCTGTGGGGCTATGGTTATCTTATTCGGGAAAACCTCGATCAGTGCCCTGTAACGGCATCGGTGATGGAGCGAATACCGGGCCTCAACACCGCGTTCTTTTCGATACTTGCTCCCGGGACCCGTATTCCACCGCACCGGGGCGTGACAAAGGGCCTCATTACTTGCCACCTGGGACTTATCGTTCCCCCGAAGGGCGACGTGGGTATGCGGGTACGCGATCACACCGTTCACTGGAGTGACGGCGGCATCATCGTGTTCGACGACACCTTTGACCATGAAGTATGGAACGACACCGACGGCACCCGGGTGGTCCTGCTCCTGCAGGTGCGTCGCCCGCTTAAGCAACCGGGCAAATGGTTCGTCGACAAGTTCCTCGCCTGGATTCGGGGCTCCGCGTTCGTACAAGAAGCACTTGCAAACCTGCTGTCCTGGAACGCCGCTATGAAAGCACTCGAGACGGATATGAGCAGCTAGGAAATCCTGGACTCGCTAAGATTCGAAGGACGGCCAGGATGCAGTACCGATCACCGGCCGAAGCCGGGCGCCTTGAGATGGCTTTATTATGAGGGGTTGGCTGGCCTGGCCGCAGGGCCGCGGGTGACGCGAGCGCGCCAACCATCGAGATTCATGTGTCAGGAATGGAGCGGGTAGCGGGAATCGAACCCGCGTATTCAGCTTGGAAGGCTGCTGCACTACCATTGTGCTATACCCGCATATACCTGACTTTTCGTCAGATTTTCGCGCCGCTGCCAGCTTGTTGGGCAAACTGCTTTGCCGCGATGCGCTCGCCCAATGCCACGATGGTGCGCGCCCGGTCAACATCGACCTTGTGGATTCGGCGCGGCGCGGGTGAGCGAGCAGGGCATGGCCTCGGCTGCCGGTTCGACCGTCAACGCCCGCTCGGCGAGAAACACAGCGCTGTCGTCCGGCTCCTTGTCCTCGCCCCTGTGGACCGACCTCCTCGCCTGATCCTCGATCATGGCCTCGCCGATCGCGGCATGATCCGCCTTCGTCAATTCCGGCTGGTGCGAGCGGGCGATCTGATGAAATGGACGTTCAAATCTGGCTCCGGAGCTTGTCGAACGCGGACAGTTTCTCGCTGAGATTTGGGAGATTCCAGGAAGCGGCATCCGCTGCAAACCTGGCACGGCGTTTCCAGAAATATTACAGCCAACCTGGGTCTATATTACGTTGTTCCGGTTCACAGGCGTGATACGCCCCGACAATAAAAGTCGGGCGGGAGTCATAACTTGCTAGAATTAGCAAAGACCGGGATGCGGCGCGGCTTCCGCGCAGCCATCCGCCTGCGACCGTTGCGCAAGGCGATCAACCACGCGACGATAGACATGCCGTGGCAAATCCGTCGCAAGTTGCACAGCGGGTTTTCCTTTTCGCTCGATGGCGGCGTCCCTGGCTGGAAGGATGACATCTGGCGCGTGCGGTTCGCCGGGAAGACGGTGATCGCGCCGCTGCGCGCCTCCGACCTCGCGATGGACTGGACGTGTGCGATGGCGCTGGTCGGTCACGACGTGAAGGAAAAGCAGACATATGCCGCGCTGCTGGCATCCGAATACCGCCCCGACGTGTTCCTGGATGTCGGTGGAAACTATGGGCTGCATTCGCTTCTGATGATGACCCATGGCGTGAAGGCGGTTTATTTCGAGCCCAACAGCAGTTGCCACGGGTATTTCGCCGCCGCCGCCGCGGTGAACGGTTTGACCCCGCGCGTGGAGCCTGTCGCCCTCGGCGCCGAAGGCGGAACAATCACCCTGAGTTACCCGAAGACGGAGACATGGCTTGGCTCGATCAACGACGCCGTCGTCAATGCGCTTGGGCGCGAGAATATGGTTTCGGAGGTCGTCCCGATGCGGACGCTCGACAGCTATGTGGAAGATCTGCCGCCCGGCAAGATGCTGCTGAAGATCGACGCCGAGGGAAGCGAGTTGGCCATCCTGTCGAGCGCCGGGCGGCTGCTCGCTGAACGCCGCCCGATAATAGCCTTCGAATCGCACATTGCGTCAGGCGAGCGCCAAGCGTTGCGCGCGCTCCTGGATCGAGCCGGGTATGACGTGATGTTCCAGCCCTGGCCGCAAGCTGCGCTTAGCGTCGCTGATTTCGAGACGACCGGCGAATATAATTTCGTGGGCGTTCCCCGCTAGGCCACTCGCGGCGCTCAGCGCAGCTTCTCCGCCAGATAGTCGATGAAGACGCGCACGCGCGCCGGCATGATCGTGCCGCCGACGAACAGCGCGTTGATCGGTTCGCGATCCCCGGGGTTCCACTGCTCGAGCAGTGGAACCAGCCGGCCGGCGGCGATATCCTCGGCGACATGGAAGGTGCCGACGCGGGCGATGCCGACTCCCTCGCGGGCCAGCTGGGCGACGGTCTCGCCATTATTGGCCGCGACATTGCCGGTCACCGCGAGGTCGACATCGCGGCCGTTGTGGCGGAACGGCCAGGCCGGTTCGGCGCGGCGGAAGTTGAAGGCGATGCAATTATGGCGGAGCAGGTCCTCGGGCGATTGCGGCGTGCCGTGGCGGGCGAGATACGCCGGCGCCGCGACGATCGTCCGGCCGCTGTCGCCGAGCCGGCGCGCGACGAGATTGCTGTCGGCCAGCGGCCCGATGCGGATCGCGACATCGGCACGCTCCTCGACCAGGTCGATCGTCGCGTCGGTCAGGCTGATATCGACCAGGATATCGGGGTAGCGATCGAGGAACTCGCGCAGCAGCGGGACGATGCACAGGCGGCCATGCGCCAGCGTCGCGCTGACCCGCAGCCGGCCGCGCGGTGCGGCCTGGTCGGCGACGGCGCGCTCGGATTCATCGAGATCGGCCAGGATGCGCCGTGCGGCGCGGAGATAGGCCTCGCCCTCGGGGGTAAGCGCCAGCGCGCGCGTGGTACGCACGATCAGCCGCACGCCGAGCCGCGCCTCGAGCCGCGCGATGATCCGGCTCACCGCCGAGGGCGTAAGCCCGAGCAGCCGCGCCCCGGCGGAGAAGCTGCCGCGTTCCATGACGGCGGAGAAGACCTCCATCTCGCCCGAGCGATCGATCCAGTCGCGCGCCATTCATGCTCCCGCATCACAGATGCTTGTCCCGCGCATAGTCTAGTGCCGCGCCGGACTCCGCGCCACCTGTGCCTGGGGTAAACAGGAAGCAAGTCCATGAAGATCAACCTGCCGTTGCTGGCGCTGTCGATCGGCGCGTTCGGAATTGGCGTGACCGAGTTCGCGCCGATGGGGTTGCTGCCGATCGTCGCGACCGACCTCGGCGTCTCGATCCCGACCGCCGGGCTGCTCGTCAGCGCCTATGCGCTGGGCGTGCTGCTGGGCGCGCCGCTGATGACGCTGACCACTGCGCGCGTGCCGCGCAAGACGCTGCTGATCGGGCTGATGGCGATCTTCACGCTGGGCAACCTGCTGTCCGCATTGTCCGGCAGCTATGGCATGCTGCTCGCCGCGCGGGTGATCACCTCGCTCAACCATGGCGCGTTCTTCGGCGTGGGATCAGTCGTCGCGATCAGCGTGGTGCCGGAGAACCGGCGCGCCGGCGCGGTCGCGACGATGTTCATGGGGCTGACCATCGCCAATATCGGCGGCGTGCCGCTGGCGACCTGGGTGGGCGAGCATGCCGGCTGGCGCGCGGCCTTCTGGGGCATCAGCGCGTTCGGCGTCGCGGCGATGGCGGCGCTGTGGCTCGCCCTTCCCGGCGGGGTCCGGCACGAGGCCGGCGACATGCGCGCCGAACTGCGCGTGCTGAAGCGCCCCGAAGTCCTGGTCGCGCTGGGGCTGACGGTGCTGGGATCGAGCGCGATGTTCACCGTCTTCACCTATGTCGCCCCGATCCTGCTCGAGGTGACGCATGTCTCCGCCCTGTTCGTCACCGCCATGCTGGCGCTGTACGGCGTCGGGCTGAGCATCGGGAACTGGCTCGGCGGGCGCTTCGCCGATCGCTCGGTCGACCGGACGCTGACGGTCACGCTCGCCGCGCTGGCGGGGCTGCTGCTGCTGTTCGCGCTGACGATGCGCTGGCCATTGCCCGCGGCGCTCTCGATCCTCGCCTGGGGCATCGCGACCTTCGCGCTGGTGCCGCCGCTGCAGATGCGCGTGATGGCCGCCGCCGCGGATGCGCCGAACCTGTCCTCGGCGATGAACATCGGCGCGTTCAACCTGGGCAATGCGATCGGCGCGGCGCTGGGCGGCGCCGTGATCGGGCTGGGCCTGGGTTATGCCGCCGTCTCGATCGCCGGGGCGGCGATGGCGGGCGCAGGCCTGGCGCTGGTGCTGGCAACCCGCACCGGGACACCGCGCGCCTGCATCGCGGCGGCCTGACCGCGGCATCGTCCGCATCATCCTTCACGGCTTGCTTACCATTGCCCGGCTATGCTGCCGGACGATGTTCCATGACAAGACCCTCGCCCGCGCGGCCAAGGCAGATCCGCGCCCCAGATCGGCAGTGAGCACCGGGGTCGGCCTCGCCGGGCTGGCCGGGCTGCTCGCCTGGTCCGCCGTCGCACGCTGGTACGGGATGGACGGGCCCTATGCGGCGCTGACCAATGTCGTCGCCTGCGGGCTGCCGATGATCCTGTGGTCGCTGTTCGTCGACAAGGTGCACCGCAATGCCAGCACCGGCCTCGACTGGTCCAGTCCCAAGCCGTGGCGCGAGACGATCGACATCAGCCTGACCAAGCTCGCCGGACTATGGCTGACCTGGGGCGGGATCGCGCTGATCTACGGCACCGGGCGCTTCTACTGGCAGGGCAATTTCGCCTTTGCCATGTGGTGCTTCGAGGCTGCGGCGCCCGTGCTGTTCGTCGCCTCCATCCCCTATATCATCCTGCTCGACCGCTATGCGGTGGAGCCGAAGGACGGATGCTGGTCGCTCGGCGCCTGGCTGATGGGGCTGAAGGAGCCGATCGACCGCGAGGCGATCTTCAACCATCTGCGCAGCTGGGGCGTGAAGGCCTTCTTCACCGCCTTCATGGTCGCGATCGTGCCGGGCGGCTTCGGCGATTTCGTGCGCGGCGACACGAGCCGGGTGCTGCACGATCCGGTCGCGCTCGCCAACTGGCTGATCACCTTCATGTTCGTGATCGACGTGGCCTTCGCCACCGTCGGCTATATCGTCGCGCTGCGGCCGCTCGATTCGCACATCCGCACCGCCAATCCCTATGCGGCCGGGTGGATGGCAGCGCTGATCTGCTACCCGCCCTTCATCCTGATGGGCGATGGCGGGCCGCTCGATTATCATGTCGGCACGGCGGACTGGATGCACTGGTTCCAGGGGCACCCGATCATGCTGGCGCTGGTCGGGGGCGTGCTGGTCGCGCTGACCGCGATCTATGCCTGGGCGACGATCGCCTTCGGCTTCCGCTTCTCGAACCTGACCCATCGCGGCATCCTGACGCACGGGCCCTATGCCTTTTCGCGGCACCCGGCCTATCTGTCGAAGAACCTGTTCTGGTGGATCTCGACGATCCCGTTCCTGACGACGGGCAGCATGGTCGATGCCGCCCGCGCGACGCTGCTGATGACGGCGGTGAGCGGCGTCTATTACTGGCGCGCCAAGACCGAGGAACGTCACCTGCGCGCCGATCCGGCCTATCGCGACTATTCGGACTGGATGGCGCGCAACGGGCTGGTACCGCGCTTCCTTGCCTGGGCGATGGGCCGGAAGGCGGGCTGAGACATTCCCTTCCCGCCTTGCGGGAAGGGGAGAACTCAGAAGCGCATTTCTTCGTAGATGTGCGAGACGTCGCCGCCCCAGGGGCCGTGATATTTCTCCAGCAGCAACTCGGCCGGCACCTTGCCCGAACGGACGATCTCGCGCAGCGGATCGAGGAAGCCGGTCTCGTTGCTGCCCGAAGCATCGGTGCGGTTGCGCGCGGCGAGGCCGGCATTGGCGATGTCGAGCACCGCGCCGGCAATGTCGCGCAGCTTGCCGCCGCCCGGGATCGGCGCATCGAGCGCAAGCCGGGGCACCGAATCGCGCAGCGCCTGGCGCTCCTCGAGCGTCCAGTGCTTCACCACGTCCCAGGCCGCGTCGAGCGCCGCGCCGTCATAGAGCAGCCCGACCCACAGCGCCGGCAGGGCGCAGATGCGGCCCCATGGCCCGCCATCGGCGCCGCGCATCTCGAGGAAGGTCTTGAGCCGGACCTCGGGGAAGGCAGTGGAGAGGTGGTCGTTCCAGTCGTCGAGGGTCGGCAACTCGCCCGGCAGCACCGACAGCTCGCCCTTCAGGAAATCGCGGAAGCTGAGGCCCGCGGCATCGATATAGCGGCCGTCGCGGTAGACGAAGTACATCGGCACATCGAGCGCGTACTCGGCATAGCGATCATAGCCGAAGCCGTCCTCGAACACGAAGGGCAGCATGCCGGTGCGCGCCGGATCGGTGTCCGACCAGATATGGCTGCGATAGGAGAGCATGCCGTTCGGCTTGCCCTCGGTGAAGGGCGAGTTGGCGAACAGCGCGGTCGCCAGCGGCTGGAGCGCGAGGCCGACGCGGAACTTCTTCACCATGTCCGCCTCGCTCGCATAATCGAGATTGACCTGGATGGTGCAGGTGCGGAGCATCATGTCGAGGCCCATGGTGCCGACGCGCGGCATGTGGCGCAGCATGATCGCATAGCGGCCCTTGGGCATGATCGGCAGTTCGGCGCGGGTCTTGTCCGGCCACATGCCCATGCCGAGAAAGCCGATGCCGAACCGGTCGCCGATCGCCTTGACCTGCTCGAGATGCCGGCCGGTCTCGGCACAGGTCTGGTGCAGATTGTCGAGCGGCGCACCCGACAGTTCGAACTGGCCGGCGGGCTCGAGGCTGATCGCGCCATCGTCACCCGCGAGCGCGATCACCTTGCCGCCTTCCTCGACCGGGTGCCAGCCATAGTCAGTCAGCGCGGCGAGCAGATCCCTGATCCCGCCCGGCTCGTCATAGCTCGGGGCATGGTGATCGGCGAGGGAATAGACGAACTTCTCATGCTCGGTGCCGATCCGCCAGCGGTCGGCGGGCTTCTCGCCCTTGGCGAAGCTCTGGACGAGCTGGTCGCGGTGCTCAATGACCGCTGCGTTGCTTTTTGAAACGGTCTTCGTGCTCATGGCGGCGCTTTAGCGAGGGCGGGGTTGGGGCGCTAGATCATTTGATGGTTGCCCGCGTCCCTAGGCGGTTGCACGATCCGGCGGCGCAGGGATTGCGCTTTCGCAGCCGGGGGGTGTGTCGATGTGGAAGATCCTGATCCGTATCATGGGTGTGGCGCTGGCGGTTGCCGTCGTGTTCGCCGCCTACAAGACCTGGCCGATCGTCGAGATGCGGTGGCTTCAGAAGAAGGCCGAGACCGCCTGTCTCTGCGAACGGCGTGACGGGCCTGCAGGCAGGCAGGCCTGCTGGGCGGGGTTCGAGAAAGCCATCGCGCCCAAGCATGCGATTGCCCTGATCGGAAACCAGACCTTTTGCGGCAACGTGACGGAGGCGCACCGCGACTGGACGGAAGGCGGCCAACAGCGGCGGCTAGTGACCCATTATCTGGCGCCGGGGCCACGCGAACGCCATGTCACCCTGTGCACGCTTGCCGAGGTGGACAGGGTGGAAGCCGCCATCAACCGGGACATCGATGGCCCGGCGGGACGGGTCAGCGACGCGACCCTCACGCTGGCCGAAGACATTGCGCTCGGGCGCGAGCCCGGCCAGACCTCCGATGGGCCATCCTGTTTCTAGACTAGCCGGACGCTCGCTGGGCTCGCCCGGCCGATGGCCGCCGCCTACCAGTCCCCGGCCGCGGCCATCCACAGGCTGACGGCAGCGGCGGCAGCCGTGTCGGCGCGGAGGATGCGGGGACCCAGGCCGATCCCGACCGCATCGGGCAGCGCGCGGATCGCCTCGCGCTCGTCGGCATCGAAGCCGCCCTCGGGACCAATCAGGATCGCGGCAGCACCGGGCGCGGCGCGCATCGCTTCCAGGGCCGGCACACCGCCGGTCTCGTCGGCGAAGAACAGCGTGCGGCCGGCGGGCCATGCGCGCAGCAGCGCCGCCAGCTTCACCGGTTCGGCGAGTTCGGGCACCGCGGTCCGGCCGCATTGCTCGGCCGCCTCGATCATGTGCGCGCGCAGGCGATCGCCATTGAGGCGGTCGACCACGGTGCGCCGCGTCAGTACGGGCACGAGTCGCGCGACGCCGAGCTCGCAGGCCTTTTCCGCCAGCCAGTCGATCCGGCCCTTCTTGAGCGGCGCGGCGCAGAGCCAGAGGTCGGGCACCGGTTCGCGCGCGCGCAGCTGCGCCGTCACGTCGAGCAGCAGATCGCGCTTGCCCGCCGTGGCGGCGACACCGAGCCATTCGCCGCTCTCGCCGTCGAACAGCTTGACCGGATCGCCCGGCCGGATGCGCATCACCGACAGCAGGTAATGCGCCTGCGCCCCCTCGACGCGGATCTGGGCGCCCTCGCGAAGCGGTGTCTCGACGAACAGCCGCGGCGTCGATTGCGGCGGCCAGGCAGGAGTGGCGGGCATGGCGTATCCCTAGGGCGCCGGCTCGCCGGCCGCAACGGTGGCGGGCGCCGGCGCGCGGGTGTTTGGGGACGTGCCGCGACGGGCGCCGGAGGGCATTTTTCGCCTCGATTTTTGGTCACGCCGTCATGTCGGATTTGTGGTCCGAATTCGTCGCGCTATTCCAATGCCTTCGGCCCGCAGCGGTTTTAATATCCTCTGATTTGATGTATTATAAGTCCAAACGGGTGGAGGGCGATCATGAAGGCTTTGCCGATCCTTGCGGGCATGACGGCGATGGCGCTGGCCGGCTGCCACAAGCTGGAAGATGCGGACGGTTCGCGGACGGTGCGCCCGGGCCGCTACAATGGTGTCGGGATCTATCAGGCCGACCGGGCCTGGACGCATATGAGCGCGGCCGACAAGCCCGACGGCAAGGCGCGCGCGACCGTGGCCGACGATCGGGCAGTGATCGTGGTGGTCGACAGCCGGACGGGGGAGCTGCGCCAGTGCGGGAACCTCTCCGGCTATTGCATCGGCATGAATCCCTGGGACCGGCCGCTCGGCAGCGACCGGATCCTCCCGGTCGAGCTGAGCGAACACGCGAATGACGACGCCGCGGCGAACGTGGCGGACGACGCGCCGCCCGAGCCGGACAATGCCGGCGCACGATAGATCGCGATTGCCGCCGCCGCGCATCGGGCTAGAGACGGGGCATGACTGCGCCCGAGATCGTTCCCGACAGCCAGCATCGCGGCCTGGTCGGCCTGTTGCCGGCAGCTGCCCGCCCCTTCGCCCTGCTTGCCCGGTTCGACCGGCCGATCGGCTGGTGGCTGCTCTACTGGCCCTGCGCTTGGGGCGTGGCGCTGGCGGGAGATCCCGAGGGCGGCTGGTGGCTGCTGGCCTGGCTGCTTGCCGGGGCGATCGCGATGCGCGGCGCGGGCTGCGTCTATAACGACATCGCCGATCGCAAGCTCGACGCCAGCGTGGAGCGCACGCGCAACCGCCCGCTCGCGAGCGGGCAGGTATCGCTGCGCGCGGCATGGATCTGGCTGCTGAGCCTCGTCGCGATCGGCTTTGCGGTGTGGTGGCACATCAATGTCTACGCCAAGGGGCTGGCGCTGCTGACGCTGCCGCTGGTCGCGATCTATCCGTTCATGAAGCGGATCACCTGGTGGCCGCAATTCTGGCTCGGCCTGGTGTTCGGATCGGGCGCGATCGTCGGTTTCGCCGCCGCATCGGCCGCGATGTTCGAGTCGGGCTGGTGGAACCTGATCCGCGCGATGCTGCTGCTCTATGCGGGGACGATCGCCTGGGTAGTCGGCTATGACACGATCTATGCGCTGCAGGACCGCGAGGACGATGCGCTGGTCGGCATCCGGTCCTCCGCCCGACGCATGGGGTCGCAAGTGCGGCCCGGGGTCGCGATCCTCTACCTGCTGGCGGTCGGCTTCTGGGGCCTCGCTTTCTGGCAGGTGCGGCCCGATCCGCTGGCGTTGCTGGCGCTGCTGCCGGTGGCCGGGCATTTCGCCTGGCAGGTCGCGACGCTGGTGCCCGACCAGGGCGAGAACGCGCTCGACCGCTTCCGCGCGAACCGCTTCGCCGGCTTGTTGATGTTCTGCGGCTGTCTCGTCGTCGGAGTCTCATCCGCGCTTTGACCTTCGCTGTCCGGATGCCTAAGTCCGCGTGATGTTGACGATCGATCAAGCGCGCGACCGCGCTCAGGATATTGTAGCCCGGGCCAAGGCCGCGGGCGCCGACGCCGCCGATGCGGTCTTCGCCGATGACACGTCGCTCGACGTCTCGATCCGCCTCGGCGCGCTCGAGGATGTCGGGCGGTCGGAAAATGCGGAACTCGGGCTGCGCGTCTTCATCGGCCAGCGATCCGCGAGCGTCTCGACCTCGCATCTGTCGAGCGACGCGATGAACGAACTGGTCGAGCGCGCCATCGCGATGGCGCGGGAGGCGCCCGAGGATGCCTGGGCCGGGCTCGCGCCTGCCGACCGCCTGCTCCGCGGCGCGCCGCCGCAACTCGATCTCGACGATGGCGGCGCGGTCTCGCCCGAGGCGCTGAAGGAAGCGGCACTCGCCGCCGAGGACGCGGCGCGGGCAGTGCCCGGGGTGTCGAACAGCGAGGGAGGCAGCGCCAGCGCGTCGCGGTCGGTCTGGGCGCTCGCCACCAGCCACGGCTTTTGCGGCGCCTATGCCGCGACCGGTTATAGCCTGTCAGCCAGCGTGCTCGCCGGATCGGGCGGTGCGATGGTGCGTGACTATGCGCATCATTCGGCGCGCCACCGCCACCGGCTGGAGGATGCGGCGACGATCGGCACCCGCGCCGGCGACCGGGCGGTGGCACGGCTCAACCCGGGCCGGCTGACGAGCGGGGCGATGCCGATCGTGTTCGATCCGCGGGTTGGCTCGAGCCTGCTCGGGCATCTGATCGGCGCGATCTCGGGCCAGGCGATCTCGCGCAAGACCAGCTTTCTGCTCGAGGCGCTGGGCACGCAGGTCTTCGCCAGCGGCGTGACGATATGCGACGATCCGCACCGGCCGCAGGGGCTGCGCTCGCGCCCGTTCGATGGCGAGGGCCTGCCGGTCTCGCCGGTCGAGATCGTGTCGCACGGCATGCTCGAGAACTGGCTGCTCGACAGCGCCTCGGCGCGCCAGCTCGGGCTCGAGCCGACCGGCCATGCCACGCGCGGCGCGGGCGGCAGCCCGGGGGTCTCGACCAGCAACCTCCACATGATGCCGGGAATGGAGCCGCCCGAGACGCTGATCGGCGAGGTCGAGCGCGGCGTGTTCGTGACCGAGCTGATCGGCATGGGTGTGAACGGCGTGACCGGCGACTACAGCCGCGGCGCGGCTGGCTTCCTGATCGAGAAGGGCAAGATCACCACGCCGGTCGCCGAATTCACCATCGCGGGCAATCTCAAGGACATGTTCCTGAACCTCACGCCTGCCAACGATCTCGAATTCCGCTACGGCACCAACGTGCCCACGCTGCGCGTCGAGGGCATGACGGTGGCGAGTGGCTGAGGCGGGGGCCGGCGCGCCGGAGGGTCTTGCCGATGCGGTTGCGGCCGTCGCCGCGGAAGCCGGTGCGCTCGCGCTGGCGAAATGGCGCACCGATTTCCGCCAATGGGAAAAAAGCCCCGGCAATCCGGTGTGCGAAGTCGATCTCGACGTCAACGTCCTCATCCAGCAGCGCCTGTCGGCGCTGCTCCCCGAAGCCGGGTGGCTGTCCGAAGAGACGATCGACAATGCCGATCGCCTGTCGCAGCCGAAGCTGTGGGTGGTCGACCCGATCGACGGCACGCGCGATTTCGTGCGCGGGCGGCCCGGCTGGGCGGTGTCGATCGCGCTGGTCGAGCATGGCCGGCCGCTGATCGGGGTGCTCGACGCGCCGGCGCGGGACGAGGTCTGGCGCGCCGAACTGGGCCGGGGCGCGACGCGGAACGGCGCGCCGATCCATGCGGGCGACCGGGCGGTGTTCGCCGGCGCGCGCGTGCCGACCGACAGCCTGCCCAGGATCGACAGCGATCTCGTCGCGATCGCCAAGCCCAATTCGATCGCGCTGCGCATCGCGATGGTCGCGGCGGGCGAGGCCGATCTCGTGGCGACGCTGCGCTGGGGCTATGAATGGGATATCGCCGCCGCGGTGCTGATCGCGAGCGAGGCGGGGGCGGCGGTGAGCGACGCATTCGGCGCGCCGCTCGCGTTCAACACGCCGAGCGCCCAGGCCTTTGGCGTGCTGGCGACGACGCCGGGGATTCATGCCGCCGCGATCGAAAGACTGGCTGACCGGGCAAAGGCGGCGACCACAGGATAGGCGCTGCTCCGCCGCTTGTCGGGACCCGGCACGGTCCCTAGGCTCCGGCCATGCGCACCCTCCTCCTCGCCGTCGCGCTCGCCGCGCTTGCCTCGACTCAAGCCCATGCCGGTGCGCCGCGCGCCGCGCCCGACTATGCCGCGCGGGTCGCGCGCGTGCTCAAGGCCACGCCGCTGATCGACGGCCATAACGACTGGGCGGAAACGCTGCGGGGCCGCGCCGGCGACAAGCGCTGGACGATCGATCTCACCCGCCTCCCGGCAACCGGCGACGCACGCTACAATACCGATATCGAGCGGCTGCGCCGGGGCAAGGTCGGCGGGCAATTCTGGTCGGTCTATGTCGGTGCCGAGCTGCCTCCGCTCGAGCAGGTCAAGGAGACGCTCGAACAGATCGACCTGATCCGCACCATCGTCGCGCGCTATCCCGACACCTTCGAACTGGCGCGCACCGCGGCCGATGTGCGCCGCATCCACAAGGCGGGCCGGATTGCCTCGATGATGGGCGTGGAGGGCGGCGGCCAGATCGCCGACGACCTCTCGGTGCTGCGCGCCTATCACGCGCTCGGCGCCGGCTATCTGACGCTGACTCACGCGCTGACCACCGACTGGGCGGATTCAGCGACGGACAACCCCCGGCACAACGGGCTGACGCCCTTTGGCGAGGCAGTGGTGCACGAACTCAACCGGCTCGGCATGCTGGTCGATCTCAGCCATGTCAGCGAGGCGACGATGCGTGCCGCCCTGCGCGTCTCAAAGGCCCCGGTGATCTTCTCGCATTCGAGCGCGCGGGCGCTGAACGATCATCCGCGCGACGTCTCGGACTCGGTGCTGCAGCTGGTGGCGGCGAATGGCGGCATCGTCATGGTCAATTACGCGCCCAATTATGTGTCCGACGCGGTGCGGCGCTGGTCGGCCGAGTTCGCCGCGGAAAAGGCGCGAATCAACGCACCGCCCTTTGGCGGGCTCTATATCGGCCAGCCGGAACGGGCCGACGCTGCCCTGAAGCAATGGCTCGCCGACAATCCCAAGCCGAAGGCGACGCTTGCCGAGGTGGCCGATCATATCGAGCATGTCGCCAGGATCGCGGGCATCGACCATGTCGGCATCGGATCGGATTTCGACGGGCTCAACAACGAGCTGCCGACCGGGCTGGAAGATGTCGACACCTATCCGGCGCTGCTCGCCGAGATGATGCGGCGCGGCTGGAGCGACGCCGATGTGGCCAAGCTCGCGGGCGGCAATATGCTGCGGGTGATGGAGCGGGCAGAAGCCGTCGCGGCGTCGATGCGGGGGGAGGCGTCGGGGACGATGACAAACTAGTGGTCAAAATCTCACGCTTGGTACCAGCCTCGGTTGATAGCCGAATGGCCGCAGCTGGTGGGGAGCGGACGTTCGTCGCGCGCCTGTTCCAGCACTCATTTTCGCAGTAGACTCAGTGGATGGAAAACTGGGCAGGCAGCGTGTTTTGTGGGGTGGGCGCTTTGGTGCTCGGAGGCTGGGCATCCAATGCGTTGCGTCGAGGAAGCGCCTATATCCCTCACCGAACGAAGAGTGAGTGGCAGGTATTCGAGAGAAAACAGGCCCCTGTAAATTATTGGGGGTTCGTCACGTTTCTACTTGTTTGGTCGGCGCTCATGGCCGCTGGAGCGGTCGCGTTGGCCCTTGGTATAGATTTTAGTTAGCGGCGGCCCGGGAACGTCCGCAACTGGGCGATTCCTGCGCGACCGCTTTTCCGCCTGATAGCTGCCGGTCGGCTTTCAGGCGGGGCGCGTCGGTCGATGGCGCCGGAACGGGGAAAAGTGGTGGAAAGCTGCCTGGTGGGATTCGGGCGCCGATCAGCGAATAGCTGCCGTTGACACGCAGAAATCCCGTCGGCTCAAATCGCTGAATTGTGAAGATTCGGAAAGGCTAGCAGCAACGGCCGATCGAGCGGCGCAATGGCGGCGTCAAAGCTGCTGGAGTGCGATCATTGGAGTGGAACGGCATGAAGCAAGCAGTTATTTTAGTGTGTGCTGCTATACTGACACTCAGTTTGGAAGACTTACACGCACAAGCGACCGAACAATTGCGCTCTGAAGGGGAGTTCGTTCGGGCTCTGATTCGAGCACGAGACGCTAATGACTGTCGCCTTGCCCTTCGCCTAATCGATAAACGCGAAGTTGTTGTTAAATCGCAATTGAGGGAGTTTAGTCAAAATAGAGATCGTCGTGCCTTTGCATCTGACAGGCAGGCGATGTACTTGCTTGAGCAAATTCGTGGCTTGGAAAACCGGCGAGCCATTCTGAGCCGAGAATGTATGTAGGCGTCAGCGCCCGCTTCCGGGTCTCGCGCTGGCCAACCTGATTGGCCGAAAATGGGGCGAGCCCCGCCGGGCAAGTTTTCGTTCCGGCAACCGC
>CAISGR010000119.1 GCA_903884945.1 uncultured bacterium
CAAGCGGTCGCTCGAAGCGGCGTCGAGCATGGGGGTGCGCCTGTCATTTGATCGCACTGCCGTCCTGCTCCTCGGTACCGCCGTCGGCGCCGCGATCGGCTGGGCATTTCAGGCTGGCTCCGGCGCCTCGGCTGCCGCCGTGCCGCCGCCGCCTCGCATCGTGCGCGGCGCGATGGAGCCGCAGGTCGCAGCGGAAGCCGGGCTCATGCTGCAATATGCGACGCCCTTCCAGCAACTGGTCAGGACGGTCGCCGCGGGGGAGCATGTTCGCGTCGGCGTGTTCGGCGACAGCTTCGGGGACGGCGTGTGGTTCGGCGTCGCGCATCAACTGCCCGCCCGGGCCGGGTTCGATGTGGTGAAGTATAGCCAGCCCGCCACCGGCTTCACCCGCTACAAGAGCCTCGATCTCGAGCAGCACGCCGCCGAGCAGCTCGGCTCGGCGCCGCTCGACATCGCGATCATCTCCTTCGGCGCGAACGATGCGCAGGGGATCATCACCCCCGAAGGCAAATATGCCAGGTTCATGGGGCCGTTGTGGCAACGAGAAGTGGGCGGCCGGATTGATCGCTACGTCGCGTTGCTGCGGCGGCATCATGCGATGGTCTATTGGGTCGGCCTGCCGCGCATGGGCAAGCCGTCGCTCGATGCCGATGTGATGGCGGTCAACGGCTTCTACGCCGGCCGCGCGGCCGCGCTCGGCGTGCCCTTCATCGACACCCGCCCGATCGCGTCCGACGCGCAGGGCAATTTCACGCCCTATCTGAACGATCCGAAGACGGGCAGGCGCACGCTGATCCGGGCGGCCGACGGCATCCATATGTCGATGACCGGCTATCTCTGGATCACCGGCGGCCTTTCGGATCGCATCCGCAACTACACCGATGCCGCGCGCATCGTTGCCGGGGTGGCAGCGCCGTCCGCGAGCCCGGCGGTGGCGCGGTGAGGATCGCCGCGCTGGCGCTGGCGGTGCTTCCCGCGCCCGTGGCGGCGCAGTCCTGCACCGCGCCCGTCTGCAACCTCGAGGTGCTGGCGCCCTATTTCGCCAGGCTTGCCGCGCCGAAGGGCGAGGGTGCGCCGCCGGTCCATATCCTCCAGATCGGGGACAGCCATACCGCGGGCGACGCGATCACCGGTGCATGGCGCGATCTCCTGCAGGCGAAATCGGGCGGTGGCGGCCGCGGGGTGCTGCCGCCGGGCCGCCCCTATGAGGGCTATCTCACCCGCGGCGTCACCGCGACCATGTCGTCCGGCTGGGCGATTGGGGCGACCTTCGGCAAGGGCTCCATCGCGCCGCGCCCGCCGCTGGGCCTGTCCGGCTTCAGCCTGACGTCGCTGCGCGCGGGTGCCAGCATGGCGCTGCGCACGACGCCGGCCATGGCATTTGATCGCTTTGTCCTGTGTGCCATCGGCGGGCCGCAAGCCGGTTCCGTCATCGTCCGCTTCGACGATGGGGGTCAATCCAACATTGACTTCAACACATTGAAATCACGTCCGATTTGCCAGGAGATCGTCGCCCCGAGACCCCATTCCTTTGTCGAGATCACCGTCGATCGTCCGGCCCTCACCATCACCTCCTGGGCGGGCTTTCGTGCCGCCGGCGGCATCGCGCTGTCGAACCTCGGCGTCGTCGGCTCCCAGCTCGCCCATTTCGCGCGGACCGACGATGCCGTGATGGCGGAGGAACTCCGGGCCTATAAACCCGACCTGATCGTCCTCGCCTTCGGCACCAACGAGGGCTTCGCCCCGCATTTCGATCCCGTCGCCTTCGAGGCAGTGCTGCGTTCGCAGGTGACGCGCCTGCGGCTCCTGTCCGGTGGTGTTCCCATGTTGCTGCTCGGCGCCCCCGATGCGCTGAGCCGCCAGGCGCCGCTCCGCGCCAATGCCCCCGGTGCGCTGATCGGCTGCGAGCCCAGCGGCGATCGCCCCGCGCTCTTCGCGCCCCCGGCGCTCGCTGCAGTTCGCGCGATCCAGCGCCGCGTCGCCGCCGAACTCGGGCTCGCCTATTGGGACTGGCAGGCGCGGATGGGCGGGCCCTGCAGCGCCCGCGCCTGGGTTCAGCGCGCCGATCCGCTGATGCGCGGCGACTATGTCCATTTCACCACCGCCGGTGGGCTGGAGATCGCGCGGCGCCTCCAGGCCGACCTCGATCAGGGAGCCGCGATCGCGGAATAACCCATGCTGTTTCCGACGCTCACCTTCGGCGTTTTCTTCCTCATCGTCTTCGCCCTGGCCTGGTCGGCACCCTCCAACGAGTGGCGCAAGATCCTGCTGCTCGTGGCCAGTTGGGTCTTTTACGGCGCGTGGGACTGGCGCTTCGTGCCCCTGCTGATCTTCTCCGCGCTGATGAACTGGGCGGTGGCGCGGGGCATCGCCGGCGATCGCTTCGCCGAGCACCGCAAGCTGCTGCTGTTCTGCGGTGTCGCGCTCAACCTGCTGATCCTCGGCTTCTTCAAATATTTCGAGTTCTTCACCGAGCAGGTAGGCGCCACGCTCGCGGCGCTGGGGTTCGAGCGAGACCTGCCGATGTTGCAGGTGATCCTGCCGATCGGCATTTCCTTCTTCACCTTCCAGGGTATCAGCTACGTCGTCGACGTCTATCGCCGCCGGGTCCAGTCGGCCGAACTGCTCGATATTCTGTTGCTGATGTCCTTCTTCCCGCATCTCGTTGCCGGCCCGATCGTCCGTGCCGCCGATCTCGTTCCGCAATTCAGGGCGGTGCCGCGGCTCGATCGTTCGATGGTGTCGATGGCGCTGCTGCTGATCGTCTGGGGCCTGTTCAAGAAGACGGTGATCGCCTCCGAACTCGCAGTCGATTTCGTCGATCCGGTGTTCGCCGATCCCGCCGCGCATTCAGCAGCCGATCTGCTGCTCGCGGCTTATGGCTATGCCGTGCAGATCTACTGCGATTTCTCGGCCTATACCGATATGGCGATCGGGCTGGCAGCGCTGCTCGGCTATCGTTTCCCGCGCAATTTCAACCAGCCCTACCGGTCGCAATCGCTGCAGGAATTCTGGCGGCGCTGGCATATCACCCTGTCGCAATGGCTGCGCGACTATCTCTACATCGAGGCGCTTGGTGGCAGTCGCGGCGGCAAACTCGCCACCTATCGCAACCTGATCCTGACGATGCTGCTCGGCGGCTTGTGGCACGGCGCGAACTGGACCTTCGTGATCTGGGGCGGTCTCCACGGCGGCGCGCTGGCAATCGAGCGCCTCTGGGCCGATAGCGCGCCGAAGCACTGGCCGCCGCTGCCGGGCTGGGCGAGATTGCTGCTCACCTTTCATGTCGTCGTGCTCGGCTGGATCTTCTTCCGCGCCGCCAGTCTTGCCGACGCGATGGCCTATCTCGGCGGCATTGCAATCCCGTTTGGCCGCCCGCTCGTCGTCACCGCAACCCCGCTGGTCGTCCTGCTCATCGCTTTCGGCCTCGCGATCCATGCCGCCCCGCAGCGCTGGATGAGCGATGCCGCTGCGCGCCTCCGGCGCTTCCCGGCGCCCCTGGCGGGCGCCGCGCTCGCCGCGCTGATCCTCGTCGTCGACGCCATGCGCTTCGAGGGTGTCGCGTCCTTCATCTATTATCGCTTCTGAAAGGATCTGGCGGCCGTGCTCCACGAATTCCCGGTCGACCTGCCGGATGCCGCGACCGAGCAGCGGCCCGCGCTCGGCTGGACTGCGGCCATCCTTGCTGCCGCGACGCTGCTGCTGGCCGTGGCCAACGCCGCATCGATCGACAGCTGGGGGGCAGACCTTCCACCCGGGCCGGGGGTTGCCAGGATCGTCGACGCTGCCGGGCGCTGGCGCGCGACGACCGATCGCGCCGGACTCGGCGCACCGCGCGCGCGGATGCATCGCCTCTGGAAGCAAATGGAGGCGGCACGCTGGCCGGGCCGACCCTCGGCCGGCGCGGCCGCGTCATAAGGCCGGAAGCGAGGCCCGTTCTGCGAAGCACCGACCTTCTCTGGGGGCAACGATCTAGAAAGAGCGATTGCGTACGGTGCTCACGCCTTCTTGGACAGGTCTGCGGCTGAGCTAAGCTATCCGGTTATCGTTCACCCCGCCTGCTCGATCACCAGATCATGGGGCCATGATCTGATTGTCCGATCCGTCGATAGCGCTCGGCCGGGACTTTCCCGACCAGGCCCGAGTGCGGATGCCGGGTGTTGCGATAGGTGATCCATCGACCAAGGCCGGCCTGGAGCGCGGATGCGGTCGAAGGCATGGAGATAGACGCACTCGCGCTTCAAGTATCGCCACAGGCGTTCGACGAAGACATTGCGGATCGCCTCCACCGCCACCTTCGCCTTCAAATCGGCGCCGTAGCGCTTCTCGTCGCCTTCATTCCCAGACCCAGTCTTTCAGGTCGAGAGTAGCTTAACCGTCCAGAAAACTGGCGCGACCTCACCAGTCACCGGGCGGTGTCTATTGGACAGAGGCCGGCTCGACCGGGGTGAAGGCGGCGGTGTCAGTCCGCCGCAGGCGTCCCTTTTGCGGGGTGTCGCCGCGCCGATGGATCGAGTCGGAGGGGGCCCGGCCCGCCACCGGCGGGATCAGAATAGGACGCCTTCCCATTCTCGACATGGCCCGCCATGCGCCAGACTTGCCCTGCTGCCTCGCACTGCCAGTCATACCAGCCATGGCTCTTCATCAGATCCAGCCGAACGCTGCGGGCTTCTCCGCCCGCCAGATTGAATATTTGGGCAGGGGCGCCATATGCCCGGTCCGTCATGGTGATCGACTGGCGCGTCGCGGTGAGATTTTCGAGGCGCAGCGATGAAGGGGTGGCAATGCCGCCCTCGATCCCGACCGAGAAGATATCGCCCCGCCCGGTCAGGCGCCGATGAAAGCCGTTGGGCCCCAGGACGAAGATGTCCATATCCGTGCCGGGAACAGGCAATGGGTGAGCCAGTTTTCGGCCCGCCCCCACCGTGTAGCGCGCGGGTATATCGTCCAGTCGCATGACGTCATAGACGTGGAAAACGGCCGCGCGCTCGGTCGAATGGTTGGCGAACACCAAGGCATGGCCAGCGCCATCGGCCCGCAACCGGGCGTCGAGATCATAGGGTGTCGCACGCCGTCGCCGAAGACCGGCTTCCTGTATCGGGGCGATCGCATGATCCGGCAGCGGCGGCTGGATTTCCTTAAGGTGAGTCGCGCGTTCTGACAGGGCAGCCGTTGGCGGAAGCGCCATCATGAAATCGACGGTATCAGGCGCGCCGAAATCGAAGCAGGATGTCAGGTCGCCGCACACGGCTCGCCGCCAGGCGCTGATATTCGGCTCATGGACGCCGAAGCGGGCTTCCAGAAAGCGCAGGATGCTCGTGTGGTCGAAGACCTCGGACGCGACATGCCCGCCTTTGCTCCAGGGCGATATCACATAGAGCGGCACGCGGGGGCCAAGGCCATAGGGTCGGCCCAGATAGATCGCGTCTTCCGCCGCCTGCGAATGAACATGATATTCATCGTCCGCCGGGATACTCGTCGCGCCGAACGTCCGTCCCGATGCGCGCGTGGGCGGGGCGGGCGGGGGCACATGGTCGAACAGGCCATCATTCTCGTCGAAATTGACCAGCAAGACCGTACGCGCCCAGACATCCGGATTGGCGGTGAGCGCTTCGAGCACGCGCGCCGTAAAGTCTCCGCCCTGGAGCGGCGTCGACGCGCTGGGGTGCTCCGATAACGCTGCGGGGGCGATGACCCACGAAACCTCTGGCAGCTTTTTGGCCAGCACGTCCTGCCGCAAGTCGTCGAGCGTGCGGGTCGTCATCGTCCGCTGCGTGAGGATCGCCGCGGCTCCCGCAGACGCGCCGTGGGCCTGACGATAGCGCTGGAAGCCGACCAGCGGATTGTCGGTGAAATTGTCGGCCATGTCCTGATAGATCTGGAAGCCGATGCCCGCGGCCATGAGGCGCTCGGGATAGGTCGTCCAGAGATAGCCGCCGTGGCGCATCGGATCAGCGTTCAGGCTGTCATAGCCGTTGTCGATGGCGGGGCCGTTGCCTTTGGCCAGCGGATCGTGCGTGCCGGTCCAGATGTAAAGCCGGTTGGGGTTGGTGCACAGGTGCAACGCGCAGTGATAGGCGTCGCACAGGGTGAACGCCTCGGCGAGGGCATATTGGAACGGCAGATCCTCGCGCGTGAAATGCGCCATCGCGTGATTTCTCTTGGAGCGCGGCCATTCGCCCATCCGCCCGTTATCCCATGCTGCCTGGCTGTCGGTGAAGCCGTGGGGCGTGCCGAACGGGCGATAGAGGCGGAAATCCACCGAGGTATCGAGCCTGAACGGGGCGATCAGCGCCGGTTCGGCTCCGGGATGTTCGTTCGGCTGGACGAAGACGGTACGATCCGGTGCCGCAGGCAGCGGCGGCGCGGGGATGGCGAAGCGGTCGCCATAGCCCCGGACACCACGCATCGTGCCGAAATAGTGATCGAAGGAGCGGTTCTCCTGCGTGAGGATGACGACATGGTCGATGTCCTTCAACGTGCCCGTCCGGCGATCGGCCGGAATCTCCAGGGCGCGGGCGATCGCGGGAGTAAGGGCTGCAGCCGCGCCCGCCGTCGTCATCATGGCGCGGATGAAGCTGCGGCGATCCTGCATCGTCATCATGTTCTTTTCCCCGACCGCTCGTCATGGACGAAAGCAGGAAGCGTTTCTTGTCGAAAACCGTCTGTCATGCACCGAGGTCTAGACCACCGATGTGGCGGTTCAGTGACGGAAGATCGTGTGATCCGGGCGAGGGCCTACCCATGCGGCTCCGCGGAGCACCGGCTTTCGCCAGAAAATTTCGCTCGACCCTCGTTTCGCCAATAACTGTCACAGAGGTGTCTTGGCAGCCTGCTTTAGGCGTTCTGGTTCATACCAGTTTGCGGGGGACGTCCAGTGACAAAACGATATTCGATTGGGGCCAAAGGCCTAAACTACAAGAGCCTTTTGCTGTGCACCGCTGCGGCGGTGGTCGCCGTTGCGCTTCCGCGAGTCGCGCTCGCGCAGGAGGCATCGGACCAGCCGGCCTCCACCAGCTCGGGCAACGACATCGTCGTCACCGGCTACCGGAAATCCCTGAGCGATGCGCGCAATATCAAGCGCGACTCGGTCATCCAGAAAGACGTGATCGTCGCCGAGGACATGGCGAAGTTTCCGGAACTGAACCTGGCCGAATCGATTCAGCGCCTGCCCGGCGTGCAGATCACGCGCGAGGCCGGCGAAGGCCGGCGCATCTCGCTGCGTGGGCTCGGCCCGGATTTCGCCCGTGTCCAGCTCAACGGCATGGAAGTGCTGGGCAATGTCGACTCAGCGCAGGACAGCCGCGGCCAGCGTACGCGCGACCGCGCTTTCGACTTCAACATCTTCGCCTCTGAACTCTTCTCGCGGGTCGAGGTCGAAAAGACCTTCCAGGCGGCCCAGAACGAGGGTGGCATGGCCGGGACGGTCGGCCTGTTCACCGGCAGGCCGTTCGATTACGCGCCGGGCAGCAAGGGTGCGTTGGTTGGGAAACTCGGCTCCAACCAATATACGAAGGACGCGCAGCCGCGCGCCGCTGCGCTGCTCAGCCATAATTGGGACAACAAATTCGGGATCCTCGTCTCCGTCGCCTATTCGAAGCGCAAGACCACGGAACAGGGCCACAACACCTATAATTATGACCAACCCGATGCGGCGACCATGCAGGGATTGGTCGCGAAGGGCCTCGACATCTCCCATCTCAGCGCTGCCCAGCAGGCCAAGTTCCTGTCGGGTGACCTGTATTTCGCGGACGGCAATCGCATCTCCTCCTGGAACGCGCGGCAGGAACGCCTCGGCATAACGGCGGCAGTGCAGTGGCGGCCCGCGGACAACCTGCTGCTGACGCTGGATGGACTGTACGGCCAACTCACGACTCACCGCGAGGAGCTGCACCTTGCCACGCGTCCGCTCAAGTCCGACGGCTCGGTCGCGTTCGACACACCCGCGGGCACGCCCTGGCCGGCCATTTTCCAGACGGCGTCGGTCATCAACGACCTGCGATGGGACAGCAGCAACTATGTCACCAGGACCGACGTTACCGGGACGACTTTCGGCAGCGAAAGCCGCCGGTCGCTGAACAAGACCAATTTCCGGTCGCTGGAACTTACCGGCACCTGGGACGCATCCGACAAGCTCACGGTCGACGGCCATGTCGGGTACCAGAAGTCGACCTACAAGACGCCGTATGACGACAAGTTCTACATGCGCGCCAAGGGCAATCTGATCGCCGACTATGGCACCGACGGCCGGTCGGCCTCGTTCCAATATCCCGGCTGGGACCCCACCAACCCGGCGAATTATGCGATGGATTCCTTCTACTATCGCGCGTTCAATAATGAATCGGAACTGCGCGAGGGCGTCGCGAACCTTCACTACAAGCTGAACGATGCGCTGACGCTGCGTGCGGGCGCCGCCTATCGCCGGTTTAAGCAGGATGGCATCGACCTCTTCTACGACGACAATGTCAACGGTACCCGGTCCAAGACGCGGGGCACGTCCGTCGGCGACATAAGCTCCGTGTTCAGCAACGCGTTCGGTTCGTGGCTGATCGGCGACTATGCCAAGGGTTTTGCGAAATATAACGAATATCACCGGCTCGAGCCCAACAAGGACGGCACGGGCGGCGCGCTCCGGGACATCGAGAACGTCTACACGACCACCGAGGAAACCGAATCCGGCTATGTCCAGATGGATTGGGACACCGAATTGTTCGGCAAACATTTTCGCGGCAATATCGGCGCCCGGGGGTACCACACGGACACTCATAGCAGCGGCTGGATCCAGGGCGACAGCTATGCCTATCTGGGCACGACCGACGTGAGCGGCAGCTATTCCGGCGTGCTGCCGGCGATGAACGCGGTGCTCGACCTGACGCCGGAGGTGTTGCTGCGGTTCGCCGCCTCGCAGAACCTGAATCGTCCGGGACTAGGGTCGATCGCCGCCGAGGGGAGCGCGTTCCAGGACCAGAGCAGCGGCGATATCACCGCGTCGCGCGGCAATCCCAACCTCAAGCCCTACAAGGACACCACGCTGGATTTGTCGGTCGAATATTATTTCGGCAAGGTCGGTCTGCTCTCGGCGAGCGTGTTCCAGAAGTGGATCAGCAACTTCATCGGCTCGGAGACCCTCGAGAATATCCCCTTCAGCGAGACGGGCGTGCCGTTCAGCACGATCCCGGGTGCGACGGCCAGCACCATCGTCAAAGAATTCTCGATGCCGATCAACGTCGCGGGCACGAAGAGCATCACCGGCTTCGAACTGGCGGGCCAGGCCCAGTTCTCGTTCCTGCCGGCGCCTTTCGACGGTTTCGGTGTCGTGGCGAACTACACGCATGTGAACGCCCCCAAGGAAATCACCGGCATATCCAAGAGCAGCTACAATGCCACGCTCTACTATGAGACCGATCGCTGGGGACTGCGTGGTTCGATGAGCCACCGCGCGCTCTATTATACCGGGCGTAGTGACGATCCCATGAGCGCCAGCACGCGGGGTTTCGAGGGGACCACCTATGTCGATGCCTCGGCCTTCGTGAACGTCACCAAGGAGCTCCAGATCACGGTGAATGCGATCAACCTGACGAACCAGAAGGACACGCAGTTCTGGGGCCAGAACCGCTATCTCTATAATCAGACCCAGAGCGGCACGACGTACATGGCTGGTTTCAGCTTCAAGTTCTGAGGCGTCCGAAGATGCTCGACCGCGCCCCGTCCTCCCAGGAGGCGGGGCGCATCCTCCATGTGACGTGAGACATGATTGTTTCCCATCAACACCGTTTCATCTTCGTTGCGGTGCCCAAGACGGGCACCCATTCGGTGCGGCAGGCGCTGCGTGAACAGCTTGGCGATGAAGACGTCGAGCAAGTGGGGCTGTTCGTCGACAAGCGCTTCCCGTGGGAGGATCTTGCGGCGATCCGCCATGGCCATTTGTCGTTGCGGCAAGTGCGCCCGTATCTCGGCGAGGACGCGTTCAGCAGCTATTTCAAATTCGCCTTCGTGCGCAATCCGTTCGACCGCTTCGTCTCCTATTGCGCCTTCATGCTGCGGGGTGGCGATCTCTTCCAGCAGCGGCCGCGCGATGTGATGCGCCGCTTTCTTTTCTCCGATCCGCCCGAACACCATATCCTCTTCAAGCCACAAGCGTCGCTGCTGGTGGACGCGGATGGCGAGACGCTGTTGACCGACAGCGTGGGCCGCGTCGAGGATATGCAGGGCTCATTTGATGCGATCTGCGCACGCCTCGGCATTCGCTCACGCCTGCTCGATCGCGTCAACGGCAGCCGGCACGGTGACTATCGCCAGTATTACGACCAGGCGCTGATCGACGGCGTCGCAGCACGCTACGCGCAGGATCTGGAATTGTTCGGTTACACCTTTGACGGCACGCCATGAACACCGCTCCTCCCAGCCTCGTCGCCAATCCGCGCAAGACCACCGGTGTCCGAAAGCTCGGCCCGGTCGACATCGTCGACCTGCGGGCAAGCGTGCTGGCGATCCCCGAAGACGTCTGGGAGGCGGAGAATGCGAGAAAGCCGAACAAGTTCGAGGTACTGGACGAGACGCGACATATCGTCTTCCGTTTCATCGACAGCCCCCGCGACTGGCGTCGTTCACACGACCGGACAGCCTGGCCGCAATGGCGCGGCCTGCTGGAGCCGGTGCTGGCGCAGGCGATCCGCAGCTATGGCTATCAGCGCGGGATATTTCCGCGGGTGATGCTCGCCAGGATGCCGGCAGGCGGCGTGATTTACCCGCATGTCGACGCCAACCCTGCGGCGAAGTGGCCGCACAAGATTCATGTGCCGCTGGAAACCAACGCCCGCGTGGTGTCCTGCTTCGGCGGCGCGGAACATTATTTCGCACCGGGCGAGGCGGTCGAGGTGAACAATCTTGGTCCGCACTGGGTGCGTAACGGCGGCGAGACCGATCGCATTCATCTGATCTTCGAATATTACGACGCCGACCAGCCGGAACCGGACTGGCTGGCGCCGCTTCTGTTTACCGGCGCGCGGCGATGAACGTCTCCGCCAGTTACGGGGACCGCGACGCCCTGTTGCAGGAGGCCAGGGATCTGCGCGCCCGCCGATGCGTACCGGAAGCATTGGCCACCCTCGCGCGGCTGCAGGCGCTGTATCCCCGGTTCAGCCGTCTGTATCAGGAACGCGGCCACTGCCATGTTCTGCTTCGGGACGCGCCGGCGGCGATCGACTCGCTGCGCGAGGCGGTGCGCCTCAACCCGACGCTCCCGGCGAGCTGGGACATGCTGGCACAGCTTTACGCAATGCAGGGCGACACCGTTCAGGCGGCCTTCGCGGCGCAGCATCTCGGCGCACTGGCTCAGCTGCCGCCCGAGGTGGTCGTGGCGAACAGCCTGTTTGCCGACGGGGACCTATCGCCGGCGGAGGAGGTCATCCGTGAGTATCTGCGCAAGGACAGCGACAATGTCGGCGCGCTACGTCTGCTGGCGCGCATCCTTACGGACCGCGACGCGCCCGGTGAAGCCGAGCCGCTGCTGAAAGCGGTGATCGAGCGCGCGCCCGACTACCACGAAGCGCGCCTCGACTACGCCATGGTGCTTTTGCAGCAGCAAAAGCACGGGCAGGCGCGCCAGCAGGCGGGGCTCCTGCTCGGGCACGACCCGGACAACCGCGCCTATCTCAAGCTCTATGCCGCGGCCTGCGTCGGTCTGGGCGACCACGAGCCGGTGGTGGAGATCTATGACAGGCTGCTGGCCGGCCAGGCGCATTCGGCGGCGGAGGTCGCCGACCTGCGCTTGTGGCGGGCGAATGCCCTCAAGATCACCGGCCGGCAGGAAGAAGCCATTGCGGATTATCGCGCCGCCCTGGCGGCGCGCCCGGACTATGGGGTGGCCTGGTTCAGCCTCGCCAACCTCAAGACCTATCGGTTTGCCGAGGACGAAATCGCACGCATGCGCGCTGCGGATTCCCGGCCTGACCTACCGGAAATGGATCGCACCTATCTGGGTTTCGCGCTGGGCAAGGCGCTGGAGGATCGGGGCGATTTCGCATCCTCGTGGCAATGTTACGAGCGCGGCAATGCGTTGCGGCGGGCTGCGGGGCGCCATCGGCCGGACGTTGCCGAATCCTGCGCTCTTCGAACAAGGCAGGCATTGACCGCCGAATTCTTCGCTGCCCGCGCCGGCTGGGGCGTGGACGATTCGTCGCCCGTCTTCATCCTCGGCCTGCCGCGCTCGGGCTCGACGTTGATCGAGCAGATCCTGGCGTCCCATTCCCAGGTCGAGGGCACGCAGGAACTGACCCTGATCGACCGATATGCCCGCGAACTCTGCGGCAGTGATCCCGATTGCGGCTTGCCGCTGCATCCCGACGCGTTGCTGCGCCTGACGGCCGTGGAGGCGAGGGCGCTCGGCGATCGCTTTCTGGCCGAAACCCGCATTTATCGCCGGCTGGGCCGGCGGTTCTTCATCGACAAGATGCCCAACAATTTCTGGCATGTGGGCCTGATCAACCTGATCCTGCCGCGGTCGACCATTATCGATGCGCGGCGCGAACCCATGGCCTGCTGCTTCAGCAACCTCAAGCAGCTGTTCGGCACCACCAACCAGGAATTCACCTACGGCATTGATGACATCGCCCGCCACTACCGCGTCTATCTCGACCTCATGCGCCATTGGGACCGCGTGCTGCCGGCGCGCGTGTTGAGGGTGCAGTACGAGGATGTGGTCGGGGACCTGGAAGGCAGCGTGCGGCGCCTGCTGGAGCGTATCGGGCTGCCCTTCGAGCCCGCCTGCCTCGATTTTCACCAGACGCGGCGCAGCGTGCGCACGGCCAGCTCCGAGCAGGTTCGCCAGCCCATCGGCCGAGAAGGGCTCGATCAATGGCGGCGCTATGCGCCCTGGCTTGCGCCGCTGCGCGACAGGCTGGGCGACGCGTTGACCGGCTACAGGACCTGACCGATGCGACTGTCGCGCCCCTTCTTCCAACTCCCTGTGCTGTTCGATGCGCTGCGCCTGCAAGCCGAGGTCGCGGGGTTGCCGGCCGACGCATGGGTGCCGCATCCGGATGGCGTGCCCGGCAACAGCGCGGCCCGGTTGATCAGCAACGGTGGCGGTGAGACAGATTCGCATCAGGGGCAGATGCTGCCGACGTGCTGGCTCACTGCCATGCCCTACGCGCGCCAGATCCTCGCGGGCTTCGGCGTGGTGTGGAGCCGCTCGAGGCTGATGCGCCTCGCGCCGGGGGCGAGTGTACCCGAGCACGCCGATATCAATTACCATTGGCATACGCGGGTGCGGCTGCACATTCCGATCTTCACCCGACCGGAGGTCAGCTTTCACTGCGACGGCCAATCCGTCCACATGGCCGCGGGCGAGGCCTGGATCTTCGACAACTGGCGCCGGCATCATGTGGAGAACAACGCCAGCGCGGAACGCATCCATCTCGTTGCCGATACCACCGGCACGGCTGCGTTCTGGCAGTTCGCCTGCGGAGAGGCGCCGCCACGCGGGCAGTGGCGGACCATTGCCTGGGATCCTGCGGCCAGTCCGCAACTGCTCTGCGAGGACGCCCAGCGATCGCCGATGATGCCCGCGGCCGAAGTGCAGCTGCTGGTGGACGACTTGCGCATGGAATTGGCCGTCGCCACCGATACCGCCGAAGCCAGGGCCCGCGCCGCGCGGTTCGGCATGCTGCTGGAGAGCTTCGTGCACGACTGGCGCCAGCTCTGCGTCCTGCATGGCGTTGGTGGACGATCGCGGCCGGAGTTCCTGCGCCTGGCCGGTGCCGTGCGCCGCGCCGCAGGGCCGCTCGCCGATGGACTCGTCATGCGCAGCAACGACGTCAGCGCGCTGTTGGTGCTCGAACACCGTGTGCTACGGCATTTGGTTGCGGACGAAGGCTCGCTGTCCGCGAATGGACAGGGGGCCTAACCGATCGGCAACTCGCGGAGCGCCGCCGGCAGGTCGGCGACCGTCTCGATCACGACATGGGCCCCGGCGTTGGTGAGCGCGGTTCTGGCGTGCGCGATCCGTTGGGCGCGGTCCTCGGGCGCAAGCGCGGCCAGTGCCGCGCGCGACAGCCCCACGGCGTTGCCGCTGGCCGCGACGCCGACCGTCCAGACGCCTGCCGCGCGACCCTCGGCAATGCCGACTTCCGCATCGTCGACCTTCACGCAGGCGCTCGCCGGCCAGGCGCCAAGTTCGACGAGGTTCTTCCACAGCATCAGCGGGGAGGGGCGACCCTGTGGCGTCTCGCCCGCGCACACCAGCATGTCCGGCCGATAGCCCTGCTCGGCGGCACGCGGTAGAATATCGGCCATCATCTCGCGGGTATAGCCGGTGCAGGATCCCACCGCGACGCCCTTCGCCTGGAGTCGTCCTGCGATATCCGCGGCGCCGGGGATCAACTCGGCATGGTCACGTGCCGCTTCGCGCATCATCGGCCCAATCGACTCGAACAAGGCCGCGACCTCCTCCTCGCTCGCCGCCCTGCCGTGCCGCACGGCCCATGCCTCAGCGACGCGAGGAGCGCCAAGCAGCGCGCGGATATGATCGCGCTTCGCCATGCCCATGTCTGCGCGCGCCTCGGCCTCGTGCACCGGGACCCCGGCCCGTTCGAAAACCCTGCACAACGCCACTACGGGGGCGCGGCTGCCGAAATCGATCATCGTTCCCGCCCAGTCGAACACCACGGCCTTGAGCTTCGGATGCATCAGTTTTCCCCAGTGAGAGTGGCGAGGACGTCCTCTGCCAGTGCGAAGGCCGTCGAGGCGCCGGTGCCGCTGGTGACGACAACCAGTCGGACGCCCTCCGCCGGCGTCCGGACGATGCTATGCCCCGCGGCGGACGCGTAGGTGCCCGTCCAGCGTCCGGTTACGGCCGGCGGCGCACCCAGGACCGCTGCATAGGCGTCCAGAATCGCGTCATCGATCGTTGCCGTGGAAAAGGGACTGGGGGTCGGCGCATAGTCGTGACTGTCTCCTATCACCAGCGATCCGTCCGCGCCCTGCACGGCGATCAGGTGGACGCCGTGCGCCAGCGCCTCCGCCGCTTCCGCCTCGAGGCGGGTGCGCAACGCCGCCGCCTCGGGCAGAGCCGCGTAGCCGAGATAGCGCACCATGCTGAGATCGCTCATCACCGGCGCCGGCAGCCGCCATCCCGGCGCCGCGAGCCGGAGCATCTGGAGCTTACAGCGGGTGACACCGGCTTTGGCGTAGAGATCGGGAAACAAGGTAGCCCAGTCGTCGCCCGGGCAGACGATCACTGCCTCCGCCTCATGCGTGCCGATGCTCGATCGGACGATGCCTGTATCGACGCCATGAACCGCAACGCCATAGGCGAAGTCGACCCCGTGGACGGCGGCAAGCCAGCGGGCGAGCTTCGGGATCGCCAGCGGCGAATCGACGCGCAGGTCATGCGGACTCTGCATGGCCGCCATCCCGCCGCGCACCATCGGCCAGCGCTCCGCCAGCGCCGCCGCGTCGAGGCGGGTGCAGCCCCGGCCCATTTCGGTTGCGAGGAAGGCGTCGATCACCGCCACGGCCTCGGGCCGCTGGGCGGCGAGCAATAGCCCTTCCTGTTCGATTGCAATCCCGGCCGGCGCCGCCACCTCGCGCCAGATCGCGGCGCTGCGCATTGCAAGCTCCCAGACCCGCCCGCGCTCCTGGCCGGTGACGGTGACGAAGCCGAAGTTGCGGATGGAGGCGCCATTGGCCTGGGCGTCGCGATCCAGCACCAGCACGCGCTTGCCCCGGCGCGCGGCAGCGAGCGCATGGGCGAGACCGACAATGCCGGCGCCGACGACGATCAGATCATGCTGCGGCATATGCGCTCCTGGACGGGCCGCGTACCGCGAAGCCTAGTGCGGAGAGGAGCGTCAACACGCCCACGATCACCGCGGTGATATAGGAAATGTCGATGAAGAAGGGCAGCCAGTCCATCCTGGGCGCCGCCAGACTGCGGAACAACAGCAGCGCGACGCTGCCGGCATAGCCCGAGGTGTCGGCGATATAGATCAGGAAGCCGGCATTGCCCGCCTTGCCGATCGCCGCGATCATCCGGTCGAACAGCATCGCGTTGAAGGGCGTATAGGCAAGATACAGTCCCGCGCCGGTCAGGATCATCCAGGGGAGTGGCGCGAGCAGCCCCGCCTGGAATGCCAGTGTCGAGAAACCGAGCAGCAGCGCGCCGAGGATGATCACGCCGTGCATCGCCAGCAGCGCGCGCATGTTGTCGCGTACCAGCATCAGCGCGGCGAGCCCGGTCAGGCTGATCACCGCGACCGGCAGCTCGCTCGCAGAGAACATCGCCGCCTCCCCACCATGTCCCATCGCGGCCCATAGTTCGGCGGCAAAATTATCGCGGAAGTCGCGGATTGCCGTCAGCATCACATAGCCCGCGACCAACAGCAGCAGCGACAGCCCGTGCTCGTGCAGGAAGGCGGCCCTGTCGACACGCAGCATCGGCACGCGCACGGTACGCTCGGCCTCGTCGCGGGCATCGGGCGGCGGCATCCGCTCGAGGCACCAGAGCGATACCAGCAGCAACGGCACGAACGCTGCGCCCGTCGCCGCCGGCATCCAGGTCTCCGGCACCCCGGCATGGAGGAAGAGCACCGCGACCGACTTCACGACGCCGGAGGAGAGGATGAAGCTGGCGCACAGCATCGAGCCGAGCAGCTCGGACACACGACGACCCTCGACATAGCTGAATACCAGGCCCCAGATCATGCCCAGCGGCAGACCGTTCAGGAACAGGCAGGCGATGGTCCAGGGCGGCGGCACCAGCGCGAACAGCACCAGCGCAAGCCATGACATACCAATCAGCAGCAGGATCAGCGCCGCGCGCCCCTTGCGGCCGAACTCCGCGATCACGCGCACGCCGATCAGTTTGGACAGGGCATAGCCGAGCACCTGAGCGATCAGCAGTGTCGTCTTGTAGTCGATCACGAAATGCCAGCCGCCGACATCGGCGAAGGTCGCCGCCGCAAATGGCTTGCGGAAGGCATACATCGCGAAATAGGCGCCGAACGCCGCCAGTCCGCCGAGCAGCAGGGTCAGGGGGTGGCTGGAGCCAGGTGCGGGCTTTGCGGGGTACATGGGGCTCCTGCCAAGTGTCTCCTAACTGGTCTGAACCAGTTTGGAGACAGTTTCGTGACGCTTGCCGATATAGTTCAGGTTACCAGGGTCGCCCTGCGAGCGCCGCCTGCTCGGCCTTGCACTGCGCGGGATCGGAGGCGGAGGCATGGGGGCGAACCGAGGCCAACTCGCCGCGTGCGGCCTCCAGGTCGCGCTGAAAGCCGCGCGTGGCGCCGAGCGTGGCGAATATCGCCGATCCCGCCATCCAGCCTGCCTGCACCGCGCTCGCCGAGTGCGAGCCGCACACGGCGCGGCTTTCGCCATAGGCCCGCGCCCGGGCGAGGATCGCTGTGGCGCGATCCGGCATCAGCTCGGCGAGGATCAGCCCCTCGAGCCAGCCATTGGCGGCATGACCCGACGGATAGTCGCCATTCTCCGCGAGATGGGTGGTCCTGGGTTCGCAGATCGGCGCATCGGTGCCGAGATAGGGACGCGGCACCTGGTAATGGGCCTTGACCCTTGCCACCAGATCGCCCGCCCCGGCTCGGTCGAGCAGTCTTGCGAGCGCCGGTGCGCTCGCGGGCGTCAGCCGGATGCCCATGGCGCAGGCGTAGCGATCGAGCGGGGCGTTGGTCACATCTTCGGTTGCGACTTGCCAGCGTGCGCTGCCCTTCAGCGTGCGCGTGACCTCGAAGATCGCGCGGTCGGTAAGGGCGGCGACGCTGCCGGGCGCAGGTGGCGGCGGCAGGATGGCGATCCCGTCGGGCACGCGGTCGGCGGGCAGATAGCTGTCCTCGGCAGGCCCCATCGCCGTCAGCGCCAGCCAGGCGGCGACGAGCAGCCCCTTGCGCATCGCGATCACGCCATCACCCGCATTGGGCCGATGCCCGGATCGGTGCGGCCCGCACGCCCGGTCTCGATCTTCCCGGCAAGGCGGCGGAGGAACGCGGCGTCGCTGTCCACTGTGACCACGAAATCATACCAGTAGTCGCTCGCCGCGAGCTGCCACAGGGCGCTGACCTGCTTGCCGGGCGCCACGGATACGGTGCGCGTTCGCGCACCCCGTGCCGGATAATGGTGGTCGAGCGCGATCGTGAAGACCGCCGGATCGCTGCCGCCATTGTGCAGGAGCAGCTCGACCGCCCCGTCGGAGACACGCTGGACCAGCAGCACCTCGGCCTGCGATTTTCGGGCGTCCAGTGATCCGGCAAAGCGGCGCCAAAGGCCGTTGGGGCCGCGCAGCGTCAGGTCGTAAGCGCTGAGCGGGCCTGCATCGTGCCATTGCTCGCTGGCAAAGCGGTCGCCAGCGCCGATCGTATAATGCCACGGCTCCTGCGCGTCGCTATTGTCGTGCACCGTGAAGGTCGCGCCGGTGCTGCCGCGGTTGATCATCTCGATCCGCAACCGTCGTTCGGGCGTCACGCCCGCGACCACCTCGAGCGCATAAGGCAGCGGACGATGCGGCCGCTGGCCGGACATTTGTGCAGTCGGCATCTGCGTGGCGGGGATGGTGTTGACCGGCCCGGCGAGCGACTGGGCGATGCGCTCGCGAAAATCGTCTGTGGCCGGCAGCCTCGGCGCCGCAGCCCGGTCCGAATCGGTGAAGTCGAATGCCGAGGTCAGGTCACCGCATACGGATCGGCGCCATGCGCTGATATTGGGCTCGCGCACGCCGAAGCGCTTCTCGACGAACTGAAGCACCGATGTGTGGTCGAGCAGTTCCGAACAGACAAAGCCGCCGCGGCTCCAGGGCGACACGATGATTGTCGGGGTGCGGATGCCGAGCCCGATCGGATGCTTGCCCGGCTCCGGCACGGCGCTGGTGCCATAGTCCTTGGTCTCGCCGTCGAGCGGTACGGTGCTGTGGCCGCGATAATTGCCGACCGGCGGCACCGGTGGCGGCACATGATCGTAGAAGCCGCCCGCTTCGTCATAGTTGAGGATGAACACGGTCTTTGCGAACACCTCGGGAGTATCGACCAGCGCCTTGATGAGCTGAGCGGTGATATGCTCGCCCTTGGATGGCTCTGCCTCGGGATGCTCGGACAGATCGGCAGCAGTGACGATCCACGAGACCTGCGGCAGTGAACCTGTCTGCACGTCGCGGCGGAACGCCTCGACGAGTTGCTCACCGTCGGATCGCCGGCGATCCGCGCCGTGCTTTTGCTCGCTGACCCAGGAGCGGCCGCGCCGATAGAGTTCGGAATCCTTGGGTGCCGGGCGGAAGGGGGGAAAGAGCGACAGGAGATTGTCGCCGAAATTGTCGTATTCCTGATAGACCTTCCAGCTTATCCCGGCCGCGTGGAGGCGCTCCGCATAGGTGGTCCAGTAATAGGCCCCTTCGCGCAGTTCGTGGTCCTCGGCCATGTCGGCGCTCGGTGTCTCGTCCTCGCCGTAATTGCTCATCTCGGGATCGCCGCCCACCGCGCCGCCACCGTTGCACCCGGTGAATATATGCAGCCGGTTCGGATAGGTCTGCGTCATCGTCGAGCAGTGATAGGCGTCGCATATGGTGAATGCGTCAGCGAGCGCGTAATAGAAGGGGAGGTCGCTCGCGGTGTAGTGGAGCATCCGCTTGTGCAGGGCACCGCTATGCCCCCAGCGATCATAGCGCCCGCGATTGAAGATGTGCATATTCTCTTGATGCGATTGATCGGCGCCGTCGACCTTGAACGAGCGCGTCGTCTTCGAATCGCCGTGGAAGGGCAGGACATAGCCGTCGGGATGCTGTGCGGACGGCTGCGCCCATACGCTATGGCCGCCAGAGAGGCGTAGCGGCCGGGGATCGCCGAAGCCGCGCACGCCGTTCAACATGCCGAAATAATGGTCGAACGATCGGTTCTCCTGCATGTGGATCACGATATGCTCGACATCCCGGATCGATCCGGTGCGCCGGTTAGCCGGAATCGCCAATGCACGGTCGATCAGGCTCGGGAACATGGATCCGGCGGCGCCCGCGCCCGCCGCGCGCAGAAAATGCCGTCGCGTCGTTCGATCCATGGCTTCACCCTTTCCTTCGCCGCGCGAACGCGCTACCCGACTCGCTGAAATTGGTATAGTCCAATGATGCTACAGTTCCACGACAGCGAACGGGTAAGTGGTTGCCGCATACCGGCGGTTCCGAGCGCCTGTTTGCTGTCGATCCAGCAAGCGAGAAATCATGCCCGCGACCTTCATCGATCAGATTTTCGAGCTCTTCCACCGCTTCGGTTCGCTCTATTATGGCGAGGACGCGACCCAGCTTCAGCACGCGCTCCAGGTTGCGGAGCTGGCGCGCCGGAATCGCTGTTCGGACGCCATGATCGCCGCCGCGGTGCTCCATGATGTCGGCCAGTTCATGGACGACGCGGGGAACGCCGCCGAAGCGCTGGGGATCGACGCACGTCACGAAATCTGTGGTTCGGCTTATCTGAGCGCGCATTTCCCGCGCGCGGTTACCGAGCCTGTGCGGCTGCATGTCGCGGCGAAACGCTATCTGGCTGCCGTCGATACCGCCTATCTCAACCGGCTCAGCCGGGCGTCGGCGCTCAGCCTCGAGCTTCAGGGCGGGCCGATGTCAGCGGAGGAAGTCCTGGCTTTCGAGGCCGAGCCCTTCTTTGCCGACGCCGTGACGCTGCGGCGGTTTGACGACATGGGCAAGCAGCCGGACTGGCGCGTGCCCGATCTCGCCAGCTATCGGCCGTTGCTCGAATCCTTGCTCGTTGCCTGCGACTGAAACGTCGCGCGACGCTCTTGGCGCATGCGGGAGAGGATAGCGCAGATCCCGGCACGCGCAGCTGACAGGTACAGGGAATTTGATCTGGAATAGACCAATTCTGGCGGCGAGGCGCAGAACGCGGGTGGTTGTTCTCTTCCTGCGCCTAACCGATTGACTTGACCCGTGTCGGCCGCCCCTGTCATCTACCGTCCAGGCACCATGCGAAGCGAACTCGAACTCACTCCGATCGCCAAGGGCGACAGCGCGGACGGCCCGCAATATCTGATGCTGCGCGACCAGATCGCGATCGGCATCGAGATGGGCAAGCTCGTGCCGGGATCGAAGCTGCCGTCGGAACGGCAGTTCCAGGGCGATAGCGGCGCGGCGCGCGGCACCATCCGCGAGGCCCTGTTCCAGCTCGAGGCAGAGGGACTGATTTATCGTCGGGACCGCAGCGGCTGGTACGTCTCGCCGCCGGCGGTTACCTATAATCCCACACGCTGGTCGGGCTTCATGACCTATGTCGCCGAGCAGGGGCGGACGCCCGGGACGGAGACGCTGAGCAAGGACCTGGTGCCGGCGCCGCCCGCAGTGGCCGACATCTTCCGCACCGCGCCCGGCACGCCGCTCTACAATCTCCATCGCCGCCGCTCCATCGATGGACGCGCCGTTCTGGTCGAGCGGATTATCGTCGATCCGGCGATGGCGCCGGGCCTCGTCGAACATTCACTTGATGGCTCGCTGACCCAGATTCTCACCGGCGAATATGGTCACACGGTGGTTCGCAACCGCGTCGACATGCGACCCTGCGCCCTGGTCAAGTTCGCCGCTGACGCGCTGGGCGTAAAGCCCGGTACGCCAGGGCTGCTGGTGGTGCGCACCAGCATCGACGCAAACGGGCGCGTGGTTGAATATGATCAGGAATATTGGCGGCACGACGCGATCCGTGTGCATGTCGATCTCGACGTCCGCGGCTGAGATCGACAGGCGCACGAATCGACATCTCGGTCACGCTGAAGTCGTCATTCTCCAGCTTGAAGGCTTGCCCTCCAGGATGTCGTGAACTGCCCGGTCATTGGCGCTGAGCCGAGCTCCTCCATCGTCATCGGCTCGGCGAAGGAGAAGCGGTCACGCTCCTCGGTCACACTGAGCAGGGTAGGGGAGCGCTGACAGTACCCGCCTTCACATACGCATGCGCCATCGCACGCTTGCGGTCGTGCCGGTCGATGCCGTTGCGTGCGGCATGGCCTGAGCGTGCATGCACCAGTCCGATCGCCTCGTTCGCGAATGGTGTTGCCAAGGATATCGCGGCCGCCCGCGCGGCAATCGTATCCCGATGGTCGTACGGCCAAACCGAAGGACAGATCACCAAGCTCAAGCTGGTTAAACGCCAGATGTACGGTCGCGGCAAAATGGACCTGCTTCAAGCCCGACTGATCGGCGCAACATGACCGCGCGCGTCATCAAAATTGCGTCAAAGCCAATGTTGCACGCCGATCCACAAGCTGGGCGAAGACATCGCGCAGCTCATCAAGGTCGAGTGGCTTGGGCAGCACGTAGTCGACATGCGCCGGCGCCTCATCTCCTGTCGTCATGCGTCGGCCCCAACCGGTCAGCAGCACGACGGGCGTGGCCGGAAAGATATCCTTGACCGCGAGCGCGACTTGGTTGCCGTCGACATAGGGCATACCGAGATCGGTGATCACCGCATCGAAGGGCTCGTTTGTTTCGTGCGCGGCGCGTAGCGCATCGATCCCCGCCTGCCCGCCGTCCGCCTCCGTGATCGCGTGTCCGTCGAGCTTGAGGATAACCGCGGTCGAATTAAGCACCGCGGGGTCGTCATCGACCAGTAACAGCCGCAAGGGGCGAACCACGCGGGGGCCGCGGGCACGTCCGCGCACAAGTTTCCCCTTGGTCAGGACGGCAAATTCGAGGCGTATCCGCGTCCCCTCGTTTCGCGCGCTGTCAATGTGGAGTTGGGCCTTGTGGCGCTGCGCGGCTCCCTGGACCATCGCGAGGCCAAGGCCGGTGCCGCGCTCGCCTTTGGTGGTGAAGAAGGGCTCGAGACAGCGTCGTCGGGTCTCCTCGTCCATGCCGGGGCCGCTATCGCCGACTTCGAACCGTACGCGCGGTTCGCCGCCGGTCGCAGGCCGGAGCGTCTCGGTCCGGATCGTGATCGTTCCGCCTTCGGGCATCGCGTCGACGGCATTGAAGATGAGGTTGGTCGCCGCTTCTCGCAGCTCCGAAGCATTGCCCATCACCAAGGGCAGATCGGCTTCGAGTTCGGTCGATACGGTGATGACGATGCCGCGCTGCTGCGGCATATCGCTCCAGCGTGCGCGTGTCAGCTCGACCACCTGCGGCACCAGATGATTCAAATCGAGCGGTTCCAGCTCGGCCTCCCCGTCCCCGGGGCGATAGAAGTCGCGCATCCGCGCGACGGTCGCCGAAATATCCTTGACCACGCGTCCGACGATTTCGAGGTATTCGTCCAATTCGACCGGGAGTTTGAGGCCACGCTCCAGCAGCGACTGCGTGTAGACCGCGACTGGCGAAATCGCGTTGTTGATGTCATGGGCGATGCCGCTCGCCATCTGGCCGATTGCGCGCAACCGCTCCTGCTCGAGCACCGCCTGCTGCGTATGTTTGAGGTCGTCATAAGCCTGCTGCAGTCGATCGCGTAGTTGCGCCTGGTGCGCGGCGAGCCCGACATGCTCGCCGAGCTGCTTGAGGAACTCGCAATCGGTGCTGAAGAAGTCATTGTCCCGGAGCCGGGCGACGATCAGCACACCGAAGACCTCGCCCTCGATCAGCAAAGGAGTCACTACCAGTGAGCGCAGGCCCTGACGCGCCAGCCGGCTGGGAAACGGAAAGTCGAGGTCGGCGATGTCTGGCTCATAGACTAACTCGCCGGCGACGCAGCGCGAGAGCCCGTTCTGATCGATCGCGACGCTGGCACGCTCGGTAATGCCGAGTTCCCGGCCAAGCGGCGCGCTACCCACGCCCACGTGCGCGACGGTAAGCGCGTGCGCGACCCGATCATAGAGGCCGATGCAGACGAAGTCGGCCGGCAAGCGGTCCTCAAGCGTCCGAACCGCCACCTGAAAGATGCTCTGCATGTCCTGGCGCTGGCCGATCGCGCGAGTGATCTGCTCGAGCAGGTGCAGGCGATCACGCTGCGTCTGGAGTCTCGTCTCGGCCAATTTGCGGTCCGTGATGTCGCGGACGAAGGCGGTGAAGGTGACCGCCTCGCCCATCGTGATCGGCGTGATCGACAGCTCGACCGGGAACTCGTGCCCGTCGCGATGGAGCGCCTCAAGCTCGATTCGCCGATTGAGCACGTGTTCTTTGCCTGTCGCGAGATAGCGCGTCAGCCCCTCTCGATGCGCCTTCCGATAGCGTTCGGGCATCACGACCTCGTCGACCGGTCGGCCCGATACTTCGCCTTGTGTCCAGCCGAACACCGTCTCGGCCTGCGGACTCCAGCCTGTGACCAAGCCGGCGCTGTCCATCGTCACGACGGCGTCGAGTGCCGACTCGACGATCCGCCGATTACGCCGTTCGCTCGCGAGGAGCGCCTCTTCCGCGCGTCTATGCTCCGTGATGTCGGTCGAAATGCCGAACACCGCGTAAGTCAGGCCCGAATCGTCCCGCAAGGGCGACTTGACCGAGATATAGGTGTGCAGCCCGTCCGCAAGCGGGACTGTCTCTTCTTCGGTCAGCGGCCGATCCGCCTCGGCGACGCGCTCGTCCATTGCGCGGAAAGCGTCGGCCGCAGCTTTGTCGAAGACGTCATGGTCGGTCTTCCCAATCATCGCCTCGCGATCGACATGGAAGATGTCGGCGTAGCGCTGATTGACCATAAGGTAGCGACCGGTGAGGTCCTTGACGTAGATCACGGCCGGACTGTTGGTGATGATCGCTTCGATCAAATCCTGGCTTCGACGTTGGGCCGCGGTGCGCTCGGCGACACGCGCGTCGAGCTCGCGGTTGAGCTCGATCAACTCGCGTTCCACCTCCCGTCGGCGCGCGGTGTCCGCGGCGCCGATCTGAGTGAGATTGAGCAGGAGCAGCGCGTCGCCGACGAACTTGCCCAAGTGCGCAACCATCGCGGGCGTATCGCTGGGCGCGCGCGAATAGAGCATGACGATGTGCGCCACGACGAGAATGGCGGCGGTGAGCGCGATTGCTCGCGCGATTTCGGACCCCTCGCGACGTTTCCAATAGGCGGTTCCCACTGCAGCCCAAAGCAGCGGCACGAGAATGAGCGTCGGCCGAGTGATCCCGAGAAAACTGGGTTGAGTGTAGCGCGGGGCCGAGAGAAAGATCGCGATCAGAACGATGGTGAGCACGGCAAGCGCCAGCGCAAACAGCCAGGCGGTTGATCGCCGATTCTGGCGCAGGAGCAGCGCCGCGCCGACACCGATCGGCAACAGATGCGCGGGCGGTCCCCAAGTGCCCGCACGCAGCCGAACGTTCGCATCGGCCCCGCCACCGTTCAACCAGCCGAGCGCTGTGATGAGATGCGTGAATTCGCCCAGGGCGAGTATCGCAAAGGAAATCGCCAGGAACAGCGTCCAGTCCTGATCGCCCCTCCGGCTGACATCCCATAGTAGCAGCGCGACGAGCGTTCCGGTCAAGGCGACGCTCGTGTCGAGGACGGTGTGCAGCGACGGGCTTTCGGCACCATATTACAGCATCGCCGCTCCGCCAACGAACAATGCCGTCAGTGCGATGGCAAGATTTGCCGAAAAGCTGAGGACGATGGGCGTTCGCGGACTTGCGTAAGCAGCGACGAGCATTGCTCCCTTTCCCGGCGAACCGGTTCACCGCGGCCTTTGCGGCCCGAGCGGCTGCCAAGGGAATCACAGCGATGGAGTAGAGTTTAGGAGTGCCCAGAGATTGATACAAGCGGAGTGCAGAGAGAGGTTTAATCGCTGCGAGACGAGGGATTGTTGAAGATCAAAATGCACGCCAGTTGGATTGCTCAACTATTTCGGATTGAGTTGCGTTGCATTAATGTTCAGCTGGCGCGCATGATCGTGTCCCACGTCGTGGTGTAGGTTCGTCGGCAGGGTCGCGCCGATCTCCGGCTTTGGCCGGATTGGTCATGCCGCCGTGACTGGCAGCGTGACGATGGGATCATCGCTCAGTGGGACACTTGCCGCGTCGACGAAAAGCGTTTGGAACCGCAACAATGAGGGGGCGAATCACACATTCGCTTCACGTTCGGCGATGGCCCGGTGGCCGGCTACCGCTCCGGAACGATCCGTGAAAATCTGCCGATTTCCAGCTACGCTTTTGCAGTAACTCGCGATATCTGCAACTGCGAGGCGCGCTAAGTGCCTGAAAACGCTGGTGACCCCTACGAGAATCGAACTCGTGTTTTCGCCGTGAGAGGGCGACGTCCTAACCGCTAGACGAAGGGGCCTTGCGCTGAAGGGGCGCATCTAGGGGGATGACGTGCGGGCGTCAAGGCATTGCGGGGTCATTGCAGCAGCAGGTCAGGCGACAGCTTCTTCACGTCGGTCTGGCCGGTCAGGGCCATCGCCACGGCCAATTCGTGGTGCAGCAGGTCGAGCATCCGCGAGACGCCGGCTTCGCCCCGGGCCGCCAGCGCATAGGCCCAGGCCCGGCCGAGCAGCACGCCGCTCGCACCGAGCGCCAGCGCACGGAGCACGTCGACGCCCGAGCGGATCCCGCCGTCCATCAGCACGTCGGCGCGCCCGGCCACGACCTTGACCACGGCGGGCAGCGCCGCGATCGTCGACGGCGCGCCGTCGAGCTGACGGCCGCCATGGTTGGAGACCACGATCTCCTGCGCACCGGCGTCGCAGGCCGCGACGGCATCGGCGGGGTCGAGCACGCCCTTGATCGCCAGTCGTCCGTCCCAATGCTGCCGGATCCAGTCGATGTCCTGCCAGGTGATCGAAGGATCGAAGTTGCGGGATACCCAGGCGGTGAATTGCGCCAGGCCGGCGCCTTCCGGCATCACCGGCGCGAAATTGCCCAGCGTATGCGGTCCGCCGAGGAGCCCGACATCGACCGCCCAGGCCGGGTGGCGCACGATCTGGAACAGGCGTCGCAGGCGCGCGCCCAGGCCTTGCGACCCCGTCAGGCTCGAGCGGATGTCGCGATAGCGGGCGCTGTGCACGATGAGGTCGACCGTCAGCACCAGCGTCTCCACGCCGAGCGCCTTCGCCCGCGCCAGCAGGTCCTTCATGAATTCCCGGTCGCGGATCATGTAGAGCTGGAACAGGATCGGGTTCCGCACGCCCGCCGCGACTTCCTCCATGCCGCAACAGGAGGAGGCGGACAGGATGAAGGGCAGGCCGGCCGCTTCGGCTGCCCGCGCTGCCTGTACCTCGCCGCGCCGCGCATACAGGCCGGCGAGCCCGACCGGGGCAAGCGCCACCGGGAGGGAGGCGGGGCGCCCGAACAGGGTCGTCGACAGATCGATCGCGGACACGTCCTGCATTACCTTCTGGCGAAGCTTGAGCCGTTGCAGATCCTCGACATTGGACCGCATCGTCGATTCCGAATAGGAACCCCCGTCGATATAATCGAAGAGGAAGGAGGGCAGGCGCGCTTTCGCGAGCAGCCGGAAATCGTCGATGCAGGCCGGTGTCACGCGACTCGTCTAGGCATGGCGATCTGCCTCCGCAATGTCGTAGTTCGGACTGGCGCTACCGCGTCATCGCGGTTGCGATGGCGCCCGGCCGCGCCTCGAATTTCAGGGTCGCGGCCTCGTCGCGGACAAGCGCCTTGCCCGTGATGCGGAAGACCTCGATCTCCTTCGCCGCCGCGCATTGCAGCAGGATCGTCCTGCCGTCGGCGCTGAACGTCGCCCCCTGGCACCACGCGCCGCTCGCCGCTTCGGCAAGGGCGGTCAGCGTCGTGCCCTTCACCGCATAGAGCTTCAGCGCGCCGTGCGGCCAATAGCCGGGCGATCCGGGCGCGCCGCCCGAGCCATTATGCACGACGACGGCAAGAAGGCGGCCATCGGGCGACAGGGTCAGATGCTCAGGGGTGAATCCTACCTCGACCAGCGCGACGGCGCCGGTCGCGAGGTCGACCGCGGTCACGGTGCCGACGTGCGGGCCGCGCCCCGGCGGTGCCCCGGCGGGGGAGAGGCGGCCCTGCAGGTTGGTGTTATAGGCATAGCGACCATCGGGGCTGAAGGTCAGGCCATAGGGCTGCATCCCGGTGGCGATCGGCGCGCCTGCCATCGTCACGGTGTCGCCCGCGACGGCGAGGCGGATCAGCTGTCCCGCGGTCTGGGCGACCACGATCGCGCCCCGGCCATCGGGCAGGAAGGCGACGTCGGTCGGGCGCGCCTTGGCCGGTAAGTGCACCTTGCCCGCCGGCGTCAGGCGCCTGTCCTTGATCGTGAAGACCGAGACCGAGTCGTCGCCCGTACTCGCCACCAGCGCCAGCGTGCCCGCGCGGTTGATCGCGACCCCGCTCGCGCCCGGCCCGGCCTGCACGGTCTGCGCCACGACCGGCGCGTCCGGCTTGCCGAGGTCGATCACCGAGACGGTACCGCTGGGGTCGAGCGTGCCCGCGGCGTTGAGCTGTTGCGCGGCCGAGACCAGGGCGAAGCCGCCGGTGCGGGCGACCGCGACGGAATCGGGCGGCCCGATCATGCTCGCGGGCGCGGCGACCGTGCCGATGACGCGGGGCGGATAGCGGCGCATATCGATCACCGATACGCTGTCGGCGGTCCGGGCGGCCTCGCCGGGGCGCAACTGCTTGCCGTCGTTCGCGGAGACCGCGATCTGCGCCGGGAGGCTCGCGGGGGCCGCCATGGCGATGATCGCCGCGGCAAGGCTGATTCTGGTCTTCATCGGCTTCCTCTCCAGTCCGTCGCACCGGCCGCGCCCGGCTGGCGCGGCCCGCATCTGTCGTTGGTCCGGTTCGCCTCAGAAGGGGTCGGTGCGCTTCGTATAGGCCCGGCCCTTGTCCGCGGCAGGCGTGTCGCCCCCGGTGCAGATCATCACGCCTTCCTTGAGCTGGTCGATCACGTCGCGCTCGTTGCAGGCGTTCAGGAAGCGCAGGCCGTTCGCCTTGGTCGCGGCGAGCACGCGCGCGCGCACGGCCAGCATCGAGGCAGGATAGCCTTCCGGCGCACTGCCCGGCACCCGCGGCTTGGGGGCGCCGACCAGATAGAAGCCGTGATCGCCCGGTCCCCATTCGGCAAAGGCGAGGCCGGGCGTGCGCACGGTCGATTCCACATTGGCGTCGGCGCGCGGATTCTCGATCTTCACGCCGAAGATCAGTTCCCCGTCCGGGTTGAGCGGCCATGGCTCCGCCAGCTTCAGATACTCGTTCTGCGTCACGCCCCAGATCTCGGCGGCGAATTGCTGGCTGCCATTGCCGCGGAAGCCCTGCGACAGGCCGGAGACGACGGGGGCGAAGGGGTAGCGCGAGGCCTGGATCATGATCTGCGCTGCCTCGGGCGATTCGGCGTTGCACAACAGGATGCCGTGGACACCGGCGGCGAGCGCCTGCTGGATCATCCACGCATTGGCGCGCACCGCGTCGGCGGTGCCCTGGATCGGGAGCGTGACGATGACGGCCGGGGTGCGGTGTCCGGTGCGGGTCGGCCCGCCATCGACCAGCCCGCGCATGAAATCGCGCAGCTCCTTGAAGTCGAGCGGGCCATGTTCCATTTCGTAGGTGATGTAATCGGCCTTGGTCGCGGCGAGCTTCTTGCCCTCCTCATAGCCGCCGCCCGGGATCTGGGTGTAATAGACCGGCTGGCCCTTCAGCCACATGTCGATGATGCGGTTGATATGCTTGCCGGTGCGCGTGGTCTTCGCCGGCATCGCCGGCTGCGCCTCCACGGCGAAGGCTTGGCCCGGCGCCTGTTGCGCTTGGGCGGGCATCGACAGGAGCGCCAGCGGCGCGGCACAGGCAAGCGGGAACAACCTCTTCATCACATGCAACTCCCCTAGAACCGGTTCTTGGCAAACCCTATAGGATATAGCATGTCACGGGCGACTGCCGGGCGCAATGGGGTGATTGCATCCAAGATGGCTGTGGTGTGTACTTTGGTGCGCGGCGCTCACCAACGAACAGGGCGCCCGGATCCTGTCGATCGGGGCGCCCTGCCGGCAATATGATGTTTTCGGTCTCGCCTCAGGCTGCCGCCCGCCGGCGCTCCGCCATCTCGACGTTGAGCATCTCTGCCAGGAGAAAGGCGAGCTCCAGGCTTTGCCCCGCGTTCAGTCGCGGGTCGCAATGCGTGTGGTACCGGTCCGCCAGCGACTGCTCGGTCACGTCGATCGCGCCGCCGGTGCACTCGGTCACATTCTGCCCGGTCATCTCGGCGTGGATGCCGCCTGCGATCGAGCCTTCCGCGCGGTGCACCGCGAAGAAGCCGCGCACCTCGGCCAGGATGCGATCGAACGGCCGCGTCTTGTAGCCGTTCGCGGCCTTGATCACGTTGCCGTGCATCGGGTCGCAACTCCACACCACCGGATGCCCCTCCCGCTGGATGGCGCGGATCAGCTTGGGCAGGCCTGCCTCGATCTTGTCATGGCCATACCGCGTGATCAGCGTCATTCGTCCGGGGACGCGCGCCGGGTTGAGCGTGTCGAGCAGGCGCAGCAGTGCGTCGGGCTCGAGGCTCGGGCCACATTTCATGCCGATCGGGTTGCCGATGCCACGCAGATATTCGACATGCGCCGATCCCTCGAAGCGCGTGCGGTCGCCGATCCACAGGAAGTGCGCGCTGGTGTCGTACCAGTCGCCCGTCAGCGAATCCTGCCGGGTCAGCGCCTGCTCATAGCGCAGCAGCAGCGCCTCGTGGCTGGTGTAGAATTGCGTCGCGGCAAGCTGCGGCACCGTCTCCGGGTTGATCCCGCAGGCGGCCATGAATTCCAGCGCCTCGCCGATCCGGTCGGCCGTTTCCGCGAACTTCTTCGCCCATGGGCTGCGGCCCATGAAATCATGCGTCCAGCGATGGACCTGCGCCAGGTTCGCATAGCCGCCGCTCGCAAAGGCGCGCAGCAGGTTCAGCGTCGCGGCCGACTGGCTATAGGCGCGGATCATGCGCTGCGGGTCGGGCGACCGCCCTTCGGCGGTGAAGGCGATATCGTTGACGATGTCGCCGCGATAGGCGGGCAGTTCCACGCCATTCTGCACTTCGGTGTCGGCCGAGCGCGGCTTGGCGAACTGGCCGGCCATGCGGCCGAGCTTCACCACCGGCAGCTTGGAGGCATAGGTCAGGACCACCGCCATCTGCAGGATCACGCGGAACGTGTCGCGGATGTTGTTCGCGCTGTGCTCGGCAAAGCTTTCGGCGCAGTCGCCACCCTGCAGGAGGAACGCCTTGCCCTCCGCCACGCGCGCCAGGTCCGCAGTGAGGTGGCGCGCCTCGCCCGCGAACACCAGCGGCGGGAAGCTCGCCAGCGTCTCGCTCGCCGCGTCCAGCGCGGCCGTGTCGGGGTAGGTCGGAAGCTGGCGGGCTTCTGCCTTCGTCCAGCTGTCGGGGGCCCATTTGGCGGCCATGATCATAGTCCAGTGGTTTTTGTGAAAATCGCGCAGGCCAATGCGCTGAAAATGCCGCTGGCGCAACGAAGGAAAACTCGTTCACCGTGATCGAGCAGCTTGTGATCGCATCGGCGGCGCCTATACGGCATTTGTGTTCGCGAGCGAGATACGGCGCCTGACGGGCGACATGCCGCCGCTGATCGGTGCGCTGCTGGTCGAGCGCTTTGCGGCGTCGCCGCTGGCCTATCACAATCTCGATCATGTCCGGCACCTGCTCGAGCAGCTTCAGGCCCATTTCGCTGCCGTCTTGCCGGAGCGGGATCGCCGCATCCTGCGCTATGCGATCTGGCTGCACGATCTGTTCTATGATGTGCGGGCGCCGGACAATGAGCGGCGGAGTGCCGATATCGGCCTCGCCCTGTTGCAATGGCCCGAAGACGAGATGCGCGATTTCGAGGCCTGCGTGATGGCGACCAAAGGGCACCGCACCGAGGAAAGGCTGCCGCAGGTCATGGTGGACCTTGATCTGTCGATCCTGGCCGCGCCGCGCGAGGAATATCGGCGTTACGCGCTGGCGGTGCGCGATGAATATCGTGGCTATGCAGATGCGATCTATCGCACGGGCCGCATCCGGGTGCTCGATCAGCTGTGTGACGTGCCGCTCTTTCGCCTGCTGTCGCCGGCAAAGGGGCTGGCGCCGGACGAGTTGGAACGCCGCGCGCGTGACAATATGCGCTGGGAACAGGGCAGGCTTCACCACGGCGTGGGTACGATCGAGGCGCTGCTGGCCGATTAGGGCATCGTGCGACGAAAACGGGCACCGGCTTTTCGCAAAGACGATGCGACAACAGACAACTGGAGCGGGCGGCACGCGTCAGATTTCACGCAGCCCGCTCCGGGCATCCCTGCGATTGCCCGGCAAGCACGGCCGCAGGCGGGCGCCGCATCGCATCCCGGTACCTCCCCGTCCCAGCGCCGGGCAGTCGCTCCACCGGTCGGCGCGGGTGTCAGCCTGCTACCCAGTTCCCGTGAAAGCCGGGCGGTATGCGATGGGGCAGGCGGATGCGCGCCACCGGCTCGCTGCTGAACGCTTGCGCATCCAGGATCACCAGGTCGGTCGTCTCGTGGGGCAGGTCGACGACCAGCCCGATCAGCCAGCCTTCGTCCTCGGCCGCGTCGGCGTGCGCCGGCACGAACACGAATTCGCCCGGATAACGCCCCTCGCCGAAATCATGCACGGTGCGCCCGCCCGTCTCCAGGTCGTGCTTGAGGACGAAGCTGGCGCCGATGAACGCTTCGTCCCGATCCGGCAGGCCCAGCGTATAGGCATAGCGATAGGGCTGGCCGAAGCGCCGCTCGTCGGGGCGGGGGAATTCCTGTGGCGTGGCGTCGATCGTTCGCCGCTCGACTGTCCCGGCCGCGGGATCGATCGTCCATCGCTCCAGCCCGCGCGAACGGGCATCGGGGCCGAGCACGCTCTGGGCGAACATCGTGTCATAGACGACCGCGTCCATCACCACCCGTCCATCGGGCAGGTCGAATGCATTGGCGACATGGAAGATGTAGCAGGGGTCGACGTCGATCCACTGGATGCCCGTTCCGCGCGCATCGCGGGGCAACAGGCCGATCCGCGCCCTGTGCTCTGGATTCCAGCGATAGGGAAAGCTGTGGCCGCCGATCAGCGCCTTCATCGAGAAGGTCACCGGCAGGTCCATCACCACGACGTGGCGCGCCGTGATCGCGCAATCATGGATCGAGGGGCCATGCTGCACCGCGATCGGCTCCTCGCGCACCACCCGCCCGTCGGGCGAGATCACGATATGGCGAACGGTGCCGGGATCCGTCGCTTCATAGGCGATGGCGTGCTGCTCGCCCGTGAGCGGGTCGAGATGCGGGTGGGCGGTGAAGCTGCCCGTCAGCGTGTCGTCGAACGGGTTATAGGTCTGCTCGTCGAGCGTGTCGGACAATTCGACCGGATAGCTGCCCGCCTCGACCAGCGCGAAGATGCGCCCCCCGATCGAGGCCACATTGGTGTTCACCGTGTCGAACCCGCCATGGCGCGGGCCCGGTGCGGGCGCCACGCCCAGTGCCTTGCCGACCTTGTTCGATCGGATCCAGCGGTTGCGATACCAGAGCGCCTTGCCGTCGCGGAGCGCCAGCCCATGGACCATGCCGTCGCCGGTAAACCAGTGATGGCCGGCCGGCTCGGGCGCAACCGGGTTCGGCCCGATGCGCAGGTAGCGCCCGTCGAGCGCTGCCGGGATCGTGCCGATCACGGGCAGGTCTTCGAGTGTCAGTTCCTCTGTCATCGGCTCATGGATGCCGGTCAGGAAGGGATGCGCGCCGTCACTGTCCAGGCGCTTGCGGTTGAAGTCGGCGATGACGCCGATGCCCTTGGTCACGGTGTTGCGGATTGCGGTCTCGATCGCGCTTGCCATTCCAGCCTCCACCTCTAGAAGTTTACGGCGTTCACATTATGACTCGAAGGTAACAGTGTCAACATCCGAATCCGTCGCCCCCAGGAGATCCTATCATCACGGCGATTTGCGCACGGCGCTGATCGAGGCCGGCTTGGCGCTGCTGGAGACGCGGGCGGCGGACGATCTCTCGCTGCGCGAGGTGGCGCGCGCGGTCGGGGTCAGCGCCACCGCGATCTATCGGCATTTCCCGGACAAGAGCGCGCTGATGACGGCGCTGGCGGGGGAGGGCTTGCAGCGGCTGGCGGCGGCGCAGCGCGCCGCCCAGGTGGCGGCCGGCGGCGGCCTGGCAGGCTTCAGCGCGACAGGCGCGGCCTATGTGCGCTTCGCGCTGGCCAATCCCGCGCTGTTCCGGCTGATCTTCGCCAATCCGGAGTCGATCAAGCTGGCCCCGGGGAAGCCGGACGACGATGCGATGACGTTGCTGCGCGCCAATGCGGCCCTGCTGGCGGAGGGCGGCGGCGGCGATGCGCAACTGATTGCGATGCAGGCCTGGGCGATCGCGCACGGGCTGGCGATGCTGATGCTCGACGGGCAGGTGCCGGTGGACGACGCGCTGATCGACCGCGTGGTGGATGCGGGGGCGATCGCCGGAAAGTAGCGGCGCCGCATTGCATCGTCCGTATTATGTCAGTAATACAGTCCGGGATTTGTCCGGCGGGGGCGTTGATGCGGTTTGCCATTGCGGGGGCGTTGTTTCTGGCGGCGCGGGAGGCAGGCGCGGCGAAATGACGCCGCGGCCGGCTCAGTAACCGGCCTCCAGATCGACGACATTCTTCATCTCTCGTCCGGCCAGGAATGCCTCGAGATTCTCCAGGAACAGTGCTGCCGCGCGCTGGAACATCCTGGTCTGGCTGCGGCCTGATAGATGCATCGTGTGGATCGTGTTCGGCGCGCTCCACAGCGGATGCTCGGGCGGCAGGGGTTCGGGGTGGACCGTGTCGAGAAAAGCGCCCGCGATGCGGCGTGCGGTGAGCGCTTCGATCAGTGCCTCCTGGTCGACCATATCGCCGCGGGCGATGTTGATCAGCCAGGCGCTGCGCTTCATCGCCGCCATTTCGCCGGCCCCGATCATCGCCCGGGTGGCATCGGTCGAGGGCGCGGCGAGGATCACCCAGTCATAGTCACCGAGTGTCGGACGCCATTGATCGGGCATCAGTGTCCCGTCGCGCCCCGAACGCGTCACGCCGGTCACCGTGACCCCGAAAGCCTCGAGGCGCGCGCCGATCAGGGCGCCGATCGTGCCATGGCCGATGATCAGTGCGCGAGTCTCGAACAGTTCGATCTGCCCCGGCGCGCTCTGCGTCCATTCATGGCGATCGGCGATCCGCACCACCTCGTCGAAGCGCTTGGCGGCGACGAGGACACCCATCACCGCATATTCCGCCACGGCCAGCGCATTGATTCCCGCACCGTTGGTCACCGTCACGCCGCGCGCCTTCAGTATGTCGAGCGGGAAGGAATCGAGCCCGGCATAGATGGTCGAGACCCATCGCAGCTTCTCGCCGCGGGCGATCGCTTCGCCGGTCCAGGCAGGAAGTTGCTGGTCGACCCAGGCGATGTCGGCATCGACGACCATGGCATTGGCCTGGTCGTGATCGGCGAACCAGGCCACCTCCAGGCCGGCCGGCAGCCGGGGTTCGAGGAGCGGGCGGGCGAGCGCGGGAAGAACGGCTTTCATGCCGCTGGCGTAGCAGGTCCTCCCCGGCGCGGAAAAGAGCCCGCCGCTATCATGGGCCGCGGCAGCATCGATTCAAGCGCCGGCGGATAGCGCTAGGCTGATGCACGATGCGGTGCGGCTGGGCGCGCGCCGCATCGGCTTGCCCATGTCCCGCCCGCCACCAGGAGGCCCGGCTGCTCTTGCCCTGTTATCGCGCCGCCGTTTTCCGATCGGTCCAACCGACGAGGAGGATAAAAGTCTGATTCTAAAGAAAAAATCGGAGGGGGCGCCCGTCATGGGCGGGCGGAGGCAGAAAAAAATCGCAATAACAGGGCAGAACAGGGCGGAACAGGGCACGGAACAGGGCGGAACAGGGGGACGGAACAGGGCGGAACAGGGTGACGCAGGGACGGAACAGGGTGAAACAGGGTCGGAACAGGGTGGAACAGGGCAAGCGGGAAGTGCGCGGATCAGGCCGATCCTTCTGGATCGGCTGGCATGCCCGGATGTGGCCCGGCAGCGGCGCTCAAAGGGTCGGTTTCCAGTCCCAGCCAAGCGGATCGCCGTCCATCACTTCAACGCCTTCGGCGGCAAGCGCGTCGCGGATCGCATCCGACCGGCCGAAATCCTTCGCCGCCCGTGCCTCGCGCCGCTCGGCGAGCCGGGTCTCGATCGCCTCGGGCGTGATCGTTGCGTTCGCCGGCCGGACGCGCAACGTCTCGCGCGTCAGATCGGACAGGGCAAGGCCGAGAACGTCGTCGAAAACGGTGAGCGTCTTGAGCCGGCTCGCCGGAGAAAGCTTCTTGTCGGCGAGCATTTCGTCGAGCACCGGCAGCGCGCGCGGGGTGTTGAGGTCGTCCGACACCGCGGCGTCCAGCGCGTCGAGATATCGGGTGGCATCGCCCGCCTCGCTGCCGTCGCTGCGCGTGCGGAGCGCCTGGGCCGTCATGACGAGGCGCTTGAGCCGGGTCGCTGCCGCCGCGAGATTCTCCGCGCTGAACTCGAGTTCGCTGCGATAATGCGCGCTCAGGCACATCAATCGATAGGCGAGGGGGTGCACCCCGGCATCGACCAGCGTCTGCAGCCGGGTGAATCCGCCGGCCGACTTGCTCATCTTGCCGCCCGACCGCTCGACCAGGAAGTTGTTGTGCATCCACAGCGTGGCGCCGGTATCGGCGCATTCGCAATGCGCCTGGTTCTGCGCGATCTCGTTGGGGTGATGGATTTCGCGGTGGTCGATGCCGCCGGTATGGATATCGAAGCTGGCGCCGAGATACTTCTGGCTCATCACCGAGCATTCCAGATGCCAGCCCGGGGCGCCGCGGCCCCAGGGGGAATCCCATTCCATCTGGCGGTTCTCGCCCGGCGCCGATTTGCGCCAGATCGCGAAATCCTGCGGGTGGCGCTTGCCGGCGACGGGATCGATCCGCCCCTCGCGCTCGTCGTCGCTCACGCGGGCGAGGCGGCCGTAATCCGGCACCGTGCTCACGTCGAAATAGAGCCCGCTCTCGAGTTCGTAGCAATGCTTCGGGGCGATCTGCATGCCGAACGCGATCATCTCGGCGATGTGATCGGTCGCCAGCGGAAAGCGCGAGGGTTCGCGGATATTGAGGTCCTTCAGATTCTGCTTGAAGGCCTTGGTGTAGTGCGCGGCGATATCCCAGATGCTGGTCGCGCTCGCCCGGGCCGCCGCTTCCATCTTGTCGTCGCCGGCATCGGCGTCGGACGTGAGGTGGCCGACATCGGTGATGTTGATGATGTGGGTGAGCGGATAGCCCTTCCATGTCAGCACCCGGCTCAGCGTGTCGGTGAAGACATAGGCCCGCAGGTTGCCGATATGGGCATAATTATAGACCGTCGGCCCGCACGAATAGACGCGCACATTGGTTGGGTCGATCGGCCGGAACGGCTCGAGGGAGCGGGTCAGGCTGTTATACAGGGTCAGGGGGGCGCCGGTCATGCGGCTCGCAATAGCGGGCTGCGGCCACGGTGCAAACGCCTCGCGATCACAGCCCGCCCCCCGGCCCCCCGGCCAGAGGCTCTGCGCAAAGGGGCCCCGGCCGGCATTGCGCCGGCCGGGGCGACACGGCGACCGGGGGGACGCCGTGCCATCTCGTGCGCGCTACCGCGCGATGCCGATCGTCGCGGTCGCGATATAGCCGGCGGTCGTGCTGCCGCTCATCGCCGGCGTCATCGCCGCGATCTGCGCGCTTGTATTGTCGCCGAACACATTGTCGCTGGAGAGGGTGATCGCGGCGAAGTTGGTCTGGCTGGACGGATAGGTTGCCGTATCCGCGAAGACCGTCGCGCAGGTGGCCGAGGGCAGCGCCAGCTGCGAGACGAGGACCGCATATCGCCCGCCCGTCGCCGCCGAGAGGCTCGAAAAGACCTCGAAATGGATATGCGGCCAGCGCCCGGAATAGCAGCCGGGGAAGATCGTCGTGAAGGTAACCTGGCCATTGCTGTCGGTCACCTGCACGCCGCGCAGATAGCTTTCGGCCGCCGCCGTATAGAGCGAGTAGTTACCCTGCCGGTCGCAGTGCCAGACATAGACGGCATAGCCCACCAGCGGTGCGCAGGCGCTGTTCACGTCGACCACGGTCAGCGTGATGTCGACGCGGACCCCGCCCGCGACGGTTGTGGAACTGATGAAGCTGGAACGGATATCGCTGCGCAGGATCCCGCTGACGGTCAACGCGTTCGAGGTGGCCCCGCTCGCGGTGTTGGTGCCGTCGGCGGGGTAGGGGCCGTTGGTTTCGCTCGGATCCGCGATGCAGCTTCCGC
>CAISGR010000120.1 GCA_903884945.1 uncultured bacterium
GATGAAGTGACCGCGGAAATCCGCCCGCGCAGTGATTGGGAGTCGGTCGACCTCGGCTTCGCGCTGGTGCGGCGCGATCGCGGCGCGCCCGAAGCCCGCGCCGTCGCCATTATCTACGCCGTGGTCGCACTGGTCATCGTGGCCGGCATCGGCCTGTCGCTCGCGGACGAAGCGCTTGGGCCGGACGCGGTGCCGGCCCTCGCCACGGTGCAGGTCCTGTTGCGCGCGATGGTCGCGATCAGCGCGCTGGTGCTGGTCAACCACCTCTATTCGGCGGTCGCACCCAGGGCGCGCGGCGGCATCCGGCTGGCCGTCATCGCACTGGCCGCGATGTGGGGTGTGGACCTCCTCCTCTACGCCACCGCCTACCTCACCGGCCACTGGCCCGCCGGCGTGCTGGTGGGTCGCGGCATCGTGATGGCGTTTGCGGCACCCGTGTTCGCGGTTGCGGTGCAGCGCAACGGCGACTGGACGCTCCAGCTGTCGCGTACCGTCGCCTGGCAGACGCTCTCCTTCGCGGCGGCTCTGCTCTATGCTGTCGCGATGCTGGCGGCGACCAGCGCGATCGCTGCCTTTGCCGGCGACAATGCCCGCCTGTTCCAGACCGCCTTTGTCTTCGGGTCGACCGCCGCGATGCTGACCATCCTGTCCTCGCCCTGGGTGAAGGCCTGGGCCAAGGTGAAGGTGGCCAAGCATTTCTTTCGACACCGCTATGACTATCGCGCCGAATGGATCCGTTTCACCGACACGCTCGGCAAGCCCGGCGACGGCGCGGCGCCGCTCGACGAACGGATCGTCAAGGCCGTCGCCGACCTGACCGACTCGCCCGCCGGCCTGCTGCTCGTCCCCGACGGGTCGGGGCTCGGGATCGGCGCCGGCTGGAACTGGGCGTCGGACGACCTGCCCAGCCTCGGCAGCGATGACGCGCTCGCCGCATATCTCGCCACCACTGCCCGGATCGTGGAGCTCGACATGATCCGCGCGGAAGCGGCCGCCTCGAACGAGATCGCGAGCGTCCCCCTGTGGATGATCGACGAGCCCGGTGCCTGGGCGCTCGTGCCGCTGGTCCATCTCGATCGCCTGCAGGGCGCGATCCTGCTCGCCCGCCCGCCGATCGACCGCGCGCTCGACTGGGAGGATTTCGACCTGCTCCGCATCGCCGGCCGCCAGGTCGCCAGCTACCTCGCAGAGGCGCGGGCGCAGGAGGCACTGTCCGACGCGCAGCGCTTCGACGAATTCAACCGCCGCTTCGCCTTCATCATGCACGACATCAAGAACCTGGTGAGCCAATTGACCCTCGTCGCCCGAAATGCCGAGCGCCATGCCGACAATCCCGAATTCCGCGCCGACATGATCGCGACGCTGCAGGATTCGGCCGGGCGCATGAACGATCTTCTCGCCCGCCTGTCCCAGCACCATTCCGGCCGCGCCGAGGAGCTGCGCGCGATCGAGATCGCGCCGCTGGTGGAACGCGTCGCTGCCCGGCGGCGCGCCCAGCACCCGATCGCGACCGTCGCGCATGGCGAAGCGCTGGCACTGGCCGATCCCGCCCGGCTCGAACAGATTCTCGGGCATCTCGTGCAGAATGCGATCGAGGCGAGCCCAGCCTATGAACCGGTCACGATCGCCATCTCCCAGCTCGCCGCGCATGTGTTCATCGATGTGTTCGATCGCGGCTGCGGCATGTCCCCGGCCTTTTTGCGCGACAAGTTGTTCAAGCCGTTCGTTTCGTCCAAGCCCGGCGGCTTCGGCATCGGCGCCTATGAGGCGCGCCAGCTCGCCCATGCCATGGGCGGCAGCGTCGAGGTTTCGAGCCGCGAGGGTGAGGGGACGCGCTTCCGCGTCATCCTGCCCGCCGCCCGCGGTCTTTCCATGGAGCGCGCCGCATGAACGCCGCAACCGGTGCAAAGCCCAAGCTGCTGATCGTCGAGGACGATCTCGGGCTGCAGCGCCAGCTGCGCTGGGCCTATGAGGATTATGAGGTGATCGTCGCCGGCGATCGCGCCAGCGCGCTCGACGCCGTCCGCGCGGAGGAGCCGGCGGTCGTCACGCTCGATCTCGGCCTGCCGCCCGATCCCGACGGCGTCACCGAGGGCTTTGCGACGCTGGAGGCGATTCTCACGCTCAAGCCCGATACCAAGGTGATCGTCGCGTCGGGCCATGGCGCGCGCGAAAGCGCGCTCAAGGCGATCGGCGACGGCGCCTGGGATTTCTACGCCAAGCCGATCGATATCGACGCGCTCGGCCTGATCGTCGCACGCGCCTTTCACGTCCATGCGCTGGAGGCGGAGAACCGCCGCCTGGCGGAGCGCCACGAAGGCGAGGCCGCACTGGGCGGAATGATCACCGCCAGCCCGGAAATGCTCAAGGTCACCCGCACGATCGAGCGCGTCGCCGGCGCCGACGTATCGGTGATGCTGCTCGGTGCCAGCGGTACCGGCAAGGAGCTGCTCGCGCGCGGCCTGCACGATACGAGTCCGCGCGCAAACGGCGCGTTCGTCGCGATCAATTGCGCGGCGATCCCCGAAACCTTGCTCGAAAGCGAGCTGTTCGGCCACGAAAAGGGTGCCTTCACCGGCGCGGTCAAGACGACCGAAGGCAAGATCGAGCAGGCCAGCGGCGGCACGCTGTTCCTCGACGAGATCGGCGACGTTCCGCTGCCGCTCCAGGTCAAGCTGCTGCGCTTCCTCCAGGAGCGCGTGATCGAGCGGATCGGCGGGCGCAAGGCGATCCCGGTCGATACCCGCATCGTCTGCGCGACCCATCAGGATATCGATGCGATGGTGGCCGATGGCCGCTTCCGCGAGGACCTTTACTACCGCCTCGCCGAGATCGTCATCCGCATCCCGTCGCTCGCCGAGCGCACCGGCGATCCCGGCCTGCTCGCGCGGCACTTCCTCAAGAAATATGCGAAGTCGATGAACAGCGCCGTCACCGGGCTGTCGCCCGATGCGCGCTCCGCGATCGACGCCTGGGGCTGGCCGGGCAATGTCCGCGAACTGGAGAACCGCATGAAGCGTGCGGTGATCATGGCCGAGGGCAAGCTCGTCACGGCCGCAGACCTTGACCTCGCGGGCGACGCCGAAGACGTGCCGCTCAACCTGCGCGCCGCGCGCGAGACCGCCGATCGCAAGGCGATCCGCCATGCCCTCGCGCGCGCCGAGGGGAATATCTCCAACACCGCCAAGCTGCTCGGCGTGAGCCGGCCGACACTCTACGACCTGCTGAAGAGCTATGACCTCCATGCGTGACAGGCCTGCATCGTCCCGCGCGCGGTCCCGCGCCCGGCTTCGTCGGCGCACGGGCATCCTGGCCGGCGCGATCCTGTCGGTCGCCGCGATACTGGGCGTGACGCTCGCGGTTGCGGCACCTGCCCGGGCCGATGCGCCCACGGCACGCCAGGAGCTCGCCCAAAGTCTCGGCCTGCTCAGGGTCGCCAATTTCAACGCGGCCCGCGCCCACGCCCAGGCCGCGATCAAGGCCGATCCCGACTGGGGCCTCGCCCATGCAGTGCTCGCCCGCGCCTATCTCGCGCTGGGCGACGGCATCGCGGCGGAAGGCGAGCTCAACCGGGCCAAGGCGGCCGGCTTCGATATCGATCGCGCCCATCAGCTCTATGCCCATGCCTGGCTGCTCCAGGGCGATCCCAAGCGGGCGATCGCCGAGGCCGCCCGGGCGCAGCCGCGCTTCGCCGGCTATGCGGTCCGTGTCGGTGCCCGCGCGCTCGCCGCGCTCGGGGACCTGCCCGGCGCGCAGCGTGCGCTGGCCAATGTGCTGTCGGCCAACCCCGGCAACAGCGCCGCCTGGTCCGATCTCGGCCGGGTCCGTTCCGACAGCGGCGACATCGCCGGCGCGCTCGACGCCGCGACCCGGGCGATCAGCCTCGACGCCAACAATATCGAGGCGCTGACGCTGCGCGGCGAACTCATCCGCGGCCAATATGGCCTGGTGGCCGCCCTGCCCTGGTTCGAGGCAGCGCTGAAGCATGATGCCTATTACCATCCGGCGCTGATCGAATATGCCGGCACGCTGGGCGATGTCGGGCGCTATTCCGACATGCTCGAAGCGACCCGCAAGGCGCTCGCCGCCCGCCCCGGCAGCCCGCAGGCCTATTATCTCCAGGCTGTGCTCGCCGCCCGCGCCGGCAATTTCGATCTCGCGCGGTCGCTGATGGAGCGCACCGCCGGCAAGCTCGATGCCCTGCCCGCCGCCCTGCTGCTCGGCGGCATGCTGTCCTACGAGGCCGGCGCGTACGAGCAGGCGATCGACCGGTGGCGCCAGCTGGTCGGCCGCCAGCCGATGAACATCACCGCGCGCCGGCTGCTCGGCGCGGCGCTGCTGCGCTCGGGCGACGCCAAGGGGGCGCTCGACGTCCTCCGCCCGGTCGCGCTGCGCGGCGATGCCGACAGCTACACGCTCCGCCTCGTGGCCCGCGCCTTCGAGCGGACCGGCGAACGCGACTGGTCGGGCCGGTTCCTCGATCGCGCCGCCTGGCCGATGCGCGAGGGCTCGTCCCCCTTCGGCACTGACGACAGCCTGCCCGATCTCGCCGGCGCATCCGACGAAGCGCCCGACGATCCGGTCCTGCGGCTCGGCTATCTCCGCGGCCTCGTCGAGGCCGGCAACACCGGCGCGGCGCTCGCCCAGGCCCAGGGCCTGGTGCGCGATCATCCCGGCGCGCCGGCCGCCTATCTGGCGCTCGGCGACGTGCTGATGGTGACGGGACGCTATGGAGATGCCGCTGCCGCCTATCGCCACGCCGCCGACATGCATTTCGACGAGCCGACCATGCTCCGCACCGTCGACGCGCTGGACAAGGCGGGCAGGCGCCCCGAGGCGGCGAACGTCCTCGCCCTGTTCCTGTCGCAGAACCCGCAGGACATTGCCGGCCAGCGGCTCGCCGCGCACTGGCAGATCGCCGGGGGAGAATGGGATTCGGCGATCGACACGCTGGAGGGCCTGCGCCTGCGCATCGGCAACCGCGATGCCGCGCTGCTTGCCGAGCTGGCTTATGCCTATATCGGGGATGACGATGCCGAAACCGGGCTCGCCTATGCCAAGGCCGCCTATGCCCTGGCGCCGATGAATCCCGCCACGAGCGATGCCTATGGCTGGGCGCTCTACCAGACCGGCGAGAATGGCGCCGCGCTGCAGCTGCTCGAAAAGGCCGCGTCGATCGCGCCGGGGCATGCCGTGTTGCGCTGGCATCTCGGCCAGGCCTATGCCGATCTCGGCCGCACGCCGGAGGCGGTCGCGCAGATAGAGGCGGCGCTGGCCGATCCGAGCTTCGAGGATCGCGCCGCGGCGCGGGCGCTCCTCAAGACCCTGGCCTGAGCGCTTGTCGAGCACCCGCCCTTCCTCCTAACGGGGACCGAACCGGCGCGGCGAGGCGCCCCCCGAACGGAGTCGAGATGTCCGAAGAACCGATCCTGGCCCGCATCGCCGATGCGCTCGACCGCCTGTCTCCGCCGCCGCCGCCGCCCGCCGACCCGCTGGCCCATCCCGCCTATGTCTGGCGTGGCGACACGCTGACGGCGGCGCGCGACTTCGGGGCGCTGCCGCTCGCGCTGCTGCAGAATATCGATCTCCAGAAGGCCACGCTGGTCGCCAATATCGAGCGGCTCGCGGCCGGCGCAGCCGCGCATGACGCCCTGCTCTGGGGCGCGCGCGGCACCGGCAAGTCGGCGCTGGTCAAGAGCGCCGTGGCGCATGTCCAGGCGGTCGGCGGCAATATCGCGCTGATCGAGGTGGTGACGACGCGGCTCGAGACCCTCCCCGCGCTGTTCGCCGCGATCGCGCCGGTCGACCGCGCCTTCGTGCTGTTCATCGACGATCTCGGCTTCGACGCGGCCGGCGACGCGCGCGCGCTGCGCTCGATGCTGCAGGGCGGCGCCGAGGCCCGGCCCGCCAATGCCCGGCTGATCGTCACCTCGAACCGGCGCCACCTGATCCCGCGCGACATCGCTGAACAGGAAAGCGCGATCAATCCGCGCGACGCGGTCGACGACCAGCTCGCGCTGGCCGATCGCTTCGGGCTGAGCCTCGGCTTCCACGTGCTCGATCAGGACGGCTATCTCGCGATCGTCCAGGCCTATGCCGCGGCGCACGGCCTGCCCTTCGACGCCGCCGAGGCGGTCGGCTGGGCCACCCGGCGCGGGGGCCGGTCGGGCCGCGTCGCCTGGCATTACATCGTCGATCTGGCCGGCCGGCACGGACAGTCAATCTGAATTGTGGTTGATCTGGCTCAGCTTCATCACCAACGCGTCTTGACGTGACCGGGCCCGCGCGGTGACGTCACGCATGACCCGCGTCAGTGATTTCGATCTGTGCGAGCGCCTGGCGCCCATCTTCCCGATCTGGATGACGCAAGTCGGCGTTGGCCTGGTCTGCGCGGGCGCGGCATGGCTCGTCCGGCTGTTCTTCGATCTCGTGGCCGGCGGCGCGGCGCCGTTCGCGCTCGTCTACCCGGCGATCATGCTCGCGACGCTGTTCGGGCGTGCCTTTGCCGGCTCCGTCGCCGCGTCGGTCATGATCGCCTATACCTGGTACTATCTCTATCCGGTCAGGAACTCGTTCCGCTTCGAGGACGCCACCGGCGCCTTCGCCGTGGCGATCGTGATCGTCACGGCGCTGATCACGATCCTGATCGCCGAGACCTTTCGCCGCATCGCGCACCAGGCGACCCGGGAACGCGATCGCCAGATCGCCGACCGCGACCTGTTCCTTGCCGAGTTCGACCATCGCATGAAGAACAACTTCGCGATCGTGGCCGGCCTGCTCGATCTCCAGAAGCGCCGCACCACCGATCCGGGCACGGTCGAGGCGCTCGCGACCGCGCAGATGCGGGTGGACAGCATCGCCCGCGCGCATCGCCACCTCTATCGCGGCACTGACCAGCCCGGCATGGTCGAGATGCGCGACTATCTCGGCGATCTCTGCGCGGCGCTGGCCGAATCGCTCTTCCTCCCGGGCGGCATCAGCCTGGCCTGCGACAGCGACGCCGCCGCCGTGCCGCGCGACCGCGCGGTGTCGATCGGGCTGGTCGTCAACGAACTCGTCACCAACGCCGCGAAGCATGCCTTTCCGGACCGCGACCGCGGCACCATCACCGTCACCTTCCGCAACCGGCCGGAAGGCGGCTGGACCCTTACCGTCGCGGACGACGGCGCCGGGATGCCCGATCGGGCCGGGGCGCCGGGCCCCGATCACGGGCTCGGCAGCCGCCTCGTCGAGGCCTTTGCGCGCCAGGCAGGCGGCACGATCGCGACCGACAGCGACACCACCGGGACGCGCGTCGCCATGACGCTGGCGGCCTGACCGCCAGCGCGGCGCCTAGCCCAGCGCCTCGACCTGTTCGGCAAGCTCGAGCCAGCGCAGTTCGGCCGCCTCCTTCTCGGTCCGCGCGACCTCGATCGCCTTCATCAGCCGGTCGAACGCAGCCGGATCCTTCGCATAGAGTTCCGGATCGGCCAGCGCCGCCTCGTCGCGGGCGATCGCTGCATCGAGCTGCTCGATCCGCTTGGGCAGCAATTCATAGTCGCGCTGGTCCTTGTAGGTCAGCTTGACGCGGGGCGCGGCGGGCGCGGTCGGCTCCGCCTTGCGCGGGTTGGGCCGCTTGCCGCCCGAGGCGCGCTGCTTGCGGCGCTTCTCCCAATCCTCATAGCCCCCCGCCACCACATCGACCGTGCCCGAGCCGTCCAGCCCGAGCGTGATCGTCACGGTGCGATCGAGGAAGTCGCGATCATGGCTGACGATCAGCACGGTGCCGTCATAGTCGGAGATCACTTCCTGCAGCAGGTCCAGCGTCTCCAGGTCGAGATCGTTGGTCGGCTCGTCGAGCACCAGCAGGTTCGACGGGCGCGCGAATTCCCGCGCGAGCAGCAGCCGCGACCGCTCGCCGCCGGAGAGCGTCCCGATCATCGCATCGACCAGCCCGGGCTCGAACAGGAATTCCTTGAGATAGCCGATGACGTGCTTCTTCACGCCCTGCACCTCGATCCAGTCGCCGCCGTCCGCCAGCACTTCGCGCACCGTCTTGTCGGGCGCCATCAGGCTGCGCTGCTGGTCGATGACGATCGCGTTGAGCGTCTTGGCGAGGCGGATATGCCCCTCGTCCGGCGCCAGCTCGCCGGTCAGCAGCTTGAGCAGGGTCGATTTGCCCGCGCCGTTCGCCCCGACGATGCCGATCCGGTCGCCGCGCGTGATGCGCAGCGTCAGGTCCTTGATGATCGTCCGGTCGCCGAAGCGCTTGGTCACGTTCTTCACGTCGATCACGGTCTTGGTGCGGACGTCGTCGGTGCCGATGGTCAGGTTCGCGGTGCCCTGCGGCCCCATCATCGAGGCACGGACCGCGCGCATCTCGTGCAGCTTGGACAGGCGCCCCTGGTTGCGCTTGCGCCGCCCCGTCACGCCGCGCAGCAGCCAGTGCTCCTCGAGCTTCAGCTTGGCGTCGAGCTTCTCGGCATTGCGCACTTCCTCGGCATAGACCTGCTCGGTCCAGGCCTCGAACCCGCCGAAGCCGATCTCGGCGCGGCGCACCGTCCCGCGGTCGAGCCACAGGGTCTGCTTCGTCAGGCGCGTCAGGAAGGTGCGGTCATGGCTGATCGCGATGAAGGCGCCGTTGTAGCGGCCGAGCCAGCCCTCGAGCCAGTCGATCGCCGCGATGTCGAGATGGTTGGTCGGCTCGTCGAGCAGCAGCACGTCCGGCTCCAGCGACAGCGCGCGGACGATCGCCGCCCGCCGCCGCTCGCCGCCCGAAGCGCTCGCCGATTCGCGCGACAGGTCGATGCCGAGCTGGTCGGCGATCGCCTCGGCCTCGTGGCGCGCGGGCGCGTCGTCGCCGGACAGCACATAATCGAGCAGCGTGGGGAAGTTGGCGAGGTCGGGCTCCTGCTCCAGCAGGATCACGCGCGTGCCGGGCACGATCGTCCGCCGGCCCTCATCGGCCTCGATCTTGCCGGCGATCAGCTTGAGCAGGGTCGTCTTGCCGGCGCCGTTGCGGCCGATCAGCGCCAGCCGGTCGCGCGGCTGCACATGGATGTCGAGCCCGCGAAACAGCCAGCCGGAGCCCTGGATGATGCCGAGATTTTCATAGGCGAGGATAGGAGCGGCCATGCGTGTTCGTCTCAAAACTGCCGTTCGCCGCGAGTGCCGGCGCGCTTGCCGGATGGCGCATCGGGAAGAGCTGCCCCGATCCATGCCCTCGACAAGCCCGGCCTCGCGACGGGAACGGTTGGGAATTCGCGGCCAGCGCTAGCCAGCCCGCACGCTCGGCGCAAGTTGCCCTTGTCTGACCGAAGCATTCACAGGCTGTTCAAGCCCGTCTCCCTATGCCAAGCCGATGAAGATGCTCGTTCCGGTTGCGTTATCCGCCCTCCTTGTGCTCGGCTCGGCGCCCGCTCCTGCGGCGCCCGACCAGAAGCGCGACCAGCAGGAGGCGTTCGATCAGCTGCGCAAGGGCCGCATCCTGCCGCTGCGCGATATTGAATCGCGCGTCCTGCCGCGGATGACCGGCTCGCAATATCTCGGGGTCGAGCTCGATTCCGCGACCAGTATTTACACGCTCAAGTTCGTGCGTAAGGGAACTGTCATCTGGGTCTATGTCGATGCCCGTTCGGGCAAGGTCATTGGCCAGGACGGTAATTGAGCGCCACCAAGGCGTCGTCTGAAGGGATAATCCTATGCGCGTTCTGATCGTCGAGGACGAGCCCAGCCTGGGCCAGCAATTGAAGAACACGCTCGAAGGCGCGGGCTATGCCATCGATCTCGCCACGGATGGCGAGGAAGGGCATTTTCTCGGCTCGACCGAGAATTACGATGCCATCGTGCTCGATCTCGGCCTGCCCGAGATCGACGGGCTGACCGTGCTCGATCGCTGGCGCAAGGAAGGCCGCACCGCGCCGGTGCTGGTGCTCACCGCGCGCGACAGCTGGTCGGACAAGGTCGCCGGGCTCGATGCCGGCGCCGACGATTATGTCGCCAAGCCCTTCCAGTCGGAAGAGCTGATCGCCCGCCTGCGCGCGCTGATCCGCCGCGCCTCGGGCAATGCCTCGTCGGAGCTGACCGCGGGCGATGTCCGGCTCGATACCCGCTCGGGCAAGGTCACGCTCGCCGGCGAGCCGGTGAAGCTCACCGCGCAGGAATATAAGCTGCTCAGCTATCTGCTCCACCACAAGGGCAAGGTCGTCAGCCGCACCGAGCTGATCGAGCATATCTACGACCAGGATTTCGATCGCGATTCCAACACGATCGAAGTGTTCGTCACGCGCATCCGCAAGAAGCTGGGCCAGGACGTCATCACCACCATCCGCGGGCTGGGCTACAGCCTCGAGGATCCGGATGCGTGATCCCCGCGCCCTGACGGTTCATGGCTGACGGCGCCGACACGCCGTCGGTCGAGCCCGTTCCGGCTGCAGCCGCCGTCCCTGCCCCGGCCCCGGCGACCGCGCCCATATCGGCGGTGATGCCCGACGGGCGCGCGGCCAGCGTCTATCCGAAGCTGCGCACCACCGGCTCGCTCAGCCGGCGCATGATCCTGATCGCGGCGGGCTGGATCCTGCTGCTGCTCACCGGCGGCGGCTTCGCGCTCGATCGCGTGCTCACGACCGCCGTCACGCGCAATTTCGACGACCAGCTCGAATATGTCCTCACCGCGCTCATCGTCTCGTCGGAGATCGGGCCCGAGGGCGAGGTGGTGTTCAACCGCGAGCCCGCCGACCAGCGCTTCCTGGAGCCCTATTCGGGGCTCTACTGGCAGGTCAGCGCGCGGAACCACGAACCCTTCCCGTCCCGCTCGCTCTGGGATCGCCGGATGGCCTTCGGCTCCGCCCATACCGATCTCGGCGTGCACGCCTATGACAGCCAGCAGTTCGGCGACGAGAAGCTGCGCATCCTCGAACGCGACGTGAAGCTGCCCGGCTCGGCGGTGCGCTGGCGCTTCCAGGTCGCGCAGAGCCGCGACGGGCTCGATGCGCAGATCAGCGCCCTGCGGCGCACGCTGGTCCGCAGTTTCCTCCTGCTCGCGCTCGGGCTGATCGTGATGGCGGCGTTGCAGACCTTTTACGGGCTCTGGCCGCTGCGCCGCGTGCGGGAGGAGATTGCGCGGATGCGCGCCGGCAAGTCGCGCCAGGTCGAGCGCGCGATGCCCAACGAAGTCGCGCCGCTGGTCGAGGAACTCAACGCGCTGATCGAGCATAACGAGAAGCAGGCGGAGGAAGCGCGCCGCCACGCTGGCAACCTCGCCCATGCGCTCAAGACGCCGCTCACCGTGATCATGAACGCCGCCACCGCCCAGGCCGACGATCTCGGCGAGACGGTGATCCGCGAGGCGCGGACGATGCGCCGCCAGGTCGACCATCATCTCGCCCGCGCCCGCGCCGTCGGCCGGCGCGGCTCGGCGCACAGCCGCGCCGATGTCTGGCCGAGCCTTGAATCGGTGGAGCGCGCGGTCGCGCGGCTGTATCGCCACGTCCGCATCGACGTCACCGGGCCGAAGAATCTCCAGGTCCATGTCGAGCGCCAGGACCTGGACGAGATGCTCGGCAATCTCATTGAAAACGCCGCGAAATATGGCGGCGGCAGCGTGTTCGTGACGGTCGGGGCACAGGCCGGATTCGTCGAGTTCCTGATCGAGGACGACGGCGTCGGCATTCCCGAGGAGGAACGCATCCGCATCTTCGATCGCGGCGTCCGCCTCGATACGGGCAAGCCCGGCACCGGCCTCGGCCTCGCGATCGTGCGCGACGTCGCGGAGATCTACGAGGGCACGGTCAGCCTCGAGGAGAGCGAGGATCTGGGCGGCCTGCTGGTGCGCCTCAGGCTGCCGGCGGCCAACTAATCCTCCCCGCGCGTCGCGGGGGAGGACTTGATTACGCCGCGACCTTCAGCTCCTGCATCACCTCGGCCGTGATCGTGAGGCTGCGCTTGCGCGCCTCATGGTCGTAGATCGAACTCGCGATCATCAGCTCGTCCACTCCGGTCCGCTCGATGAACGCGGCAATCCCGCGCGCCACCGTCGCAGGGCTGCCGACCGCGGAGCATTGCAGCACATGGTCGAGGATCCGCTCGCCCTGCGGCCCGAGCGATGCCCGGTAGTTCGCCACCGGCGGCTTGAGCTTGCCCGGATTGCCCGTACGCAGCGCGACGAACGCCTGTTGCTGCGAACTCGCCAGCAATTCGCCCGCTTCGTCGGTTTCCGCCGCGAACACGTTGAACCCCGCCATCACATGCGGCTTCGCCAGCACCTTCGACGGCCGGAAATCGCGGCGATAGATCGCGATCGCCTGGCCCAGCGCATCGGGCGCGAAGTGCGAGGCGAAGGCATAGGGCAGCCCGAGCATCGCCGCGAGCTGCGCGCCGAACGTGCTCGATCCGAGGATCCACAGCTTCACGTCGGCGCCGGCGCCGGGCGTGGCGCGGACGCCGGTCTGCCCGTCGTCGGCGAAATAGCTCTGCAGTTCCACCACATCCTGCGGGAAGGCGTTGGGGTCGCTGTCCAGCGTCCGCCGCAGCGCGCGCGCCACGATCTGGTCCGATCCCGGCGCGCGGCCGAGCCCCAGGTCGATCCGCCCCGGAAACAACGCGTCGAGCGTGCCGAACTGCTCGGCGATCACCAGCGGGGCATGGTTGGGCAACATGATGCCCCCCGCCCCCACCCGGATGCTCTCGGTCGCCGCCGCGACATGCCCGATCACCACCGCGGTCGCCGCGCTGGCGATCCCGGCCATGCCGTGATGCTCCGCGACCCAGTAGCGGCTGAAGCCGAGGCTTTCGGCATGGCGGGCGAGATCGGCTGCGTTCGCCAGCGACTGCGCCACGCTCCCGCCTTCGGTGACGGGGACGAGATCGAGCAGGGAATAGTCTGTCATGCCGGCAAAATGGGGTGCGCCGGAGGCAAGGGAAAGCCCCTGGCACGCCGCCCGCGCCAATCAATCCTTTCCGCCAGCCAGATAATGCTTCTTCCCGGCGCCCCGTCGATTCAACCGCCGGGCGAATCGCTGCAGGGTGGCGCGGAACGGATCACCGGCAGATGCCGGCCCTGCTCTTTCTCACGACGAATATCTGCCAGGTGGCTTCCGAAAGCCGGCGCCGGAAATTCCCTGTTACGCGGCGAAATTCCCTGTTCCTGATAGAAAATTCCCTGTTCCTGATAACAGGGAATTTCCATCTATCCCCTTGTTATCACGTATGAATATCCGCCTGAATCGTCGCAGTACCGGCCGAAAAAAGAAAAATTTCCCTGTTAATGGCCGAAAACAGGGAAAATCCGGGCGCCGCCGGGCGGGTCAGAACGCTACCGAATAGCGCATCGCCCCGCCCATATCGTCGGACAGGGCGGCGAAATTCCCGGGGGCCTTGCGCAGGAACAGATTGGTCTGGACCGCCCCGCCGGCGACCGGAAAACCATAGCGCGCCTCCATGTCGATCTCGCGGCCCGTCGGGGCGAGGTTGAGCCGCTGGGTCGACCATTGGGTCACGCTCAGCGTGTCGTAGTCATAATAGGTCGGCAGCCTCAGATCGATGCCGCCGCGCGCGACGCGCAGCGGCTGGGCGATGCGCAGCCCGATGCTGTCGGACCGGCCGAGCACGCCATATTTGCCGATATCGCCCGCAAAGGCGTTCGTCCTGATCAGGCCGGTGCCGGTCAGCCCGCCGCGCACATCGGCCAGTGTCCAGCCCTGCCGGTAGGATCCGCCGATCATCCAGCCCGCCCCCATGTCCCAGCGCGCGGCGGCATCCAGGAACCAGCTGGTCGCCCGCGTCGCCCCCAGCGCATCGCCGAAGCGCGCGCCCAGCACCGTGTCATACTCCGCCAGCCGCGTGCCGGTGAGCCCCAGCCGCAGCCCGCCGAGGCGCCGGTCGAGCGCCAGCGATGCGCGGTCATAGCCGGAGCGGAGATAGCGGCTCTGCAGCGCCGGCATCGCATCCGCATTGCGGGTCAGCACCTTGCCGCTCTCGACCGCCGCGGTCAGCCCGAAGGCCCCGAATTGCTGGCGCACCGCGGTCGATCCCTGGATGCTGCTGTCGAACCCCTGGCTCTGCAACGGATCGCGGGCGACGAGGAAGGCCGGCTCCGCGCGTCCGGCGAGCTGCGCGGTCAGCGTCGCGCCGCCCTCGGCAAAGCCGATCGCGAAGGACGCGTCAGAGCCCATCCGCCTGGTGACGATGCCGGCGATCGCGCGGGCCTGCTCGGCCTGGCCGCCGCTCAGCGTCATCCGCGATACGCTGGCGCCGCCCGATACCGGCGCGATCGTGACGGCGACCGTCATGCCCCCGAGCCCGGCCGAATAGTTGCGCTGCTGCGATTGCAGCATGCCGGTCAGCGTCCGGGCCGGGCCGCTGCGGTCGATCGTGGTGGCGAGGTCGATCGCGAACGCGCGCTTGTATCCGTCCAGGATCACCGTCCCCAGCGCGCCCTGGCGCGCATCGCCCATCGGGGCGGAAAGCATGGCGTTGAGGCTGAACGACACCACCGAATGGGTGCCGGCGACCGAGCTCGTCCCGAGCGGCGAGAACGCCTTGGTCAGGTCGAGCACGCCCTGGCCATAGATCGCATCGTCGCCGACCGCCCCGGCATCGCGTGCCGACTGGTACAGGATGTCGACGATCTGCGCGCCGGTCAGGTTGGGAAAGGCCTGGGCGAGCAGGGCCGCCGCGCCGGCGATCTGCGGGGCGGAAAAGGAGGTGCCGCTCCAGGAGAAGGCGGTGTCGTTCAGGCCCGGGGCGCGGACTGACTCGCCGACGGCCGTCAGGTAATGCGCGATCGAATTGCCCGCGCGGTTGCTGAACGCGGAGATCGCGTCCCCGCCGGGCGTGCGCGCATTGTTCGCGCCGACCGAGCCGGCGATGATCACCAGGCCGCGTGCCTGCGCCAGGTTGGCGAACTGCGCGAAGGGATCGGGGTCGACCGCCGTGTCCGGATGCGTGTCATAGTCATTGCCGGCCGAGACGACGATGATGATGCCCGCCGCGGTGGCCCGGTTGACCGCGTCGATCACGATGCTGTTCGCCGCCTCGCCGCCGAGCGAGATGTTGATGACGCGCGCGCCGCTGGTCCGGGCGAGATCGATCCCCTTCGCGATCGCGCTGTCCCCGAACGAACAGCCATCGCCCGAGCTGTCCGCGCAGCTCCCCGGCGTATCGGCCCGCGCCACGATCAGCGTCGCATCGAAGGCGATGCCGTGCGTCCCCGCGCCGTTCCGGCGGCCGGCGATGGTGAAGGCGACGGCAGTTCCGTGGCCGCCTTCGTCGTCGATCGTGGCGTTCCCCGCGACCGGGGCCGATGCGGCGGAGATGCGGTCGCCGAATTCCTGGCTCTGCAGGTCGATGCCGCTGTCGATCACCGCGACCTTGATGCCGAGCCCGGTCGCAGCCACCTGATAGGCGGCGAGCGCATTGGCCGAAACCGCGCCTACCGTGGCGCGATATTCCGCCGTGTCATAGCCGGTCGGCGTGGGGGTCGGAACCGGCGTGGGCGTGGGCGTAGGCGTCGGGGCTGGTGCAGGCGCGGGTGCGGGCGCAGGGGTCGGCGTCGGCGTGCTGCCGACCCCGCCGCCCCCACCACCGCCGCTGCAGGCGCTGGCCGCCAGAAGCCAGGCAAGCGCGGTCGACCGCAACAGGTGCGGCTTGATGATTGCAGTCATGTTGGTTCCCACCCGTTCGGCAAGGAGCGCGGCTTGCGTTGTTTTCCTTTACGTCACCGCTGCCTGACGACACGCCCCCGTACCCGTCCACTTGCCTTGCCCCCGGCGCGACGCGCGCCTAGAGCCCGGCACCATGCTCGCGCGTCTCGAACCCATCCGCAACTGGATTTTCGATCTCGACAACACGCTGTATCCGGCGAGCGCCCGCCTGTTCGAGCAGATCGACCGCAAGATGGGCGCCTATATCGCCGATCGTTTCGGCTGCGACCTGGTCGAGGCGAGGCGCATCCAGAAGGGATATTTCCACGGCCACGGCACCACGCTCGCCGGGCTGATGGCCGAGCATCAGGTCGATCCGCACCAGTTCCTCGATTTCGTCCATGATATCGAGATGGACGTGCTGGAGGAGAATCTGCCCCTCGCCGCCGCGATCGCCAAGCTGCCGGGGCGCAAGATCGTCTTCACCAATGCCGATACGCCTTATGCCGGCCGCGTGCTCGACCGGCTCGGGCTCGGCGCCAGCTTCGAGGCGATCCATGACATCCATGCGATGGACCTGAAGCCGAAACCGCAGGAATCGGCCTATGCCGGCCTCTGCGCCGCCTTCGGCATCGATCCCGCCGAGAGCCTGTTCGTCGAGGACATGGCGCGCAACCTGAAGCCGGCCAAGGCGATCGGGATGACGACCGTCTGGGTCGACAACGGCTCCGAGCAGACGCCCGACATGGATCGCAGCTATATCGATTTCACGACGCACGATCTCCGGCACTGGCTGGAAGAGATATTGGAGAAGGCATGAGCGACTTGCAGGGAACGATCGAAGCAGCCTGGGATGCGCGCGACACGGTGAACCTCGATACGCGCGGCGCGATCCGCGACGCGGTCGAGAGCGCGATCGCCCAGCTCGATTCGGGCGCGGCGCGCGTTGCCGAGCCTGACGGCGAAGGCGGCTGGCGCGTCAACCAGTGGCTCAAGAAAGCAGTGCTGCTCTCCTTCCGCCTCAACGACATGGCGGAGATCGCCGGCGGCCCGGGCGGCGCCAACTGGTGGGACAAGGTTCCCTCGAAGTTCGAGGGCTGGGGCGGCGGCGAGTTCCGCCAGGCCGGCTTCCGCGCCGTGCCGGGCGCGATCGTCCGCCGCGGCGCGTTCATCGGCAAGGGCGCCGTGCTGATGCCGAGCTTCGTCAATCTCGGCGCCTGGGTCGGCGAGAACACCATGGTCGATACCTGGGCGACGGTCGGCAGCTGCGCGCAGATCGGCAGCAACGTCCATATCTCGGGCGGCGCCGGCATCGGCGGCGTGCTCGAGCCGCTCCAGGCCGGCCCCGTCATCATCGGCGACGGCGCCTTTATCGGCGCGCGCTCCGAGGTCGCCGAAGGGGTCCGTGTGGGCGAGGGCGCCGTGCTCTCGATGGGCGTCTATCTCGGTGCCTCGACCAAGATCGTCGACCGCGCCACCGGCGAGGTCTTCCGCGGCGAGGTGCCTCCCTATGCGGTGGTCGTGCCCGGCAGCATGGGCGGCGGGGACGGCAAGCCGTCGCTCTACTGCGCCGTGATCGTCAAGCGCGTCGACGAGCAGACCCGGTCCAAGACCAGCATCAACGAACTGCTGCGCGATTGATGCGCCGGCTCGCCGTCCTGCTCCTGCTGCTTGCGGCCGCGCCGGCGCCGCAGGCACTGCCGGTCGAGGCGGCGCAGGTCGTCCGGACGCTGCCGCATGATCCCGATGCCTTCACTGAAGGCCTCTTCTACAAGGACGGCTATCTCTACGAGAGCACGGGCCGGGTCGGGCAATCGACCATCCGCAAGGTCGATCCGGAGACCGGCAGGCCGGTGCGCAGCATCACCGTGCCCCCGCCCTATTTCGGCGAGGGCATCGCGCCCGTCGGCAGGCAGATCGTCAGCCTCACCTGGCAGCATCATATCGGCTTTCGCTGGACGCTCGACGGCTTCCGCAAGCTCGGCCACTTCACCTATCGCGGCGAAGGCTGGGCGCTGACCAGCGACGGCAAGTCGGTCATCATGTCGGATGGCAGCGCTTCGCTGCGCTTCCTCGATCCGGCCACGATGAAGGAGCGCCGCCGCCTCGCCGTCACCGCCAACGGCCAGCCGCTCGATCAGCTCAACGAACTCGAATATGTCGATGGCGAGATCCTCGCCAATATCTGGCGCACCAACGACATCGCCCGCATCGATCCCGCGACCGGCAAGGTGGTCGGCTGGATCGACCTGACCGACATCGTGCGCACCGTCCGCCCGACCGACCCCGACGCCGTCGCCAACGGCATCGCCTGGGACGAAAAGCGGCGTCGCCTGTTCGTAACCGGCAAGAACTGGCCCCTGCTCTTTGAAATCAAGCCGCCCAGGGGCTGACGGGTTCTTCCGTATTCACAAGCACGCGGCGAATAGCGGAACGCAGTCTCGACAACGTCACAACCCGCTCCTATCCCGCCCGCAACATCTGAGGGGATTCCACGCCACATGACCACCGCCAGCAAGGTTCTCGATCGCGTCCTCGTGCTCGAAATGGTCCGCGTCACCGAAGCGGCGGCGATCGCCGCGTCGAAGCTTGTCGGTCGCGGCGATGAAAAGGCGGCGGATGCCGCCGCAGTCGAGGCGATGCGCGAGGCGCTGAACGAGCTGTACATGGACGGCACGGTCGTGATCGGCGAAGGCGAGCGCGACGAGGCCCCGATGCTGTTCATCGGCGAGAAGGTCGGCTCGGCGATCGGCCGGGGTCCCAAGATCGACATCGCGCTCGATCCGCTGGAAGGCACCACGATCTGCGCGACGGCCGGCCCCAACTCGCTCGCCGTGCTGGCGATCGCCGAGGAGGGCGGCCTGCTCAACGCGCCCGACGTCTATATGGAAAAGATCGCGATCGGCCCGGGCTATCCGGAAGGCCTGATCGATCTCGACCGGACGCCGACCGAGAACGTCACTGCGCTGGCGGCGGCCAAGGGGGTCCATCCTTCCGATATCATCGCCTGCGTGCTCGATCGCCCGCGCCACGAAAAGCTCATCGCCGAGCTTCGCGCGCTCGGCTGCGGCATCATGCTGATCGGTGACGGCGATGTCGCCGGGGTGATCGCGACGACCAATCCCGAGACCACGATCGATATCTATCTCGGCTCCGGCGGCGCCCCCGAAGGCGTGCTGGCGGCCGCGGCGCTGCGCTGCGTCGGCGGCCAGTTCAAGGGCCGGCTGATCTTCCGCAACGATGACGAGCGCGCCCGCGCCGCCAAATGGGGCGTGGTCGACCTCGACAAGCAGTATGATCTCACCGAGCTGGCCAAGGGCGACTGCATCTTCGCCGCGACCGGCGTCACGGACGGCTCGCTGCTCGCCGGGGTGAAGCGCAAGGCGACCGTGATGACCACCGAGAGCGTCGTGATGCGCGCCAGCTCGGGCACCGTGCGCTGGGTCAAGGGCGAGCACCGGATCTGAGCCGCCCTTTCCGCGGTGCCGTGGCTGTGGCAAAAACGGCCATCGCCCTATCGGAGTCCGCATCGATGAAGACCGCAGCCCTCGCCTCCGCGCTGGTCCTTCTCGCCCTTGGCGGGTGCGACCAGTCGTCGCCCCGGGACAATGCGGTGGTCGCGACCCCGGCCGCGACGCCCGAGGCGCCCGATTATTACGCCAGGCGGATCGATGCGCTGTCCGCGAAGCAGCGCGACGGCGTCCTGGCCCGCGCCATCAAGGACGCCGGCGGCGACTGCCCGGCACTGACCGGCTCGGAAACCCATGCGCCGGTCGAGGGGCATCGCGCCTGGACGGCGCATTGCGCTGCCGGAAAGGACATCCGGGCGCTCGACTGGATCGTGATCCTCGATCCGGGCGGCGTCATGCGCATCGTGCGCCCGGGCGCGCTCTGACCGGCTCAGCGCCGCCGGAACCGCGCCTCGTCCTCCGCGCCGGCGATCAGCGCCTGTGCCCGGTCCACCGCCGTGCTGATGTCGCCCGCGCGCTTCATTGCCGCCGCGCGCCGATACTGGGCCAGGGCCGCCGGATAATCCCCGCGCTGCTCGGCGCATAAGCCGAGGTTGAACACGGTCGAGAGCTGCCCGGGCTGGGCGGTGTCGATTTCGGACCAGGCCGTACAGGCCGCCACGACATCGCGCTGCGACAGTTTGACGACATCCTTGAAGCGGGTGCCGAGCTCCTTCGACAGGCCGGCACGATCTTCGCGGAAGCGAATCTTGTAGGTCTCGCCATGCGGCGCGATCTCACCGCGCACCTCGCCGGCGATCCCGTCGATCATCCGCGCGATCGTGTCCTCGGCGCTGTTCGGCGGGCTCTCGCCGGGGCACCAGCTCACCGTCTCGCTGCGCGGCTTGGTCGTAGTATAGACGATCGCGCTGTCGGCCGTCCGCACGATGCGCAGCGAGGCCGTCAGGCTCGTCGTCCGCTCGGTGCAGGGGACGGGCACATCGGCGTGCTTGGTGCACTCTCCCTCGCGTTCGCCCTCCTTCGGCGCGGCGCGCTCGACGCAGCGATTGCGGGTCAGCTGCACCCGGTGCTCCTCCCAGTCCGACGTGGCCGATCCGCTCATCACGCCTTGCGCCCGCGCCGGCCCGACGCCGCCCGCGCCGAGCAGGGTGAAGTGCCGCCCGCCGCCATTCTCGGCCTGCGCGAGCGCGCTGCCGATCGCATTGGCAAGCTGTTCGCCGTCGCGCCCGGAAAAGCGATCGATCGCCAGCCGCCGCAAATAGCTTGCCTCGCGGTTCTGCGCCGGAAAGCGCCCCGAAATGGTAATCGTCTCCGCCTGCAGCCCACCCGCCAGGGCGAACGCTGCGAGCGCGGCGACGCGCGTGGCGGTGCGGCGCATGAAGAAGCTGACCATGGCAATCCCCCCGGATCGATTGAGTCGACCGCGTAACGTTATCGCGGGCGCGCTTCTCCGCTGCAACCGCCTTGTCGGGGTGCGCGACGGCGCCGCACAAGACGGTTGACCCCCAGCCGCCCGCCGGAGCAGACCGCACCGACAATCAAGGAGAGCGAATGTGAGCGAGTCACTGACGGGGCTGGAATTGCGGTCGACGGTCACCAGCGGCGGCGAGCTGCGGCTCGATCTCGTCGAGGTCACGCTGGATCCGCCCGGTCCCGACGAGGTGATCGTGCGGGTGGAGGCATCGCCGATCAATCCCTCCGATCTCGGGCTGCTGCTCGGCCCGGCGGACCTGTCGACCATGGCGGCGGGCGGAACGGCCGATCGCCCGACCCTGACTGCCTCCATCCCGCCGCAGCGCATGCCGGCCATGGCCGCGCGCCTGGACGAATCCATGCCGGTGGGCAACGAAGGCGCGGGCACCGTCGTGCAGGCCGGGGAGAACGCCACCGCGCTTCTCGGCAGGAAGGTCGGCATGCTCGGCGGCGCGATGTACACCCAGTATCGCAAGCTGCCCGTGCGCGACTGCATCGCGCTGCCCGAAGGGGCAAGCGCGGCGGACGGCGCCTCGATGTTCGTCAATCCGCTCACTGCGCTCGGCTTTACCGAGACGATGAAGGCCGAGGGCCACAAGGCGCTCGTCCACACCGCCGCCGCTTCGAATCTCGGCCAGATGCTCAATCGCATCTGCCTCGCCGACGGCATCCCGCTGGTGAACATCGTGCGCAGCGAGGAACAGGCGGCGATCCTGCGCGCGATCGGCGCGACGCATATTGTCGACAGCACCGCCCCCGATTTCACCACGACGCTGACCGACGCGATCGCCGAGACCGGCGCGACGCTCGGTTTCGACGCGATCGGCGGCGGCAAGCTCGCCGGCCAGATCCTCACGGCGATGGAAGCCGCCGCCAACCGCAATGCTGCGAGCTACAGCCGCTACGGCTCCACGACCTTCAAGCAGGTCTATATCTATGGCGCGCTCGATCTGGGACCGACCATCCTCGACCGCGCCTTCGGCATGTCGTGGAGCCTCGGCGGCTGGCTGCTGACGCCGTTCCTGCAAAAGGCCGGCCGCGAGGTCACCGCGCGGCTCCGCCAGCGCGTGGCCGACGAACTGACCACGACCTTCGCCAGCCACTATAGCGCGACAATCAGCCTCGCGGATGTGCTGCGCCCGGAGATCGTGCGCGCCTATCAGCGCAAGACGACCGGGGAGAAATATCTGATCGATCCGAGCGCCTGACACCCGGATACGAAAAGGGCCCCGCCGGATGCTCCGGCGGGGCCCGTTCAGGTCACTTCGAAAGCGATCAGCGGCAGCGGACGTTGCTGTTCTGGTCGATCGACTTGCCCGCCAGCGCGCCGAGCGCACCGCCGATCAGCGTTCCTGCCGCGCGGTTGTGCCCACCATCGATGATATTGCCCAGGATACCGCCGCCGACTGCGCCGATGATCAGCCCGGTCGTCCCGTCATTGCGCTTGCAATAATAGCGCCCGTCCGACCCGCGATAGACCTGATCCTGCGACGTCAGCTGGCGCTCGGTGTAGCGCGGGTCGTCGCGATAGTAGCGCGACGCATCATAGTCGGTCGCGAAGCGGCGATCGTCGTCGCGCGCGGCCGTGCCATTATAGTCGTTCCGGCCATTGCCATAACCGCCGCGATCATTGTTGCGCGCCCAGCGGACCCGCTGGCTCAGGTCGTCGAGGCGCCGGTTGATCATGTCGCGCCGTTCGGGCGTCATCCGGCCGCGCTGGCGGGCAACGTCGGAACGGATGCGGTTGAGCTGATATTGCACGTCGCGCACTTCGCGGCGATTGAGGCTGCCGTCGGCGATGCCGCGATCGATGCGCTGCTGCAGAAAGGCGATGCGCTCGCGCGGCCCCTCGGGTGCGCCACGCCAGAAGGCCTCACGGTCCCAGCCGTTGCCGGCGGTCGTGCCATTCTGCCAATTTTGCGGACGCTGCGCGGCCAGCGGCGCGCAGCTGATCGCTGCAAGCGCTACGGCGCTGCACAAGGTGATGATCTTCATAAACTCTCCTGAAATCCGGAATCGCATAGATACGATTGCGAACTGAACTCCTCAGCCGCGATAAAGTGCCATGCGCGGGCCACCCGGCTTGCCGCCGCTGCCGCTCCCGATTGACTTCCGCCTCGCAGGCCTTTGAGATGTCGCGCGTCCAGCCACGGAGATTGTCGTGCATCATCTGAAGTCCGCCTGCGCAATCGCCGCGCTGCTGATCGGCGCAGCAACGCCCGTTCTCGCCGGACGCCCCCAGGCGGTCCCCGCCACTACCGAACCGGCGACGCAATCGCCCTATCTCTTCGAAGAGGTGATGGTGCCGATGCGTGACGGCGCAAGGATGCAGACCGTCATCCTGCGCCCGCGCAACCAGACCGGGCCGCTCCCGATCCTCTTCTCGCGCACGCCCTATGGCGTCAGCCTCACGCCGCCGACGTCGGTTCCGAAGACCTGGGCGGCGCTCGACCGGGACGGCTATATCTTCGTCCAGCAATCGATGCGTGGGCGCTTCAAGTCCGACGGCGTCTTCACCCTCTCCACCGCGGTCCACCCGAACGACCCGAAGGCGGTCGACGAAGCGACCGACGCCTATGATTCGATCGACTGGCTGGTGAAGAACGTGCCGAACAACAATGGCAAGGTCGGGATGTGGGGCGTCTCCTATCCCGGCTTCGCCGCGGCCGTCGCGCTCGCTCATCCGCATCCGGCGCTGAAGGCGGTCAGCCCGCAGGCGGCATGGATCGATTACTGGAAGAGCGACGACCTCCATCGCAACGGCGCGCTCCGCCTCACTTACGCCACCGACTGGGTTTCCTCGCTCCAGATCGACAAGACCGACAACGCCACTTTCAATTACGACAGCTACGACACCTATGACTGGTTCCTGAAGATCGGGCCGGTCGAGAATATCGACAAGCTCCACTTCAAGGGCCGGGTGCCGATGTTCACCGCGTTGCTCGACCATCCCAACCATGACAGCTTCTACACCGATCAGCGCTGGAGCGATTCGCTCGGCAAGACGGTGGTCCCGACGCTCAACGTCGCCGGCTATTGGGACCAGGAGGATCCCTGGGGTTCCTGGCAGATCTATTTCAAGCAGGCGCGGAACGACCCCGATCACCTCGCGACGATGGTCGCCGGGCCGTGGAGCCACGGCTATTGGCGCAGGCCGGCCGATAATCTCGGGCCGATCCCTTATGGCGTGGAGAGCGGCCAGCAGTTCCAGGAGAAGATCGAGGCGCCCTTCTTCGCCTATTGGCTCCACGGCAAGGGTACCCGTCCCGATACCGGCGTGAAGAGCTTCCAGAGCGGAAGCTGGACCTGGCATGATTACAAGAGCTGGCCGCCGGCCGGCGCGACCGTCACCGCCCTGTTCCTGCGCGCCGACGGCTCGCTTTCCTTCACCGCACCCGCCGCGGGCGAGGGCTGCCGCGATTATGTCTCGGACCCCGCCAACCCGGTGCCGTTCCGCCAGCGGCCGATGTCGGGCACCTATCTCAGCCCCGACTGGCAATGGTGGGAGGCAGCCGATCAGCGCTTCCTCGGCGGCCGCCCGGACGTGCTGAGCTATATGAGCGAGCCTCTTTCAGCGAACATCACGGTAACGGGCAGCATCGCCGCGAAGCTGATGGCATCGACCAGCGGTACCGACAGCGATTTCGTGGTGAAGCTGATCGATGTCTTTCCGGACAATTATGTGAAGAACCCCGATCAGCTGGCGCCGGGCGACTATGCGAAATCGCTCGACGGCTATCAGTTGCCGATCGCGATGGACGTACGTCGCGGGCGTTTCCTGGCCAGCGACACCGCGCCCCAGGCGCTGGTGCCGGACAGGGTAGTCGCGTGGGATGTGCCCCTGCGCGAGCATGACCATGTATTCCTCAAAGGCCACCGCATCATGGTGCAGGTCCAGTCGAGCTGGTTCCCGATGCTTGACCGCAATCCGCAGAAATTCGTGCCCAACATCATGCGCGCCAAGGCAAGCGACTTCACGAAGGCGACGCAGAAGGTCTGCGCGGGCTCGCAGATCGAACTGCCGGTGGTGAAGTGACCACCGCTGCGCTGCGACGTCAGTTCTTCAGCCGCCATCCGGTTCTGAAGATCCAGCCGATCGCGATCAGGCAGGCAACGA